>JAFQIF010000200.1 GCA_017397695.1 Clostridia bacterium
GGAGCCTGCCGCCGCCAGTGGCGGAAGCAGGCAGGCGAAGCGTCGGGAATCGCAAGGAGCGGCAATTGGCCGCGACTATGCGAGTTCCCCGTGCCCGGAAGAGTAGGACACTGCCGGATTCCATATGAAAAAGCCTCAGCTTTAGCTGGGGCTTTTTCATATCCAATCGGACAAGTTTTTTATTATCCGCCCATTCCAGCAAACGTGCAACATAGTACTTGGGTAGGACCGGAGCCTGCCGCCGCCAGTGGCGGAAGCAGGCAGGCGAAGCGTCGGGAATCGCAAGGAGCGGCAATTGGCCGCGACTATGCGAGTTCCCCGTGCCCGGAAGAGTAGGACACTGCCGGAGTCCATATGAAAAGAGCTCAGCAGATGCTGGGCTCTTTTCGCATATACAGGACTTGTGATATAATCATTCTATCAGATCGGAAGGAATGATCACGGATGGAGATTACGCTTGAGCGGGTGAAGCCGGAAAAGAGGGATACGCTTTTTCGGCTGCTGCAATATTCGCTGTTTGAGGAAAGCCTGACCGATCTCAATGAGATGAACGATGACGCAATATTTGATTATCCATGGTTCGAGGCATATTTTATCGAACCGGAACGTGAAGCATACTTCATCCGGGAGCTGAATACACGAACGCTGCTTGGCTTCGTGATGGTACGCGAGCATGAGGACGGCAGACACAGCATCGCAGAGTTTCTGGTGATCCCAAAGTACAGAAGAAGGGGCGTTGGATTGCAGGCGGCCAGGATGTGCTTTTCGCTGCATGATGGACTGTGGGAAGTGAAACCGGCTTATGGCAGCGAACCAGCGCGGCTGTTCTGGCAGCGAACCATCGAAGGATACGCGAGGAACGCATGCTGGCAGGACGGAAAGTTTACATTTGAAGGACAAAACGGAAGGGAGCGTTGAGGATGGATATGATGAAAACGATTCTGGAAAGACACAGCTATCGGGGAAAGTATCTGCCGGTACCAGTGCCCAGGGAAGATCTGCAGGCGATAATGGAGGCCGGCCTGGCTGCGCCCTCGGGCTGCAACAAGCAGACGACGAGCCTGATTGCCGTGGATGATCCGCAGGTGCTCGCGCAGCTGCACAGTGTGATTACGCCGCCGATTGGCGAGACTGCGCCCGCGATGATCTGTGTGCTCACAAGCCGTATTATCGCATACCGCGACCGTTGCTTTGCGACGCAGGATTACGCTGCTGCGATTGAAAATATGCTGCTAGCAATTACGGCGCTGGGCTATGAGAGCGTGTGGGTCGAGGGACATATCACCGATCAAGATCAGATCGGCAGGAAGATGGCTGATATCCTTGGCGTGCCGGAAAACATGGAGTTGGTGTGCTTCCTGCCCGTGGGCAAAGCGGCGGAGGAAATAAAGGCGCCTGCCAAAAAGCTGTTTGCCGAGCGCGCATGGTTCAATGGATATGGAAAGGCATAAGGCATGATCAGCAGGGTGTATCCGGTCGGGGCGCTGAAGACGTACAAATATGTCGTCGTGTTGTCCACATACAGTGGAAAACTCATGCTCAGCCGGCATAAGCAGCGCACGACCTGGGAAACGCAGGGCGGGCACGTCGAGCCGGTCGAAACGCCGATGGAAGCTGCAAAGAGAGAGCTTTTCGAAGAATCCGGCGCGCTGCGTTATACGATTTGCGCGCTGTGTGATTACTGGGCGGGCGACGAGATCACAGGCAAAGGTGCGACGGGCATGGTCTTCCATGCGGAAATTGATGAACTTGGGCCGATGCCCGAGAGCGAGATGGCTGAGGTACGTCTGTTTGACGGCCTGCCGGAAAACCTGACCTATCCGGCAATCACGCCGGAACTGTATGCGTATCTCACGGAGGGGACGAAGGCATGACGATCTTAATCGGAACGACCAATCCCTCCAAGGTCGGTTATTTTGAAAACCTGCTGGAAGGCTGCGGCGTATCGTTTATTACGCTGGGCGATCTGGGTGTATCGGATGAGCCGCAGGAAACCGGCAGTACGCCGGAGGAGAACGCGAGAATCAAGGCTGAATTCTATGGCCGGTATGCCGATGCGGTGATCTGCGCGGATTCCGGATTGTATTTTGACAGCCTGCCGCTTACCGATCCGCGTCAGCCGGGGCTGCATGTGCGTACGCCGCAGGGCGTGCGGCTGGATGACGCGCAGATGGTTGAATATTATAAGGCACTTTCTCATAGCCTTGGCGGGCATGTACTTTCGTACTATGTGGATGGCTGTGCGCTGAAGATTGGCAATCGGGTCTATGGTTTTCAGGAAACCAGGGAAGAGGCGCTTGCCAATGCGTTTTATCTGGTGGACAGGGCGTGCGAGGAGATGCGCGAGGGATGGCCGCTGGACAGCATTTCGCTGGATCTTGATGAGGTGTCGTTTCATGATCCGCGCAGAGAGACGCTTATCCAGAATCAATTGAGCTATAAAGAGCGGCTCAGAGCGTTTCTGATTGAAAAGCTGGAGGAAAACAGATGAACGTCCTGGCGCTGCTGAGCAGCCCGAGGAGACAGCAGGTGCCTGCAGAAACCTTTGGACCCATAAGCAAAAAGCACCCGACAGGGTGCTTTTTATGTAGCTGCTTTAGACCGCTGCGAAGCGAAGAAGGGGTTCGGGAACGATGTCCCCGAGCGGGCTTGAGTGGTGGCCCAACGCTTCCCATTCCCGTCACTTCGCGCCCATCTTCTCGACGTATTCCTCCAGACACCAGTCGTTGTAGACCATCACCTGGGCGGCATGCACGCCAACGTAGCGGAAGTGCCAGCTCTCGGCTAGGAAGCCGGTGATGGCCTGCTTCTCCTTGGTGAAACGGACGATAAAGCCGTATTCGTAGCAGTGCTCGTGCAGCCATTTCTGCTGCTGCGTGCCGGTGAAGGAGACGCCGGGGACGGTGATGTCAAAGGCGAGGCCGGTCATATGCTCGCTGGTGCCGGCAGGGGCGACGGTCTGATACGTTGCAGAGAGACAGCGCTCGCGGGTCCAGTCGGGATTGTTCTTTTTGTATTCGGCAGCAGATTGATCGACCAAGGCCTGCTGATCGCTGTAGCCGCGATAGGCAGAGGAAACCTGCCAGTTGGTTACGCCGTCCTCAATTGCATCCTCGAGCATGCGGTGAAGCGCTTCGACGGCTGTGCGGTTGGCGCGCGTGCCCTTGTACTTGACCTTGAGCACGGAATCGGGAATCACATCGGCGATTTCGACAAGGTCAGTCGGCGCATAGGTCTTGTCCAGCTTGTTTTCGCGATTGACGAGGATCAGATAATCCATCTCGGGCGCCTGACTGGCGTCGAGCGCATCGCCGCTGTAGAGCAGGGTCAGCGTCTTGCTGCCCGCGATGCCGTCAGCGCTCAGGCCGTTAACCGCCTGAAACTGGATAACGGCGTTTTGCGTGCCGGGGCCAAAGTCGCCGTCCGCTTTGCCGTCCAGATAGCCCAGGGCGATGAGCGCTTCCTGCATCCTGACAACGGACGGGCCTGTGACGCCCTTGCGCAGCGTCGTGTAGGTCACGGGCGAGGGCGTGGGCGCCTCAGTCGGCACAGGGATGGGCGTCGGCGTGGGTGCGGGGGTCGGCTCGGGTGTCGGCGTCTCGGGAATGAGATTCTCGCCGCCATAGCCGTATTGCGCGCCGAAGGGCGCAAACACAGCCGGTGTGGGCGTGATCGTGGGTTCGGGCGTCGGCGTGGGAATGGGCGTGGGCGTGCCGGGCTCGGCGGTTGGCTCCAGCGCCGCAGGATCGACCTTGGGCATCAGCGCGGTAGCGCCGATGCAGATCAGGACGACCAGCATAACGGCAAAGGCGGCCAGCAGCACGCGGATAACGGGATTTTCAAGCGGAGACTGACTGCGCTTGCGGGCCCTTCGGGAACGGGGGCTGCGGTTCATGGTTCCTCCTTGGCTGATCGAACGTGCGAAAAGGGAATCAGCTGCCTTGGTAGATCCAGCGGCCGGCGGCGATCAGCTCGCCTGCCCAGGTGCGAAGCTGCGCGGTGGCAGCATCCAGCTGGGCGCGGTCGTGCACGATGCTGCTGCCCGCAGCAATGCTTTCGGTGATCGCATCGTTGATCCACTGACCGTAATGCAGCGTATCCTTGTAGTTGTCAAGATTGAGCACCCAGTCTTTGCGCGCGGCGAAATCATGCATGGTGACATTGTCAAAGCGGCTGAGCGCATCGTAGCACAGGCTGCGCAGGGCGAGCATGGCTTCCAGCGTTCCCTAGGCGTACATGGACGACCATTCTGCGGCAGAGTAGGGGGGGAAGAAAAAGTCGAACTGCGTTTCGGGATGCGCGGTGATGAAAGGGATCACATGGGCATTCAGATTGGCGAGCGCCCTGTCTGTATAGGCGGATGCATCCTTCATGGGCGCTACAGGATCGAACTGCGCATTGTACAGCGCGACGAGGCCGTAATCGTCACGGCCTGCCCAGCAGTACATGCTGTCGCGGATGGAATCATCCTGCGCCTGGCCCCAGGCGCGCAGGCAGCGCGGCAGGAAGGAGCCGAGTATGCTGCGGTTGAGCCAGTACTGCGCGTCGTTGAAGGGATTGTGATCGTAGAGATACAGCGGCACCTCGCTGCCCGTTTCGTCCAGGCCGGAGATGAAGGAGTATACGTCCAGGCCATAGACGAGGCGCCTGACGTCATGCGTTTCAAACGCGAGATTCAGCAAAAGCGCATGGTTGTATGCTGTGCCGGCAGAGGTGCAGAGCTTGATAAACCGGCCGCCGAGCAGCTCATCCATCTGCGTCGGTCGGAAATTCTCCGTCACCGATGTGCCAACGATGGCGCTGTCGTAGTCGTAATGGCGCACAATGCCTGCATTGGCGTATACCTGCGTGGTGTTGTCGATGGGCGGCATGTAGCGCTCAGCCAGGCGATAGACCTGAAATGGATCAATCGCAATGACGATGGCGCTGATGAGGGAGAACGCGCCCACAATGCCCGCCAGACACAGGAGCGCCCAGGTTTTCTTTTTCATATAAGCCTATCGAAGCAAAGTCGTTTTCCAGGGGCATCCGCCCGATGCAAACGGGTTGATGATGCAAAAGAGAGGAGTGAGGTGTGGGCACAGCCTGCTTAGAAGTTAAAGTAGAGGAAGACGCTGACGTTGGACAGGGACAGCGTGACGTAGAGGATGAGGATGACCGTCATGAAGGCGTTCAGAAGCGTGGGCTTGAAAGCCATGGTTTTTTCATAGGTGTTCTTCATGCCCAGGCAAGCAAAGAGGGAAAGCACGTACCACGCCATCATGAAGATCGCATTGTAGCCGGGGCGGATGCCGCCGGGCAGCGCGAAGGCGGAGGTGATGGAATCGCGGATCGGGCCGAAATCCATCATGAACATGGACTTGACGATCGCCATCGCGTCGGCCATGCTCGTGGCGCGGAAGAAGACCCAAGCGATGATGACGAAGCCAAAGGTCATCAGCCACTGCAGTGCCGGATGCAGGCTGTCATACTGCCTGCGGAAGATGCGGTAAGCAACGCTGGCCGCGCCGTGCATCAGGCCCCAGAGCAGGAAGAGCCAGCCGGCGCCATGCCACAGGCCGCTGGCCAGGAAGACGATCATGAGGTTTGCGCAGGTGCGCACCATGCCCTTGCGGCTGCCGCCCAGCGGGAAGTAGATGTAGCTGGTGAGGAAGCGGGAGAGCGTGATATGCCAGCGCTGCCAGAACTCGCGGATGTTCATGGACTTGTAGGGAGAATTGAAGTTCAGCGGAATCTTGATGTTGAACATCAGGCCCACGCCGGTAGCTACGTCGCAGTAGCCGGAGAAATCGAAGTAGAGCTGGAGAGTGTAGCCGATGGCGACAAACCAGGCCTCCGCCGTGTTCAGGCTCAGCGCATCGGCAAAGCCGGCTTCCACCGCGATGCCGAACGTATCGGCCACGATGACCTTCTTGAACAGGCCCAGCGCGAAAGCATACAGGCCAGGGGCAAAGTTGTCGAAGTTGAAGCGGCGGTTCTTGGGATCGGCAAACTGCGGCACGATCTCGCTGTGGAGCACGATCGGGCCGGCCACCAGCTGCGGGAAGAACGTGACAAACAACGCGTAATCCAGAATGTTGTAGCGCGGCACGGTGCGGCGATAGCTGTCGATGACGTAGGAGAGCTGTTGGAAGGTGAAAAACGAAATGCCCAGCGGCAGCGCCAGGCGATACAGCGCCCAGCTTGTGCCGAAGAAGGCATTCATGTTGCTGGCGAAGAAGTCGTGATACTTGAAATAGAACAATACGCCCAGATTAAGGAAAAGGCCCAGCAGCATCAGCGGCAGGCGGATGAGCTTCTTCTGGCTTGCAAGCATCATCTGGCTGAGCGCATAGTTGATCAGAATGCTGCTGACGATGATCGGCACATAGTTGGGATTGTTGTAGCCGTAGAACACGAACGACGCGAGCACCAGAAACAGCTTGTTAAGCGGGATGCGCTCCGGCAGCCTGCCCAGCAGGAAATAGATCAGCAGCGTCAGCGGCAGGAACGCCAGCATGAAGACATAGGAATTGAACAGCATATCGGTATCTCCTTTTGCTTAAGGAATGGAGTCAAAGGAATCCGGCCAGGCGCCGTATGCGCGCAGGCGATCCACGTAATCCAGCAGGACAGAGGCATTTTGCTGAATCTGGCCGACGTCCGTGATGCGGCACCGATCGTCTGCGATCAGGCGGACAATCGCGTCGTTGATGTGCGCGCCATAGTGCTCGTAATCGACATAATGATCAAGATTCAGGATCCAGTCGAGGTTCGCCTGAAAATCGTATATGCGCACATTGCCGTAGGCGAGCAGGCGTTCGCAGGCGGCCTGCTTCTGCATCAGGTTGTAGTTCAGCTGGCCTCTGGTGTAAAAACTGTACCACTGCATCAGCGAATACGGCGGGAAAAAGAAGACGAACTGCGTATCGGGATGCGCTTCAATCAGGGGAATGAAATTGTGCTCAATGTTAAGCATCGACTGCTGAGAGAGCGCGGGATGCGTTTCCAGCGGCGCCTGCGCCACCTCGCCGCCCGAGATCTGCGCGCCGCGCAGCACAGCGTCTGCGCCAAAGGCGAAATCCGCACCCCAGCTGTACATCGTGTCCCGCTGGTCAGGATCGGTTTGTCCCAGCGTTTTCAGACACTTGGGAATGTACTTGGCCAGCACGCTCTGATTGAACCAGTACTGCACGTCGTTGAAGAGGTTGTTGTCGTACAGGTAGGTCGGCATCTCTGTCTTGGGCGTGGTGTAGAAAAAGGAGAGCGCGTCCACATCCAGCCCATAAAAGATGGTTTTGATACTGCGGCTGGCAAAGGCCATGTCCATCATCTGCTTGTGGTTGAACGGCGTGCCGCCGTTGACACAGAGCTTGACGAACCGGCCGCCCAGCAGATCATCCAGCTGGCTGGGACGGAAATTCTCCGTCATCGAGGAGCCGATGATGACGCTGTCATAATCGTAGGATTTGGCGATACCGGCGTTGGAGTAGCTCTGCGTGCCGCTTGCGATGGGTGGGATGAAGGCCGTCGCCTTGTGATAGACCTCGAAGGGATCGATGATCACCACCGAGGAGACGACCAGCGCAAGCGCGCCGGCAAGAAGGGTCAGCGTCAGCTTCCCCCATAGAGATCGTGTCATAGACACGCTCCTTTCGATGAATTACTGCGCGAAGATCAGCTGTACTTGTGTAAGTAGCGCCTGGTTGCTGCGCTCAATCCGCGCCATATCCGTCACGCGGCACAGTCCGCCGGCCATGGCGTAGGCCATATCGTCATTGACGCACGCGATGTAGTGAATCAGATCGTAATACAGATCGGAATTCATGACCCAGTCAAAATGCGCCTGAAAGTCGTACAGCTCGACATTGGGTTCCTGCAGCAGCGTCTGAGCAATCAGGTTCTTCTGCGCGATGCGGGTATCCAGCTCGCCCTGCACGGCCTGATCGGCCCAGTAGTAGATGGAATAGGGCGGAAAAAACATGGTGAACGTGGTATCGCGATGCGCGCGGATGAAGGGCAGCACGTTATATTCAAGGCTGAGCTGCGCCAGCTCTATGCCGCGTGCTGTATCGATCTGCGCGGGGATCGGACCGGAAAGGTCCGTCATCGCGCGAAGACCGCTGTCTCCGGGCATATCCGGCGGGGACCAGGCGTACATGGCGTCGCGGCTCATGTCCTCATCCGGCGTTCCGATGCGCGAGAATGCCTTAGGGATTTCGGCAAAGAGCACGCTCTTGTTCAGCCAGTATTTCACATCGTTGAAGAGGTTGTCGTCGTAGAGGTAATCCGGTGTGACAGCCTTCTGATTGGTGTAGTAATTGGAGAAGGAGAAAAAGTCCAGACCGTAGACGATGCGCTTCACATTGTGCGTACGGAAAGCGATCTCCATCATCTTTGCATGGTCAAGCGATAGGCCTGCGTTCATGGAGAGCTTGACGAACCGGCCGCCCAGGGCATCGTCGTATACGCTGGGCGTGCAGTTTTCGGTGACCGAGGAGCCGATAATGGCGCTGTCGTAGGTATAGGACTTGGCCACGCCTGCACCGGCATACATCTGCGTCTTGCTGTCGTAGGCGGGATTGTAGAAGAGCGCGCGGTGATAGATCTCGAACGGATCGACGATCACGACGAGCGCCACGATAAACAGGAGCGAAAAAACCAGCGCGGAGGCGGTGAACAGGCACCAGCGTTTTCTGGTCATGTCAGCCGATCCTTTCTATATAATGCGTTTGCCGGCAAATGCACATAACAAATCACTTTATTATACACGATAACCGTTTTGAATGCAACCGGACGGCATAAGCACGGTTGTTCAGAAACCCAAATGCAACCTGTATGATGCAGAATAATCTGCATAATAAAAGCCCCCGCAGGGGCTTGAAAAGCGGCAGGATCAGCCGACGCTGTCCTCCATGATCGGCGTGAGGGGCACGTACTCCGGCAACACCATGGGTACGGCAGCCGGAAGCGGCGTTGCTGCGAGGGCGGGCGCAGCCGTTGCCTGGACGGCAGGCACAGGGGTGGATACGACGGCAGGAGAAGGGGATACGCTTTGTGATGCCTGGTCGGGGTCTGCGGCAGTGGAGAAGAGCAGCGCCTGCGTCTGCTTGCCCGCCGCGCCGTCCACAGTCAGACCATGATCGCGCTGGAAGTTTTCCACGGCTTTGATCGTGCCGCCGTAGTAGCCGCCGGATACGGTGCCGTTATAGTAGCCCAGCTCCTTCAGGCGCATCTGCAGCATGAACACGTCTTCGCCCTTTCGGCCGCGATACAGCGTGCGGTACTCCGTCGGCCAGTTTTCCGGGCTGTATACGGGTGTGGGCGTGGGCGCGGACAGGGAACGCTCGCGAAGCGTTTCGCTGTTCAGTCCGCGCTTTAAGGTCATCGTGTATTCGGGATCGTATTCGCCCTCGTAGACGGTGATGATGGTACCGGCTTCACAGTTGTCGTAGATCCATTTGGCGTCGGATACGTACAGGCGTACGCAGCCGTGCGAGGCGGGAGAACCCAGATCCTCGAAGGACTGGACGGAGAGCGTGTTTTCGTCCGCTGCGGTGTAGAGCACGGAGTGGAAGGCGTTGGCGCTGTCGATACGCGTCAGATACTGCGCGTGGGAATCCCAGGTCGGGAAATAGCCCCAGCGGGCGCGCTTTTTCGGCATGATGGTGGTGCCCAGCGGCGTGGGATTGCGGCTGGTGCCGGTGGAGCAGATCATCTCGCGCACGAGCACATTGTAGCTGCCGGATTCATCGTAGGTGTATGCGCGCACGATCTGATTGGCCACGTCGACCATCAGCGTGTATTTTGTCGGTGCGGGCGTGGGCGAGGGGCGCGGCGTGGCATGGGCGGGCACGGCGTCGCCGGAGAAGAGCAGCTCTTGTGTCTGCCGTCCGGCCACGCCGTCCACAGCCAGGCCGTTGTGCCCCTGGAAGGCGCGGACGGCCTTTTGCGTGATTTCGTAATAGCCGCCGGAAGAGCGCGCATCGTAAAAGCCGAGCTCTCTGAGGCGATCCTGCAGGCGCTCGACCAGCGCGCCGTTGGAGCCGTATTCAAGCTTGCGCGTGTAGGAAAAAGGCTCTGGGATCGGCGTGGGCAGGGGCGTATCCAGGCTGTAAGCTTCAATCAGGCGCGATTCCTGTGCGTCATATGGGGAGGGGGTCTGCGTGGGGACGTAGGCAGCCGCATGTGCTGCGGGCGGATCATCCGGCGGCAGGAAGTCGATTTCGCCGTCGTCGCCCATGATCACCTTGCCGTTTTCATCCTCGAAGAGGATGATTTCCGCGCAGGCGGGCAGGGGCAGCAGCGCAAGCAGCAAAAGCAGAGTAATGAGTCGCCTCATGATGTGACCTCCGGATATGTCAAGGGGAAAGATGCAGATTCATGCCTTCATCATAGCACAGACGGCCCGGGGCTGCAAGGCGGCAAAAAAAGGCTCCCCGTGACGGGGAGCCTGATGGACAAGGATCAGTTTGCCTGGTTTTCGATCAGCGTCGGCTGCGGCATGACGATTTCCAGCGTCAGCTCACGGCCATTGCGGTCCACCTTGATGGAGACGACGTCGCCGGTGGTATGGCCGGCTTTGAGGGTATTCAGGTCGTCGGCGGTGACCACCTTCTCATCGCTGAATTCGATGATGATGTCGCCGCGCTGCAGGCCCGCACGCTCAGCGGCGCTCATGGAGGAGACCTCGGTGATGTACAGGCCGACCGGATAGCCGTACTGCTTGCTCATCTCCTCGGTGATCTGGGAGATGGTGATGCCCAGCATGATCTGGCTGCCCAGCGTCTGCGCCTGTACGGATTCCGGATCGTTGATCATGCCTGTGACGAGTTCCTTGATGTCGTTGACCGGGATCGCGTAGCCCATGCCCTCGATGGATACGGAGGAGGACTTGGCGTAGACCAGGCCGATCACGTTGCCGTAGGAGTCAAACAGCGCGCCGCCGGAGTTGCCCGGGTTGATGGAGGCGTCGGTCTGGATGGCGCTGATGGTCACATCGTCGATGGTCAGTTCCTGCTCGGTGGCGGAGATGATGCCGGCGGTGACGCTGCCGTGCACGTTGCCCATCGGGTTGCCGATGGCCACGGCCAACTCGCCGATTTCCAGCTGATCGCTGTCGCCGAACTCGGCGGCGTTGAGGCCTTCGGCTTCAATCTTGAGCACGGCCACGTCGTTGCTCTCGGAGGAACCGATCAGGGTTGCTTCATAGGTGACCTCTTCGGCGTCCGGGTCTTCCGGCATCACGTAAACGGTGATCTTGTCCGCACCGGCGATGACATGATGGTTGGTCATGATATAGCCATCCTCAGAGAGGATGATGCCGGAGCCTGCGCCGGTCTGGGTGTATTCGCGCTGCTGGCCGCGGGGGGTGCCGTAGCCGTAGCCATAGCCGAAGCCCGGGAACATGGAGCCGAACGGATTGTAGTAGCCGGAGTCATAATCGTTGTAGACGACGGTGGTCTCGGTTTCGATCGCCACGACGGAAGTGCGGCACTTTTTGGAAATCTCCGGGATCGAGAGTGCGTTTTCCTTGGCGGCGGCCTCGACGATGGAGAAGTGCTTGCCGCTGTTTTCTTCAGCGAAGACGGTGGCGGAAGCGGTGACGGCGAGGGCCAGCGCCATCGTCAGCGCTGCCAGCTTGCGAAGGGAACGATTCTTAAGCATCATATTCATATCTCCTTTCGGGGTCGTGTTGTATCCTTCGATGGTTGTATTATACATACGCTCTGTGGATGGATCATGAAAGGATTTGGAAACTATTATTAAAGAATTGTGGCGCGAATGTGAAGGTCAGTCGCTTTGGCTGAGCGCAGCAAAACCGGCAGCGAGCAGATCGAAACCGGCGCGCATGAGCGGGGGCTGCCTGACAAGGCGCACGCCGCTGGTCATCACGCCTACGCCTGCGCCCGAAGCGGGATCGGCAAACAGCTCTGCACACATGCCGTAGGCCACGCCCTGATGGCCGACCGGCGAAACGCCGGGAAGCAGATCGGGCAGGAAGGCAACGTTGAGTCCGCGTCCGGCGAAGGTGATGCCGGGCTTTCCATCCTGCGGAGCGCGCATCATGGAAAGCGACGCGGGGGAGAGCACGCCCATGCCGTCTGTGGAGCTGAGCAGGCGTATCAGCTGCGCAAGGCCGCGGCTGTCGGTGATCATCCGTCCGGCGGCGATGAGATAATCGCGTTCGGGATCGAAATCTTCCGGCGGGCGGGCAGCCAGCGCCGCGGCGTCGTATCTGAGCCGGGGCGGCAGAACGCCGCGAATGCTGTAACCGTCGGCAAGGTCGTCTGCCGGCAAGATGCGGCGCGGATCATAGCTGGCGCGGATGGCGAGAGGGGCAAACACGCGCGATTGCAGGATGTCGTCAAAGGGCATACCGGCTGCGCGCTCAAGCACAACGCCTGCGACGCCCGCACCCAAATTGCTGTAAAGAAACGATGCGCCGGGCGGAGATGCCGTCCAGCTGGAAGGATCGCCGAGCAGCTGGGCAAGTGTGCAGCCCGGCTGCATGCCGCGCGTGCCGTATGGGCCGTCATCGGTGATGGCGGAGGTATGCGTGAGCAGCATGCGCAGCGTAACGGGAACATCCGGTACATGCGGATTGCGGACAGGATAGCCAAGGACATCGGAAACGTCGCTGTCCAAAGAGAGCAGTCCGTCCTGCGCAAGCGACAGCGCGGCAAAGCTCATCACCAGCTTGGAGACAGATGCGATGCGGAAGCAGGTTTTGTCCGTCACGGGAATCTTTGGCCTTAGCCGGGCATAACCGTAGTGAAACGTATCGACTGCGCCGCCGGGATGGCAGAGCACGACGCTCGCGCCGACAGCGCGATTGCGCCGGAGGATGGCGTACAGGCGTGCCTCGAGCCTTTGTCGGCTGCCCGGCGTGAAGCGGCCGGACTCGTCCGTATGCAGCGGCCCCAGCGATTCGCTGAGCCGAAGCGCGCGCTGGCGCAGGGCGGCGAGCTCGGACGCAGATGGATTCTTCATGGCAGCCTCCGTTTTGTAGCGTTGATGATATTGTAATCGTAAGACTTATGCTTGTCAACGCGGGAATCCATGTCCGCAAGCAGATGCGGCTTGCATTTTCACACAGATGGGTATATACTGATTAACACAGATTTAACACAGATTTTTCATAAATCAAAAAATAATGCTGTGAAGCGGCATGCATGATGGAGGCGGGAACGATGCTGGAGCAAGTGAACGGGATCCTCGGCGGACTGGTAAGATTCGGTCAGCCGCTGAGCATATCGACCCTGATGCTGCGCATTGCGGCGGCGGTGTTCATCGGCGCGATTATCGGTATCGATCGCGAGATCAAGAACCGGCCTGCCGGCATGCGCACGCACGTGCTGGTGTGCGTGGGCGCGGCGCTGGTGTCGCTCATCGAGCAGCAGAGCGCGGCGGCTGTGCTGGCGCTGGGGCCAGGCAGCCCGATCAATGTGAGCATAGGCCGCATTACCTCCACGGTTGTCTCCGGCGTGGGCTTTCTGGGCGCTGGCACGATCTTCATGTCCGAGCGCAAGATTTCCGGCTTGACGACGGCGGCGTCGCTGTGGTGCACGGCGTGTATCGGTCTGGCAGTCGGCTCGGGCTTTATCCTGATGGCAGGCCTTGCGGGCGTCATCGTGCTGGTTGTGCTCAAGACGCTGCAGAAGATTATTCATGTGCATGCGCTCAAGAAGCTGGAGGTGCAGTTTGTCCATCGTCAGGAGACGCTGTCCTTCCTGACCGAATACTTTTCCGGGCACAATATTCATATTCTGGATATGGACTTTCATGCGGAAACAAAGCCGGAGGGGAATCTGTATACCAATCTCTACACGCTGACCCTGCCGGCGAATACGAATTACGTCGACCTTATCGAGACGCTGTCTGAGCATCCGAACATCCGCCGCGTGCGCACGCGCAATCTGTAAGTATGCCGCGAACGAGCAGGAAGCACAGCGCAAGCGAAACAAGATCGCTGGCGCTCTGGCACAGGATCAGCCCAGATTCGCCGAAGAGGCGCGGCAGCAGCAGGATGAGCGGAATGAAAACAAAGCCCTGACGGCTGGTGGCGATGATGCTGGCGCGCACGGGGAGCCCCATCGCCTGGGTGAGCATGTTCATCATGATGACCGCGCCCTGGGCAAAGAATACTGCGCTTTGCGCGCGCAGGGCGCGCACGGCGATATCGAGCGCGCTGCCGCCCGGATCGAAGGGCGCAAGCAGCCTGCGCGCAAACACGAATACGGCAGCGCCGGCAAACGCGAGCGCAAGCATTGCCGCGCGAAGGCAGAAGCGGTATGCCTGACGCACGCGCTCCGTGTTTCCCGCGCCGAAGGCTGCGCCGCATACGGGCTGGAAGCCCTGGCCAAAGCCGATGACGGCGGAGGAGACCAGCGAAGCCACGCGTACGGCAAGCCCGACGCCCGCCAGGATGCTCTCGCCAAAGGCGGCTGCGGCGCGCGTGAGCAGCACGGAAGAAACGCTCATCAGCCCCTGACGCAGCAGCGTCGGCAGGCCGGAGCGCATGATATTCCGATATACAGACAGACGAAAACAGACGGCCCGGAGTCTTGGACGAACGAGCCGTTTTTCTTTTATCATGCTGCCTGCCAGCAGGATCAGCGTGCTGCTTTCGCGCACGAGCATGGCTGCGCCCGCACCGTGAACGCCCAGGCGCGGCGTGAGCAGCAGCTCCAGACCGACGCCCGCCGCCGCGCCGCCGGCAAACGCAAGCAGATTGGGCAGCGTTTTTCCCTGTGCGCGAAGGAGGCTGGAGAGCACGAGGCTCACGCAAAGCAGCGGGGCGCTCAGGAGCACATAGCGCGCATAGCGCGCGGCGGGGTCGATCAATTCGCCTTCGGCGCCGAGCATACTGACCAGAGGACGAAGAAAGAAAAGGCCGGCGGCACATAGCGGCAGCGATATGGCCAGCGCCGCAAACAGCGCTGTGGACGCTGCGGCATAGGCGTCCGGCTTGTTGCTGCGGCCGATGCACCGGCTGACAAAGCTGCCCGCGCCCATGCCCAGCGTGAAGCCGAGCGTCTGAATGAGGGTGAGCAGCGAAAAGCTGACGGAAACAGCTGCAGAAAGCTGCGCATGGCTGCGTCCGAGCAGCAGCGTATCCAGAAGCGCGCCCAGCGAAGAAGCGATCATCGCGCCCATGGAAGGCAGAGCGATACGAAGAATCAGCGGACGGACAGGTGCGGTAAGCAGATCGCGGTTCACAGGCATTCTCCCTTCGGTCAGGAAGATTTTGTTTGACATGGGCGGCGCAATGGCGTATGATAAGCGGCATTGCAGCGCTTAGTCTGTGGAAGGACTCTGTATTTATCCGGCCTGAGAGGGTTTGGTATGGATTGGCATATTTGATGAAGGAGAGAAATTGATGCTCATTGGAGCGATTGAAGCCGGCGGTACGAACATGATTGTGTCCATCGGCAATGTGCAGCGCGGCGTCATGCAGCGTGCAAGCTTTCCTACGGCTGCGCCGGAGGAAACGATTTCCAGGATTGTGGAATTTATCCGGATGTTCGACGTGAAGGCGCTGGGCATCGGCTCGTTTGGCCCGCTGGATCTGAATCCTGCGTCGGCGACGTACGGCTGCATTACCGATACGCCGAAGCGGCAGTGGAAGGGTTATCCGCTGATGCCTGTGCTGCGCGATATGCTGGGTGTTCCGGCGAAGATTGACACGGCGGCCAACGTCTGCGCGCTGGCTGAAAACCGCAAGGGCGCAGGCGTGGGCGCGAAGAACATGCTGTATGTGGCGGTCGGTGCGGGCATCGGCGGCGGATTGATTGTAGGGGGTAAGCCGCTGCACGGCTTGGTGCATCCGGAACTGGGGCATATGATAGCCGCGCCGCTGGAGGGAGATCCGATGAAGGAAGGTGTATGTCCGTTCCACAGGCACTGCCTGGAGGGACTGGCGAGCGCACCGGCGATGGAGAAGCGATGGGGCCTATCCTATAAGCTGATGAGCGATGATCACCCGGCATGGCAGCTGGAGGCGAAGTATATTGCACAGCTGTGCGCCAATGCGATTACAATGTTCTCGCCAGAGATGATTGTGCTGGGCGGCGAGGTGATGCAGCATCAGCCGGCGCTGTATGCGGCGGTGCGCAGGGAGACGCTTAGCCTGCTGGGCGGGTATATCGGTTCGCCTATGATCACGGCGCAGGGGATGAACGGGTACATTGTGGCGCCCAGGCTGGGCATCAATGCCGGCGTAACGGGCGCGCTGCTGCTGGGCGCGCAGGCGCTGGAAGAGGAAGAATCAGAGAATGAATAAGAAGAGGCTGTCCGGCTTTGGCCGGATGGCCTTTTGCGCGAAAGGGATAGAAAATTCATTAAGGCGGCTTCAAGCTGCCTTAGTGAACATTCTATCCCCATTGCTTTTTATCCTGGCAGCCTGATCTTGCCAGGATTTTTGAATTGTGCTATGCTGGATGGGACGAAAGAATATACCCGGGCCAAATGTGTCCTGCTCGCTGAAGGGGAAAGAATACCATGGATACGTCGATCTTCGATACGCTGTTTGCCATCGCGCCGGACCTGATGGAGGAACTTGAGCTGCGCACGCTGGTGCTCGAGCGTATTTCTGCGCTGGAACCTATCGGCCGGCGCGCGCTGGCGCAGCGCCTGCATTTGCCCGAGCGTGAGGTGCGTTCCGCAGCGGATGCGCTGCGTGCAGCGGGCTGCATCGCCCAAAGCGCGGCAGGCATGGAGCTGACCGGGGAAGGAAGGAATCTGATCAATGCGGCGCGCATGGTCAGCCGCGGCAGGCGTTCGCTGTCATCGATGGAACTTGCGCTTTCGCGCAAGCTGGATGTTGAGAGAGTGTGCGTGGTGCGCGGCGATGCGGACATGGATGAAAGTGTGATGGCCGAAGCGGCGCAAGCCGCCGCACGGCAGATCCGTTTTCTTTTGCAGGATGCGCATGTGCTTGCTGTCTCCGGCGGGCGTACGCTGAAGATGACTGCGGAAGCGATCTCGCTTGCCGCGCCGATGGATGTGACCGTTGTGCCGGCACAGGGGGGTATGGGCGGAGGTATGGCTACGCAGGCCAACGTGCTGTGCGAAATCTTTGCCAGGAATCTGGGCGGCCAATACAGGCTGCTGCATCTGCCTGAAGGTATCTCTGCTCAGGCGGCGGAGGAGATTTCGCGCATTCCGCAGGTGCGCGAAGCACTGGAGCTTTTGCGCCATGCGGATGTGCTGCTTTACGGCGTATCGCGCGCGCAGGAACTTTCGCGTGCGAGAGGGCTGGGCGCGCTCGAGCGTGAAGCGCTGGAGAAGACCGGCGCTGTCGGCGAGGCGCTGGGCTTTTATTTCAACAGCCAGGGTGCGGTGGTCAGCAACCGCGCGTCGCTGGCGCTGCGCGCAGCAGATATCGGCAGGCGCATGAAAGCGGCGGCGATTGCCGTGGGCCACAGCAAGGCGGAGGCCATCATTGCCGTCTGCCAGCATCATCCGCACAGGCTGCTGGTGACTGACGAGGGCGCTGCGCTGCGCATGATGGAACTTTTGCGCGTATAATGCGTGCTTTTTGCGTTAATGCTTTGACAATCGCGGAAAAAGATGTTATAGTAGTAATGATCTGTGGGCATGTGCCCATCGGATCATCAAGCGAGCAAAGCCCGGCCCGACCGCGGCTTTCACGGTGTGTGCAGATCCCGATGCATACGCCGGTCATACACAATCGGGAGAATGTTCATAAGACTGAATGGAGGAATACCCCATGGCGAAAATGACTGTTGAAGACATCAAGGTCTCTGGCAAGAAAGTGCTCGTGCGCTGCGACTTCAACGTCCCGATGAAGGACGGCAAGATCACCAACGACAAGCGTATCGTTGCGGCCCTGCCGACCATCAAGAAGCTGATCGCGGACGGCGGCAAGGTCATCCTGTGCAGCCATCTCGGCAAGCCGAAGAACGGCCCGGAGGCGAAGTTCTCCCTGGCTCCGGTTGCTGAGCGTCTGTCCGAGCATCTCGGTCAGCCTGTTGTCTTCGCCGATGATGATACTGTCGTGGGCGAGAATGCCAAGGCTGCTGTTGCCGCGATGAAGGACGGCGACGTCGTGCTCCTGCAGAACACCCGCTTCCGCAAGGAAGAGACCAAGAACATCGAGACCTTCTCCAAGGAGCTCGCTTCCCTGGCCGAGTGCTATGTGGACGACGCTTTCGGCTCCTGCCATCGTGCGCACTGCTCCACCGCGGGCGTGACTGAGTACCTCAGCCCCTGCGTTGCCGGCTACCTGATCGGCAAGGAGCTGTCCATCATGGGCAAGGCTCTGGAGAATGCGGACCGTCCGTTCGTCGCCATCCTGGGCGGCGCGAAGGTTGCGGACAAGCTCAACGTCATCGAGAACCTGCTCGAGAAGGTCGATACCCTGATCATCGGCGGCGGCATGGCCTTCACCTTCCTCAAGGCCAAGGGCTACGAAATCGGCAACTCTCTGCTGGACGAGACCAAGATCGACTACTGCAAGGACA
>JAFQIF010000201.1 GCA_017397695.1 Clostridia bacterium
GACGAGATCCCGCTGGCCCTCGAGCAGGGCAGCAGCGGCGAGCGCTCCATGGCCAGCCTGCTGAACGCGTTCGGCATCAAGGCCTCCAGCGACTGCCAGTTCTGCATCCTGGAAGACGGCACCTACACCATGGTGTACGAGCATCCGCGTTACCGCGAGTTCCTGGAGACCGTTCAGGCGATGTACGCTGAAGGCCTCATCGACCAGCAGTTTGCCACCCGTACCCAGAGCGAACTGTTCACCATCATGGATACCAACCTCTGCGGCACGACCATGACCTGGGCGGAGCGCGCGAAGCTGAGCACCTATGCCAACGCTGACGCTGGCGATGAGGACGCTCTGTGGCAGTCCGTTGCCCCGATCACCGGCCCGTACGGCGACCAGATGACCCAGGAGCGCGCGGCTGTGACCGGCCTGTGGTGCATCTCCTACTCCGCGGAAGACAAGATCGAGGACATCCTCAAGGTCTTCAACTGGTGCTTCTCTGAGGAAGGCATCAACCTCTACAACTACGGCATCGAAGGCGTCAGCTACGATTGGGTTGACGGCAAGCCGGTCATGTACCCCGAAGTCGTGGCCAACGGTTTCGTTGACTACCGTGCGATGGGTATGCAGTATGAGCCGTTCGGCGGCGCGTGGCAGACTGAAGCCTTCATGCAGGGCCTGTTCGCCGGCGTTGCGATCGAAGACCTCGATCCGGGCGCTGCTTCCTTCTACGAGGGCCTGGCCGTCGTGAACACCGGCAAGTTCTACGCGATGCCGCAGACGCTGGCGACCGACGAGTACACCGAGTACCGCGCTGAGCTGATCACCACCGGCGTTTGCGTGCTGCGCGATCAGTGCGTTGCCGGCCAGATCTCTGTCGACGAGTTCTTCGAGAAGTACGAAGGCCTCAAGGCTCAGGGCCTGCAGGAAGTTATCGACGCCGGCACCGCTGCCTATGCGAAGCTGGTTGGCGGCTAATCCATTTTGATGCAAACAGAGGGGCTGCGCAAGCAGCCCCTTTCCTTCTATCTATGCGGATATATGGAGGGAAGTGTACCATGGTAAGAAAAGTGCTGAGCGGTATAGACCGACTGGAATTGATGGACAGGGCACTCAAAGGGAAACGGCTTGCGGTTGTAACCGGTGGCGGCGCCGTTGACCGCAATCTTGTTTCCACATTGGATATCCTGACGGAACGCTATCAGGTGGTGCGTCTGTTTAACACCATATACGGCGTGCGCGGCGATTTCCGCTATGGCGAAGATATCCCGCACTATGTGGATGAAAAGACGGGGCTTGACGTATACAGCATCTTCAACATCGAGCGCACAGCGCCGACAGCGGAGATGATGCAGGACGTCGACGCACTGGTGTTTGACATCCGCGGCGCGGGTACCCGCTTCTTTGAATACATCCATTGCCTGGGCAGCATCATGAAGGCCTGCGCCGCTTACGGTAAGCCTGTGGTCGTGCTCGACCGCATTGCGCCGCTGGGCGGCGAGATCGTCGAAGGTACGGTCTGTCCGCCGGATATGCACACGATCGTCGGCGACTATGAGCTGCCTTCCCGGTTTGCGCTCACAATGGGCGAATTTGCCCGGTATATCAATGGCGAATACGGCATCGGCTGCGACCTGACAGTGATCCCGGTGGAGGGCTGGACGAGGAACCTCTACTACGACGAAACGGATGTGCCCTGGCTGCTTCCGTCGCCGAGCCTGAACGGCGTGACGGCGAACCTGCTGTACGCGGGTTTCTGCGTCTTTGAGGGCGTATCTACCATCAGCGAAGGCCGCGGCACCAGCAAGCCGTTTGAACTGATCGGCGCGCCGTGGCTCCATACAGCGGCGCTCATAGACGGTCTGAAGGCACGCAGCCTGGAGGGCGTGCGCTTTGCGCCGACCTATTTCCGGCCTGTGGCGTCCAAGCACAGCGGACAGGTCTGCAGCGGCGTTCAGATCATTGTCAAGGACAGGCAAAGCTTCCAGCCGTTCCTCACTGCGCTGACCATGCTGGAGATCATCCGGGACATTCATCCGAAGGAGATTCAGTACAGGGACTGCTCGGCGAGCCACTGCGTAAAGGAAGAGGCGAGCAGCCCGGCGTTCACCCGCTATATCGACAAGCTGCTGGCGACGGACGCCTTCAGCGAGGGGCGCATGACGGCGCAGGAGATTGTGGACCATTACGCGCCGGAGCGGGAAAGGTTTGTGCAGAGGAAGAAGAAGTACCACATCTATGCGTAAATGGCGCATATTGTATTTACAAGGTCAGATTCCTCTATGTCGCGAGGCAAACGTCTTTATCTTCTTCGGGGCAAAGTATCCTCCAGCTACATAAAAAATGAGACCTTGAAGAGTAAAATCTTCGAGGTCTTTTTTCGTAGACATAGCGCCTGAAAACCTTGTAATATCAGGATTTCTTGCGTGGTAAAATTGCGATTTTATCATGTAAAATCATTCTGAAAACTGCATAAAATACGGGTTGTTTTGAGGATAAACAAGTTTGCCTCAAACACGATAAACGACCTTGCACCGCGACACCTTTTCCCAGATCCGGATTTGGGAACCCTGAAAAGGCGAAATGCTGTTTTTGGGAACGGATTTGGGAGAAATCCGGAAAAGAGGTTTGCGGATATGCGCAAGAAGGGGTTTAAGGGCAGATGTGAAGAGAGGGCGCTCGGCAAGAGCAGAGAGGTGTGCAGGCTGTAGCTGGCTTGCTTGGCACGAAAAATAGAGCATCAAGATTTGTGCCAACCGTGCCAACTGGAACAAAAATGCTTTAAGAATCAGCAATGCCCAGTTTGTCAACGATGAAATAATCATGAAATTTGTTGCGAAAAATTATTGACAATGAACACTTGCTTGTTTATAATGTGTATTGTAAACGTTTTCATTTTGAGCGAAGAGGTGGGAGAATGACCAATACTATCCGTCCCAGCCTGCAGCGCAACCCCGTTCGCGAATTTATACACGAGGTTCGCAAGCACTGGATTCTCATGCTGATGCTTCTTCCCAGCATCATTTACTTCATTGTATTCTGCTACATCCCGATGGGCGGTGTGTATATCGCCTTTGTCAATTTCAATATTGGTAAGGGCATCTTCGGCAGTCCGTTCGTCGGCATGAATAACTTCAAGTTTCTGATCAAGACCGGCAAGCTCTGGATGATTACCAAGAACACGCTGCTGTACAACCTCGTGTTCATCGGTCTGGGCAATATCCTTCAGATCATGTTTGCCATCATGCTCGCCGAAATCGGCGGCAAGATTTTCAAGCGCACGGCGCAGTCCGTGATGCTGTTCCCGAACTTCATTTCCTATGTTATCGTCGGCGTGTTCGCCTACAATATGTTCAATACCGACTATGGCTTCATCAACACCCTGCTCACGCAGGCAGGTTTTGAACGATATTCCTTCTACTCTGACCCCGGTATCTGGAAATACATCATCGTCATTTTCAAGTTCTGGCACGATACCGGCTATGGCATGATCGTATACCTTGCGGCGATCACCGGCCTTGACGCCAGCCTTTATGAGGCGGCGAAGATCGACGGCGCCAACCAGTGGCAGCGTATCCGCTACATCACCGTGCCGCTGCTGCGTCCGACGTTCGTGCTGCTGCTGCTCTTCAGCCTCGGCGGCATCATGCGCGGTTCGTTCGACCTGTTCTACAACCTCATCGGCACCAACTCCATCCTCTATCCGCAGACCGATATCATCGACACGTTCGTCTATCGCTCGCTGCTGGGCCAGCCCAACTTCTCCCAGAGCGCGGCTGTCGGTGTGTATCAGTCGGTGTTCGGCCTGATTCTGGTCACGCTGGTCAACTTCGCCGTCAAGAAGATCGAGCCTGACTACGCGCTGTTCTAAGGAGGTGCCGATATGACTGCTACGCCTGTTGCGCACAGGGGCGCGATGAAGATTCGTGAGAGCAACCCGATCACCGTCATCTCGATCATCTGCATCACGTTCTTTACGCTCCTTTGCCTGTTTCCGTTTGTTCTGATGGTCACCTCTTCGTTTATGTCCGAGAGCGAGATCATCACCGAAGGCTATAAGCTGATTCCCAAGACCTGGTCGCTTGAAGCGTACAAGTACGTCTTCACTAACCCGACCCAGCTGATCAACGCCTATAAGGTTACCATCATCATCACGGTGGTGGGCACGGGACTTGGTCTGCTGCTGATGACGATGACGGGCTTCGTCCTCAACGTCAAGTCCTTCCGCTATCGCAGCGCCGTGGCGTTCTTCTTCTACTTCACCACGCTGTTTTCCGGCGGTCTGGTGCCCACGTATCTGCTGTATGTCAAGTATCTGGGCCTCAAGGACAGCATTCTTGCGCTGATATTCCCGGGCATGCTCTCTTCCTGGTCGATCTTCCTGATGCGCAACTTCATGAAGTCGATCCCGGATGCGCTCTATGAGTCTGCTACGCTTGATGGCGCAAATGATTTTACCATCTTCTGGCGCATCTACGTGCCGCTTTCCGGTCCCGCGCTGGCGACGGTCGGCCTGTTCGCCGCCATCGGTTACTGGAACGAGTGGTACAACTGTATGCTCTACATCAACAATTCTCGCCATTAA
>JAFQIF010000202.1 GCA_017397695.1 Clostridia bacterium
GCCCCTCTGGACTCCCCTTCCCCCTTGAAACCGCCAAGGCCTCACGGCCCTGGACCCGGGGTTGTATTCGTTTCTTGCACGCTTGGTTAGTTTGTTTGCATATTTCCGAGATTTCTTTTTTTCCTTAATGAACTTTCTATCCCTTTTGCTCACCAAAAAGAGACTGTTGCCGGTTTTCCGTCAACAGTCTCTTTTCTTTTACATTCCCGTAATCCGATCCCACAGATCGCCAAAGTCATCGGCCAGCTCATCAAGTCCGGTCGCCTTCGCCAGACGATCCCCCAGCCCCTTTACCTGTCCGTAAAGCGTGTCGTCGTCCGTGATCTCCACGTCCGTCAGACTGTCATCCACATTCTGCACAGCTTCGGCAATCATGTCCTTCATCCGGTCATCCAGCCCCGCACTGTACTGATCGTCAAATTCGACCGCAACCAGCACGCGATTCTCTCCGCCGATGACAACCTCAACATCATCGATCTCGCTGATGCGCTCCACCGCTTCCTCGATTTTTTCTGCTGTGCGGCCTGCCTCAGCCGGACTCATATCAGCCGCCTGGCTGCGGCTGCTCATCAGGGTATTGTCCATGGTGTCCGTGGTGCCGGATGTGCTGTTGTCATCCGTCATCGATCCAACCGCTGCGCCTGCCTGCGTGCCGGCCGCAGCGCCGGCATTCATGTCCGGCGACATATCCGGCGCCGTTGTCGCCTGGCCAATGGTAGCCATCGGGCTGTTCGTTGCAATCGGCGCCGCTGTCGCAGTCGTTCCGCTCGCGCTGCGCGATGCGCAGCCGCTGAGAACCATGCCTGCCATGGCAATGCACAGCAGGACCATCATACCTTTTTTCACTGGAATCGCCTCCTTGGCGCTATTGTGTGCCAAAGAGGCGAAAAGTATCAGCGTAATTCCGGGAAAAAACTGCTTATTCCTCGTAGAATGTGCAGCCGCCAACAAACTCGCGCAGAATGGACGTCGGCGGAATCTCATCCTCCTCCGCCAAATCCTTGAAATAATGCAGGAACTTGCACAGTCTGCGGGAACGCGTATAATACGGGCTGTCCTTTCCGATCTCCTTGAGCAGCGGATAGGCATATTTCTTGAGCACGGCAATCTCATAGAGCAGCGATGTGTTGAACATCACGTCCGCTTTCTCCTGGAAGGGGAAGATGTACTTCTCCTCTCCATAGCGAACCTTATCCCACATCTGCATGGTCTCCAGCGCATTCGTTGCGCGGGTTCTGTTGTCGCGCACCATGCGCCGCATCAGACGCACGTCGGTCGTGCGGATGCGGTTATGCCCATCGAGGTTAAGCTGCGTGAGCGCGCTGACATACACACGGAACTTCAGCTCGCTGGGAATATCGGCGCTCAGCTGATCATTCAGCCCATGAATGCCTTCCACGATCAGCACATCATCCTGCGACACCCGAAGGCGCATTCCCTTCTGTTCCCGCCGCTTGGTATAGAAAGAATACCTGGGCAATTCCACCTCGCGCCCGGCGAGCAGATCGATCAGCTGCTCATTGAACAGCGGCACATCAATCGCCTCCAGGCACTCCAGATCGGGCGTGCCATCCGGATTCAGCGGCACATCCTCGCGGTTGCGGTAATAATTATCCAGAGAAATCGCTACCGGACACTTGCCGCTCAAGCGCAGCTGCACAGACAGGCGATTGGCAAACGTCGTCTTGCCGCTGGAAGACGGTCCGGCGACAAACACCACCCGGGCTCCGCGTGCCACGATACGCTCAGCAATATGCGCAATGCTGCGTTCATGCAGCGCTTCACTCACACGGATAAATGTCCGCGCCTCGCCCCGGGCAATAATGTCATTGAGATCCGCTGCGCTCTCACACTGCAGAATGCGGGAGTGCTCGTTTGCCTCCGCATAGGTGCGCATGAGCTGCGGACGCTCAACAAACGGCGCAGGCTCGCCGCTCAAATCCTCATCCGGCAGCAGAAGTACCATGCCCGGATAATAGAACCGAAGCGCAAAGCGGCTGGCTTCTCCTGTGGATTTCACCATATCGCCATAGAAATACTCACTCATGCCGTCACAGGTATACACATCGAAATGCTCAAACGGGCGATACGAGAGCAGGCGTACCGTATCCTCCTGTCCCTGTGCGTCAAAGTATTCGATCGCCTGCGCGCGCGTCCAGCGGCTTCTGATAATCGGCAGATCTGCCTGCGCAATCTCATGCATCCGCGCTTCAATTCGGCGCACCAGCGCAGACGTAAGGCTCACGCCGCTCACATTCATATACACGCCTGCGCCAATGCTGTGCTCAATGCGCACCCTAGCGCCGGGACAGACATCTCGCACCGCCAGCAGCAGAATCAGACGCACACTGCGCTCATAGATTCTCCTGTTCTCTTCATATTTCAGCATGGCAAAACCTCCCTGATCCATCCATTCTCTTTCCAGAATTTCCAAAAAGCGCAAAGTCCTCCTATGAAGGAGGACTTTGAATTATGCTTCCATCGCGTATGCCGCCGCGCTCTTGCCAGCCAGCGCGCCAGTAGAAAAGGCAATCTGCAGATTGAATCCGCCAGTATGCGCATCGACGTCCAGCACCTCGCCCGCAAAGAATAAGCCGGGCACGAGCTTGCTCATCATCGTGCTGGGGTTAACCTCCTTCACCTCGATGCCGCCGCGCGTCACAATTGCTTCCTCAATCGGCCGCGTGCCGGTCACCTTCAGCGGCAGCGCCTTGAGATTTCCTGCGATCGCCGCACGCTGCTCGCGCGTAATCTGGTTGATCGGCTGATCCGGCGACAATCCGCAAAGTTCAGCAAACACCGGACCCATGCGCGCCGGCATGAGCGTCACCAGCACAGAAGAGAGCTGCTTGCGGATATTCTCCTGAAACTCGCGCTGCAGGCGCTGATCCACCTGCTCCGGGGTAAGGCCGGGCTTCATGTCCAGCGTCACATTCACGCCGGAAAAATCCTCCGGCATATGGCTGCTCAATTCGATGATCAACGGACCGCTGACGCCGAAATGCGTAAAGAGCATCTCGCCCAGCTCATCGTAGATCTTCTTTTTTCCCATCTGCGCGCTCACGCGCACATTCTTGAGCGAAAGACCCATGAGCAGCTTCGGCCACTTTTCATCGATCGTCAGGCCCACCAGCGATCCGGTCAGCGGCGTAACCGCATGCCCATTCTCCTTGGCAAAGGCGTATCCATCGCCGGTAGAGCCGGTGGATGGATAGCTCAGGCCACCCGTTGCAACAATCACGCTGCGCGCATGCAGCGTGCCGCCCTGCGCAAGGCCAACCGAAAAGCCGTCTTCTTCACGCCTCACGTACGATACGGCGGTATTCAGCTCCACCTGCACGCCGGCGTCTTTCATGCCGCGGGCGAAGGCACGCGTCACATCGCTTGCCTTGTCGCTCACAGGAAAAACGCGGTTGCCGCGCTCAATCTTTGTCTCCGTGCCAAGCATGGAGAGCAGCGAGGTCACATCCTCGTAACCAAACTGGCGTACGGCAGCATTGAGAAATTTGGCGTTTCGCGGCACCTGCCGGAAAAAGTCCTCCATATCGCAGGCATTGGTCACATTACAGCGGCCTTTACCGGTGATATAGATTTTCTTGCCCAGCTTCTCGTTTTTTTCCAGCAGAACAACCTGCGCGCCAGCCCAAGCCGCCTGCAGGGCAGCCATCATACCCGCTGCGCCGCCGCCGATCACCACAACGTCAAGCCTTGTCTTTTCCAACATAGACCCTGTACTCATCCCAGATTCCTTCCATCAGACGGAAATGCTCGCTCAGCTCCTCCTTGCGGCGCAGGCCCAGCGCAACAATCAGCGCGTTGATCACCGAAAGCGGCGCAGCCATGGAATCCACGAAGGACGCCATATCCGTTCTCGCAGTCAGGCAGACCGTACTTGCCGTACAGATGGGCGACATCGGGCCGTCAGTCAGGCCGACAACCTGCGCCCCGCGCGCCTTGGCAAAGCTCATCGCCTCAAGCGTACGCGTAGAATAACGCGGGAAGCTGATGCCAAAGAGCAGGTCGGTCTCATTGATACGGCTGATCTGCTCAAACACGTCGCCGCTCGCCTCGGATACGATGCGGACATTATCAAAAATAAAGTTGAGGTAATACGCCAGGAACTGCGCAATCGGTGCCGCAGAACGAAGGCCCATCACATAGATATGGCGCGCAGCGATAATCTTATCGACCACCTCGTCGAAAGCCTGCGCGTCGATTTCCTCGGTCGTGGTACGGATGTTCTGCATATCGGCATGCAGAACCGTGCGCAGCACTTCGCTCTGGTCAATGTCGGTCGCCATCTCAAAGCGCTGCACAGCCGTCAGCCAGTGGCGCACAAGCTCCTGCAGCGCACGCTGCAGCTGCGGATAGCCCTCGTAGCCCATGGCAGAGGCGAAACGCACAACGGTAGACTCGCTGACGCCAACCATCTCGCCCAGCTTGGATGCGGTCATAAACACCGCCTTATCATAATGCTCCACAATGTACTCGGCAATCTTGCGGTGGCCCTTGCTCAGGCGCTTACCGGATTGATTGAGCCGGCGCATCATGTCCTGCATGTCCTGCATATGTCATTCAACCTCCCAAAGCGGATTTTTGCATTGTGATGGTCTCATTGTATCAAAATCAAATAAAAAATGCAAGAAGAATTCCACTTCTTGCATCATTTAATTTCTTTAACCGTCAAACCAAGCCATTCCAGACTTTTGTTATTCCGGTATCCGTCAAATCCGCACGCAGAACGGTCACCGTGGCATAGCCCTGCTCAAGGCGGGCATAATCCTCGCTCTGCGGTTTTTCCGCATCGATCTGGCCATTGAGACTATAGGCAGGCAGGCTGTCATGAACGGTCGGCGTATAGACCTCATTGTAGTGCAGCTGGCCTGTGTGTGCCATTACCACACCGCCGATCTCGTCGCATGCAGGATAATTGACATTGAGCACATGCAGCGGCTCAAGCGGATTCGCTTTCATCTTTTCGAACATGCGCACCGCCAGTGCAGAAGCCTTCGAATAATCTGCCCGCTTTTCCGACTGGGATACTGCAAGCGCTGGCCTGCCGCAGATTGCGCCCTCCATCGCCGCAGCAACCGTTCCGGAATACAGGATATCCGTACCCACGTTATAGCCGCGGTTCACGCCGGAGACAACCGCTTCCGCCTGCGGACAGAGCACCATCAGTCCCAGCTTTACGCAATCTGCCGGCGTACCGCCGATGGCATATGCGCGCGCCGCACCGGGATACTCCACCTCACGCACCGTCAGCGGCTTGCCGATGCTCAGGCTATGGCTGGCAGCAGAGCGCTGGCTGTCCGGCGCGCAGACATACACTTCATGCCCCGCACCAGCAAACGCCTGCACCAGCACCTCAATGCCCGGCGCAAAGATGCCGTCATCATTGGAAATCAGAATCTTCATCAGTATTCAATCCTCATAGTCCCTGAACAGGAACGCCGTCATCACGCCGTCCAGGCTTTCAAACTCGATGCGCAGCCTGTACGGCAGGATATTGCGCACCACCAGATCGCTGTTTGTACCCACCGTCGCATCAAAGCCAGCAGGCAAATAACTGACGCCGCCCTGAGAATGCCAGTTCATCTCTTCGATGACCATCGGCACGCGCAGCACAATGTTGTAGAACGTGGAGCAAACCTGGCACACGCCGCCGCCGTAGCCCATCTCACTCTCACCCGAGAGGATCGGGGCAGAGCGATACCCATTTTCCTTGGTATACGGTCCACAGACCGCATTGAAGGAAAACGTCTCATCCGGCTCCACGCGGATGCCCGTCAGGCGCTGCGTCGCCAGAGCGATGTTGTGCAGCCTGCCATAGTTGCCCTCTTTATTCATGCTGGTGGTATAGAACGTCGTAAACGCATAGAGCAGATCGCCCGGCTGCGCCTCGTTCCATGGCACAAAGTCATAAATCTTGAGGTTCTCCGTTTTGACGCTTACGTTTTCCGGCTCGCGCCTGTACGGAAAATATGCCCGCTCATTCTTGATCTTTTCAATAGAGAGCCAGGAGCCCTGCTTCACCGAAATGGGGTATTTGTATCCTTCCGGCTTGAAGGAGATGTCCCGCAGGACATAGCCCACAGCGGTATGCTTGCTTGTACCGGGCATCGGTCCTTCAAAGGGATCCTTGCGCTGCACGCGCTCAATGAACTTGGTGAGCACATAGCCCTGCCTACCCCCAAAGTCGATGCGCGTCCACGTGCGTCCCTTGGCGTAGACATCCACCACCGTTCCGGCTTCAATCGTGCCCAGATTGGTCGACTTTTCGTCGCCCCAGCGGTGAACGGTCATCCGCTTGCCGATGGTGCCATAAAAGAGCGCGACGTCGTTTTCTCTGTCATCGGCCATGCCTGCTGCCGGCAGCACAGCCAGAATCATCAGGATCAGCGCGGCAGCGATCCATCCCCGCCTACGCATCAGCTTTCCCTGTAAACGAGCACAGTCAACACGCCGTTCTCCGCCTGGAGCACAAAGCGCACATCGTAGGGCAGCACATTACTCAGGCGCAGGTCGATATTGCCGTTGCCCACAGCCGCGTCGAAATCGAGCGGCGCGTACTCGATGCCATAAGAGGAATGCACCTGCTGCTTGATCACCTCAATGGGAATCTGCAGAATGGCATTGTACAGCGTAGTGGATACCTGGCAGATACCGCCTCCATAACCCAGTTTGTCACTGGAAACATAATTGATGATCGGGCCTTCCTGATAGCCGTTAGACGACGTATACGGCGCGCAGTAATCGTTGAAATAGAACTTCTCACCCGCGAGGATGATCACGTCGTTCAGCCGTTCAACGCCCTGCATGATATTATGCAGGCGGCCGATCTGCTCCTGCGTCCTTTGCTCGGGATCGTAATACGTAGAGAATACTGCAATCAAATCGCCCTTCTGCGCCTCCGGCCAGAGCCTGACCGGCTCCAGATCCAGATTGCCCGTCGCCAGAATCCGACCCGTAATGCGATCATACGGCAGCGTAACCGACATGCTCTCATCCAGCGCGCTGACCGCCATGATCGAGCCCGGCGTAACCGTGCGCAGTTCTTCGCCGGTAGCCTCGTCGTAGATTACCGTATCCTCCAGCACATGCGCCGCATACGGATACCAGACCGTACCCGGAATAAACGGGCCGTACGGATCAAAGCGCTTATAGTAGCGCAGGTGATCGGCGCGAACGTAGCCTTCCGCATCATCCTTGCGCACATGCGCCCACTGACCGTCCGTGCTCATAACATCGATATATTCGTTTTTATAAACCGTACCCATCAGGCGGGAGTTTTCGTTCTTCTCGCGGCGAATCGATAGATTTACGTCCGCCATGGCGGTATACACTGCCTCAAATGCAGGCGCAGAAACAAACTGCTCAGGTACCACAGTCCCCTCCTGCGCGCCCGCCAGGCCCGTAACCGGATCAGCGAGAACGTAACCCTTCACGCCGTTTTTGACGACATGATGCCATTCCTTACCCAATTCCAGAATATAGACCGTTTCGCCCGCTTCCAGAGACTGCATCTTCAGTGCAGACTTGCTCTGCGTCTGGCGGATGGTGAGCGCCTTGGACGCCACGCCCAGATACAGCGCATCGGCAGCATCGTTATGGTTCCCGGCCAGCGCAAGGTCTACCACGTTCTTGGTGAGCAGATAGCCGGTCTTACCGTTTTTTTCTACCTTAGTCCATTCCTTGCCGTAATCAAGAATGTTGATGAACTCGCCCGCTTCCACACTGCCCAGCTTTTTGGCAGACGTGGATTTCTTCTCTCGTATGGTCATCGCCTTGGTGACCGAACCGGTGTACAGGATTTCCTGTGCAGCCGCCGGCAGACACATAGCCAGCAGCAGCGCAAGAACCAGAAAAGAAATGATCTTTTTCATGTGCTGCGTTTCATCCTTAATCGTCATTGTCCAGTGTTGTTCGCCGTGTTTCCATAAGATGGAAAAAGGGGCTGAGCGGATGATGCGCTTGTATGCGCGTCGTCCACATCAGTCCCCCTCATGACTCGTTATGTCGTCCGGCGATTACTCGTCGTCCTCGTCATTTTCGTCCTCTTCAAACACCTTGCGGTTGCAGTTCGGACACAGATGCTCCTGCTCCATGTCGAAGGCCTCTTCATCAAAAAAGATCACCGTGCCGCAGTGCGGACACTCATATTCGATCAGGGCTTCATCGTCGTCCTCGTCGTCTTCGTCATCCTCATCTTCGTCGTCCTCCTCGTCATCCTCGGAGAACAGCGCTTCTTCCAGATCACTGACGTCGTTGTCGATCTCTTCGACATACTCCTGCAGCTCTCGAAGCTCCTCTTCGGTTTCCTCGCAGTGCGCCGCAAAGGCTTCCAGCGTATCGATCATGGCCAGCATCAGCTTGCCCTGCTCGGTCTCAGCATTTACGCCAAGTCCCTCCGCCAGTCCCTTGAGATATGCCACTTTTTCGCCCATCTTACTCATGGTCAGGCCGCCTTTCTGTCAGATCGCAGATTACGCGCGGGACATGTAGGAACCGTCGCGGGTATCCACGCGGATCTTGTCGCCGATGTTGATGAACAGCGGCACAGAGATCTGATAACCGGTCTCCAGGGTCGCCGGCTTGGTGGTGTTGCTGGTGGTGTCGCCCTTGAAGCCCGGCTCAGTGTCGGTAACCTCGAGCACGACGAAGTTCGGCGCGTCGACGGAGAAGGCCTTGCCCTTGAAGAAGCGGATGGTAGCCATGGTCTCTTCCTTCATGAACTGGATGGCTTCCTCAACCTGATCCAGGGTCAGCGGGATCTGCTCGAAGCTTTCCGGATCCATGAAGTAGTAGAACTCGCCGTCGGTGTAGACGTACTGCATTTCCTTGGTCTCGATGGTCGCGCGCGGCTGCTTATCGGTCGGGTTGAAAGAACGCTCAACCACAGCGCCGGTCATGACATTCTTGAGCTTGGTGCGAACGAACGCCGCGCCCTTGCCCGGCTTGACGTGCTGGAAATCAACGATGGACCAGACGCCGCCTTCCCATTCGATGGTCACGCCCTTACGGAAATCGCCTGCATTAATCATGTGGAATCCCTCCATAAACTGTATCTGTGTTATTCATGCATGCCAGGCACCAGAGGCTGTGTATAGCGGTGATCCGGCAAATTACATTCGTGCTTAAGATTGTAACACGACTTGCTCAAAAGATCAAGCTTTTTCGTCTGTTTGCGCCCCTATGTGCGTAATTCGCCTGCGTGCAGCAATTCAAAATATCACAGCTGCGCGCCAATGAGCGACAGACCGGAGACAATCAGCATGATGATCACAAGACGCCTGACGACACGCTCGTCAAGCACGGCGCTGCTTTTCGCCCCAAGAAACAGCCCCAGCAGCGCAAAAGGAAACAAGCGCAGCGCCTGAAGCAGCATTCCCATATTCAGGATACCCATTGCGCTGTAGAGAGCAATGCGCAGCGTATTTTCCACAAAGAACACGACGCAGATATTGCCTCGAAACGCCGCCGAATCCCTGGCAACCCTGCCGATATATGCGCCCAGAAGCGCTCCGATGCCATACAAACCGCATAGAAGACCGGACAAAAGGCCGATCATCGTAAGCACCAGCTTTGATTCCTTGATTCGTTTTTCGCTGCGTTCCCGCAGCAGCATTTCTACACCGATCCCCACAATCGCAGCACCAAAGAGCAGCTTGATTGCACCCGTATCCGCATTTTTCAGCAGCATCATGCCCGGAATGCTGCCCAGCACCACCAGCACCGAAAGCGGAACACAGATTCCGGGATCAACAGCCCTGCGTTCTCTCCATGCGATGATTGCGTTGGCAGGATAACCCAGCAGCAATTCCACCGGAGAAATATTCTTATTGCTCACCCCAAAGCTCATGATGGCGCCAAACACCAGCGTATTGGCAAAGCCGCAAAGCCCCTTTACAAAGAATGCACATACCGTCGCAACAATCCACCAGATCATTGTCCTTCTCCTTTGTATGTTTTGCGGCTATTATAGCATTTTCGGCATGCAAATCAAGCCGTATTCTGTCTTTATGTCCCTTTTTCGAATGCCTCTTTCAGCAGCTGCATGGCTTTCTTTTCAATTCTGGACACATATGACCGGCTGATGCCCAGCTTATCCGCAACTTCCTGCTGTGCATATGCTTTTCCGTCCAGCAGGCCATAGCGCATTTCAATGACCGTTTTTTCCCGCCCCTGTAAGCCCTTCTGCACCAGCGTGCGTATGTTCTGTAGGCTGAGTTTCCGCTCCACGTTTCCATGCACTTCATCTGGATCCGTACCTAATACGTCGCTCAGCGTCATCTCGTTTCCCTCGCTGTCTGTGCCGATAGGATCCTGCAGTGAAATCTCCCCTTTTCTCCTTTGGCTGGCACGCAAACACATGAGGATTTCATTTCCTATCGGGACTCCAATGTAACAGATTCTGCCCATCTTCCCCAGTGCTTTGAGCCTCTTCTTCCGCTTCATCATCAAGGGAAAGAATACCCGTGAGATCAACGTCGCCCTCTGCGCCGAAGAGAATCAGATGCGCCTTCTCGCCGTCCCAGACGACCTTGCGCACCAGCGTGCTGATCATTGTGCGCTGCTGCTCAAGGCCAAGCCCATCAATGCTCCCGGCAAACGTGGTCAGCAGATCACGCAGAACATCGAATTCGTTGTCATTGAGCTCCTGCTGATTCGCCAGCGCCTCCATCTCGCTGAGGCGGATCTCAATCGCCTCGCGCTCACGCCCCAGCGCCTCGATGCGCCCGGACACCTGCCTGCGCGCCACGCCCTCGGTCATATCTGCCAGGGAATCCACCAGCGCCGTCATCTTCTTATCCAGCTGCGCCAGTTCTTCCTGCAAGCTGGTGCGCGATTTGTCCACATCCTCGCGCTTGCCTGTGTAGAACTTCTTGCTCTCCTCCAGCTGCGCGAGGAAGTTCTCCTTGTCCTCGCCCAGCTGCTTGATCTCCTCGATGATCGCGCTGTCGAGCCAGTTGCCGCGGACGTTCTTGCGGCTGCAGAGCTCCTTCTTGCTGCGCTCCTTCATGTTGCAGACGTAGGTGTACTGGAAGCCGCCGTCCGGATCGGGCCGTTTGGAGACCTTCGGATACATCTTGTTGCCGCATGCGCAGAACAGGAGTCCCGTCAGCAGCGCCTCATGGCTGCGCGGC
>JAFQIF010000203.1 GCA_017397695.1 Clostridia bacterium
GCGTGAATATTGACCAGCATCCGGAAGCGCTGCCGAACTGGGGCGTCGCTTCTGCCGACATCATCTTCGAAATGCCCATTCAGGCCGACGGCTCTACCCGTGCTTTCGCGCTGTTCATGGGCGATATCCCGAACTACGCCGGCCCGGTCCGTTCCGGCCGTGTTCCGATGGCTTCCCTGCGCGAGATCTGGGGCAGCGCCTGGGTCTTCTACGGCTGGCAGAACACCGTTGTGAACGCCGGCAAGCTGATCGTTGACGTTGACAGCTGGGCGCTGAACATGCACAGCGACGCGCGTCAGGGCGGCCGCTGGGTGTTCCCGTATATCGAAGGTACCGAGCGCAACTACGCCAACCTGTTCCATCGCGAGAAGGATGGCATGCACGTCGCTCCGTACAACGTTCAGATCGACATGAACGCCGTTTCCGCCCTCTTCACCGAAGAGCCGCAGATGCGTCCGTTCCTGTTCTCCGATACCGGCCTTGAGCGCGGTATCGGCGTCTCCGACATCACCATCAACTACAAGACCACCAAGCCGCAGTACGTTGTGAACTACAAGTACAACGAAATGACCGGCCTGTACGAGCGTTATCGCAATGGCGAGGCGTACTACGACGCGCTCAACGGCATGTCCACCGAGTACTCCAACGTCATCGTGATGCGTACCGACGTTACCTGGTTCAACAACAACAACTCCCGCCCGGTCATCCAGACCGTCGGCCAGGGTGTTGCCGAAATCTTCCAGAACGGCAAGTACATCCGCGGCAGTTGGGTCCGTTCCCACAATGATAAGCAGGCTGACGACTTCGATTCTCAGTCCGCGCGTCTGGTGTTCCTGGATGAAAACGGCGAGGAGATCCCGCTCAAGGTTGGCAAGACCTTCATCCAGATCGTGAACAACAACCAGTCCGTCATCGTGACCTCTGACGAGGCGATCGAGGGCGCTGCGGCTCAGGCCACGCCGAAGCCCACCGCCACCCCGCGTCCGACCCGTACCCCGAAGCCGACCCGTACTCCGCGTGCTGACCGCAATGCGCCGGCCAAGGCGATGGAGTCCGAGACTGAGGGCGATATCTCCTTCGGCGGCTAATCCTCACACGATAAAACCCCTGCGATGCTGCAGGGGTTTTTCTTTTGCAAAAAGACATGATCAAAAACAGACGGGCTTCAGCCCGTCTGTCTGTGATTCAATTACCTCTTCGTATCGCGATAATCAGTGAGGAGCTTCTCAATCCGCTTCCACGGATCAAGCAGGTAGCTCAGGCTCTGATCGTGGTTGAGCGTAGCGATGACAAACGCCATATACTTGCTCATGTCCGCCTGAGTGAACCAGGGTGCAGCAAGCATCTCCGGAGAGGCATAGGTCAGGTTGGTCGCGAAGACGTGATCGATCACGCCCTCCTCATACGCCTTATTGAACGCCTCCAGACCGCTGGTAAAGAACGCGAAGGTCGCGCCCGCGAACACGCGCTTGGCGCCGCGCTTCTTGAGGTTATACGCCAGATCCAGGATGGAATCGCCGGAAGCGATGATATCGTCAGCAACGAAGACGTCCTTGCCCTCAACGCTGTCGCCCATGTACTCGTGCGCAATGATCGGATTGCGGCCATTCACCACACGGGTGTAATCGCGGCGCTTATAGAACATGCCCAGATCCACGCCCATCGCAGAGCTGTAGTAGATATTGCGGCTGATCGCGCCCTCATCCGGAGAGACGACCATCATATGATCCTTATCCAGCTTCAGGTCGTTATAGGTGGTGGTCATCGCCTTGAGCATCTGATAAGTCGGCATGATGCTCTCAAAGCCGCTGAGCGGAATCGCATTCTGCACACGCGGATCATGCGCATCAAAGGTGATGATGTTTTCCACGCCCATGCTGACCAGCTCCTGGAGCATCAGCGCGCAGTCCATGGACTCACGCGCGGTGCGGCGGTGCTGACGGCCTTCATAGAGCATCGGCATGATGACGTTGATGCGCTTGGCCTTGCCGCTGGCAGCAGCGATCAGGCGCTTCAGATCGGCATAGTGCTCGTCCGGCGTCATCGGAATCTCCTTGCCGTACATCTTGTAGGTGCACTGATAGGCGCCGACGTCGCAGATGATATACAGGTCATAGCCACGCACAGAATCCAGCAGCATGCCCTTGCCTTCGCCGGTGCCAAAACGCGGACAGTTGGTACGAATCAAGAAACCGTTCGCCTCAGAACCGTAAAAGCTGTGGAGCTTCTCATCGGTGCTGTTATCCACCTGCCACCGCATGAGATACTCATTGACAGCCCTGCCCATTTCCTCGCAGCCGCGCATGGCAATCACGCCAAGCGGTGCAACAGGCATCATCGGAAACTTCTGGGTCGCGTCGGTATGGTTATTCTCGCTCATGATGAATCCTCTCTTCAGTGATAATTACAACCGGAAAAACTCATAGACACTTGCTTTCCCATTATAACACAACTTTCCCAATAATAAATCATAACTTTTTGTTTTGAACAAATTTTGTCTGCTTGCGACAATTTTAGTTGCGCTTACATGCATTTGTCTTGGCCAACTTTCTTTACAGCAGGTATAACAGACGGCATTTCCTCTCGCTTGCTTGATCCTTTTGTGCATGTCTGGTATAATGAAATCGATGACCAACAAGGAGGTCCTTTGAATATGAAGCGCATTGTTTTGACCGGCGGCGGCACTGCCGGCCATGTTTCTCCGAATCAGGCGCTGATCTCGCCGCTCCTCAAGGAGGGCTGGGAAATTCACTACATCGGCACAAAGGCCGGCATCGAGCGCTCTCTGATCGAGCCGATGCAGGGCGTCACGTATCATGCGGTCAGCTCCGGCAAACTGCGCCGCTATTTTGACTGGAAGAATTTCACCGATCCCTTCCGCGTTATCGCGGGCATGCTTCAGAGCTTTGCCATTATCCGGAAGCTCAAGCCTTCTATCGTGTTTTCCAAGGGCGGTTTTGTCAGCGTTCCGGTCGTGGTTGGCGGCGCGCTGTGCGGTGTGCCTGTTGTGATGCACGAAAGCGACATCACGCCCGGCCTGGCCAACAAGCTTTGCAAGCCCTTTGCCAAGGCCGTATGTACCACCTTCCCCGAATGCGCCAGGCTGCTGGGCGGCAAGGGCGTACAGACCGGCACGCCGCTGCGCGCACAGATCTTCTCCGGCGATCGCACCAAAGGTCTTTCTCTGTCCGGGTTTGACGGCAGCAAGCCTGTTCTGATGATGATCGGCGGCTCGCTTGGCGCGCAGACAGTCAACGCCGTCCTTCGCGAGAGCCTGCCAGCGCTTACCGCCAAATACGACGTTCTGCATGTATGCGGCAAGGGCAACCTCAAGCCCGAACTCGAAGGCGCATCGGGCTACAAGCAGTTCGAATACCTCTCCGCTGAGCTGCCTGACGCCTTCGCCTGCGCCGATATCGTGCTCTCCCGTGCAGGCTCCAACTCGCTTTCCGAGCTGATGGCGCTCAAAAAGCCAGCGCTGCTCATCCCCTATCACAGCGGCCGCGGCGATCAGGTGCTCAATGCCAATTCGCTCAAAGCCCGCGGATTGGCGCATGTGATGATCCAATCGGACATGAACGCCGAATCCTTGCCCCAGGCAATCGATGCCCTGTGGGCCGACAGAGAGCTTCTCACGCAGCGTCTGAGCGCACTGGACGATGCCGACGGCACGCAGGCTGTGCTCGAGCAGATTCACAAGTATGCGAAGAAATAACGCCTAAGCCGCCGCTTTATGACCCACGTAGGAATATTACTCCTGCTTCGCACCAGCATCACGAAGAAAAAGGCCTCGCCATTCAGGCGAGGCCTTTTCTTCGTGATCAGAGATGATACAGGGCGGTATACTTCCGCTTGAGATAATCGACATAGTAATTGGCATCAAACGTTCCACAGGCTCGTTCAAACAGCTCACCCGGCTTATACAGGCATCCATAGGTATGGATATGCGTACGCAGCCAATCGGTCACTTTCGTGAGTTCATCCCGCTCCACCAGCGTCTCCACGCTGCCGATTTCACGCTCCATGACAGCTTTCATCTGCGCAGCATATGCGCTGCCCAGCGCATAGGACGGAAAATAGCCGATCATACCGCCCGCCCAGTGCGTATCCTGCAGGCAGCCCTGAGCATCGCTGGGCACATCCACACCCAGGTATTCCTTCATCATGGCGTTCCATGCCTGCGGCAGATCCCACACGGCAAGCGTACCGTCGATCAGCCGCTTCTCCAATTCATAGCGCACCATGATATGCATCGGATAGGTCAGTTCATCAGCCTCGGTCCTAATCAGAGACGGCTCCACGCGATTCACCGCCCAATACAACTGCTCAGCCGATACCCCTTCCATCTGCTCCGGGAAAAGCGCCTGCATCTTCCCAAGCACGCGGCTAACAAACGCAAGGCTTCGTCCAACAATGTTTTCGTAAAAGCGGCTCTGGCTCTCATGAATGCTCATGGATGCGCCGCCCATCAGCGCCGTACCGTTGTTGGCATCATCACCGCCGAGCTCATAGAGCGCATGCCCGCCCTCATGGATCACAGAATACATGCTGCTGCTCACATCATGCTCATGATAGTGAGTCGTGATGCGCACATCGTGGTTATTGAATCCCGCGGTAAATGGGTGTTCCGTCTCTGCGATGGTGCAGCGGTCCGCATCGATGCCCAGCATCTGCATCAGCACCGCAGAAAACGCGCGCTGTTTCTCAACCGGATAGCACGCATGCAGAAACGTGTCATCCGGCTGGGGCTTCTCTGTGATTGCGTGAACCAGCGGCACCAGCGCCTTTCGCAGGCTGGCAAAGAAGGCATCCAGCGTCTGCATCGTCAGACCTTCCTCATACTCATTGAGCAGCGCATCATACGCCGGAATATCCGGATTGTAGTATCCGGCAAACTTCCTGTTATACGCCACAATCTGCTCGAGCACCGGCGCAAAGAGATTGAAATCATTGTCCGCTTTGGCCTTTTTCCACACGCCATCCGCCTCATTAAGCAGCACCTGATAGGCGACATACTCCTCCTGCGGAATGCGGGACAGCTGCTGATAGGATTTAAGCAGCAGCTCCGCGCGCCGGCGCTGGGTTTCGCTGATTTCCTGCGTATGATCCAGGAGAACCTGCGCAATCTCCATGTTTTCCGGATTGGCAATCTGCTCATACATAACGCCGCTGAGCACAGCCATTGTCTTTCCGCGCTCATTCGCAGAATCCGACGGCGCTGCCGTAGAAGCATCCACGCCCATGACGCCCATCACATGCGCGTATGCATTCATGGTCGCTTCCAGCCTGTCAAGTTTTTCAATCGTCTGCTTTACCAGTTCACTGCACATTTCTATCCATTCTCCTTTTGGAAGAAGACAGCTATCGGCTGCTCCACTTCCGAAAATATGATCGATCTTATTAAGCTGCCCGGTACTCGCTATACGCAATTTTACAGCTTCTTATAGAGCAAAAACCGGACAACGAATTGTCCGGTTTTCTTGATTGCTTTTATTCGCTGTACGTCTGCGTTTCCACGCCGTCGTCCAGCTTCACGCTATCGAGCACATAGTCGCGCATGAAGCCAGTGGTATTGCCGGTTTCTGTGGAAATCTGATACCAGACCTGATTATGATCATCCTGGTACTTGCCCAAGATATGAAGCTTGACATTCTTGCTGATCTGGCGAACAACGCCCGCGCCGGAATCCGGCGCCTTGCGCACATTAGCCTGGCGGTTCGTTCTTGCCGTACCGACGGACGCCTTTTCCACAGCAGACTCATACTTGAGTTCAGTGTCGCCATCCAGATCGATGACAAAATCACGCATGTAGCCGGACTGATCGCTGCCATCAACGCTCAGCCTGTACCAGGTGTTCTTGCTCTTATCCAGCAGAACCTCATGAATGCTGACGCTCTTGCCTTCCTTGACGGTGGCCAGCACACTGCCATTCATGCTCTTGCGCAGATTGGCGTCGCGGTTCGTTTCGCCCGTGGCGATCGCTTCCTCAGCCTCGACAGCGTCCGCTTCCGGTTCCTCAGCCTCGGCAGCAGGTTCGTCCTTCTCAGGTTCGATCTTCTCAGGCTCGTCCTCAACAGATTCTGTCTTTTCTGTTCCCTGCTCAACAGGTTCAGCCTTCTCAGGCTCGGGCGTCGCCTCGATCACTTCTTCGATCTCGATCTTGTTCAGCTTACCTGCGAGATCGACCACATAATCGCGCATAAAGCCGGTCACAGCCTGATCGTCAACCGTCAGCTGATACCAGACCTTGCCGCTCTTATCCTTGAGCGAATCGTGAATGGTCACAGCTTCGCCCTTCTTCAC
>JAFQIF010000204.1 GCA_017397695.1 Clostridia bacterium
GATGAAATCCCCAACGTAACCCAATCGAAGAAAAAAGCAAGAATCGGAGCGAAGCCGAAGGCGACAATTACGATTCCGGCACAGATTGAAAGAATTTCTCAGACTACACAAATTCTTTCAAAGCTGTGTCAGAATCAAAAGCGTCGCCTTCGGCTCCTGTTTGATTCTTGCTTATCTGGCGCCTCGCGCATGGAAACGTTGGGCTGCCGCCCAAACCCGCCTGGGGACATTGTCCCCAGACCCCTTCTTCGCTTCGCGGCGGCTTCATGTTGCTTAGTGAACTAAATATCCCGATTATGAACGAATCTTGACAATTTTCGCATTCGTTTGACATGGAACAATCCAGCGGTTATAATATATGTTCAGTATTTATGCAAAGGGAGGGAACGCCTGTGGCAGGACGCAGAACATTCACGCGCGGTCTGGATTCGTTCAGGCGTACTCCGCAAAGACGCTATGACCTGCCGCCGCAGGAGGAGAGCCGCGTGGAACACGCGAGCCGTTTCCGCAAGCGCTATTTCGATATTCCGTCAATCAAGCCAGGCTCGGACCGACTGATGTTGACGCTGCTGTGCGCAGTGATGCTGCTGACCATGGTCAATGCCAGCGCGCCGCTTGGCGAGGTGCCCGATGTGCAGACGCGTTTTACCGAGTGGGCGCAGATTCAGAATGAGAAGACCGTCAAGATTCTGCCGGGCCCCACGCCTGAACCGGAGAGCGAGCTGGCGCAGGCGCTCAGCTTCGATCAGCAGGATCAGCAGAAGATGATTGAGCAGGCGCTGTCCACGCCGGACCCGAGCGTGACCCCGGAGCCTACGCCCCAGTTTAAGGAATATGCGCCGGGCGAGCTCGCCTATGAGACGGACAAGCTCAAGGTCAGCATTGAGCAGAAGAAAAAAGATGGTCTCACATATTTCGTGTGTGACGTGAAGCTCAGCGACGTCAGTCAGTTCCGAACGGCGTTCGCCGGCGACGATTTCCGCAGCGGCATCTACGAGGCTGTCAGTGATATCGCGGGCCGCTATTCTCCGGTGCTGGCGATCAATGCCGACTTTTGCCGCTACCATCGCGAGGGTGTGATCATCCGCAATGGCGAGGTGCTGCGCAGGCAGAATATCAAAAAGCACCATTTGCTCGTCGTTGATGAAAACGGTAATCTCTCCGCGCAGACTGACCGCTCCGGCAAGCAGGGCCTTGTGGCCAATAAGCTCGAGCAGCAAAATACCTGGCAGACGTTCGAGTTTGGCCCGGTGCTGGTGGAAAACGGCCAGGCGGCGGAGCTGCCGCTCAAGTCCTTCTATATCAACTGCAACGAAGGCTATTATGAGCCGCGCACTGCGATCGGCCAGATCGGCCCGCTGCATTATATCATCATCGTGGTCGACGGACGGCGCGACGGCTATTCCACCGGCGCGAGCATGCCGCAGCTGCAGCAGCTGTTCCTGGACGAGGGCGCGCAGTTTGCCTTTAACCTGGACGGTGGCGGATCTACGACGCTGTACTTCCTGGGCGAGGTCATCAATATGCCCTCCGGCGGCAAGCAGCGCTCGGTCAGCGACGTGATTATGTTCATGCCCAACCCGGGCGCCTGAGGATGTTACAGTATTCTCTGTTTGAGTTTGAAAGGAAGCTTTGATCATGAAGAAATACATGAAGGCGCTTGTCGTGCTGGCGGCGCTGCTGTGTGCGGTGAGCGTTGGTGCGCTGGCTGCGACCGAGCCGAACTCCAAGACGATTGAGGAGAGCAACTTCTACGATTACGGCAGCATCAAGATCCAGGTAGACCGCTGGTGCTACGCCTTTAACAACACCGAGCTGCGCTTCTTTGTGGCGGATATCCTGGTGGATGATCCGGCACAGCTGCAGACCGCGTTTGCCGGCGAGGAGTATTCCAAGAAGAACGCCGAGGCGACCAGCGATATTGCGGCGCGCCACGACGCCGTGCTGGCGATTAACGGTGATTATTACAACTATAAGGACAATGTCGGTCTGGTTATCCGCAATGGCGAGCTCTACCGTGACAAAGCGACCACGCGTGATCAGCTGCTCGTGTATGCGGATGGCACATTCAAGGCGTTGCCGCGGGGCAGCTATGAGCAGGGCACCGGCCAGCAGTATATCGATGAGGGCGTGGTGCAGTGCTTCACCTTCGGTCCGCTGCTGGTGAACGACGGTGAAATCGTGGAGCTGCCGGAAAAGTACATCATCTCCACCAAGGATACCATTCGTGAGCCGCGTACCGCGATCGGCCAGATCGACGCCAATCATTACGTTGTCATCGTGGCAGACGGCCGCCGCGACGGCTGGAGCGATCTGGGCATGACGCTGCAGGAGCTGCAGCAGATGTTTACTCAGCTGGGCTGCACCGTAGCCTACAACATGGACGGCGGCGGAAGTGCGACGATGATCCTGGACGGCGAGCGCGTGAACAAGACCAGCGGCTCGCGTGAGCGCGATGTCAGCGATATCATTTACTTTACCCGATAATCCGCAGGCTTGCGGGAACAGGAAACGGAGGAGAATGTCATGCGCAGACTGCTGATCGTTGCGATGCTGCTTTTGCTGCTCCCCGTTTGCGCGCTGGGCGCGGAGGGAGATCCGCTGCTGAGCGTGGACGATCTGCTCTCCCTGCAGGATAGCTACGACGCCTTTCTGGATGATCTGGAAGAACTGATTATCGAGCGTGGCCTGCTTACCCCGGAGGAGCGGGAGGCTTGGCGCGATGCACAGATGGGCGATTATTTTCAGAACGGCGGCTATGGGTCTATCCTGGCCAACTATATGCCAGGCGTACTCGGCTATGTCCGCGAGGAGGAGACGCTGCTGCAGCTGTCTGCAAAGCTTGAGGATGGATTGCTGATCTATCTGGATACCATGCGCCGCTACACCCCGCAGGACAGCTCGCTTTCCGGGCTGATGCTCACCATGAGCCTGGCTGATGAAAACGGCACGCCGATGAATGCCAATTTTGCGCTCGGCGCAACGAGCGGCGTGTTCCTCAAGTGGGATGTGCTGATGAACACCTACGTGAGTGTGGGCGCGACGGCGCTCAGCGACGGCGAAACCGTTGTATGGAGCGACCAGGCGCCGATTGAGGGCGCGAAGAATCCGACAATCACCATCACGGTTGCAGATCCGCAGACGCAGGAGGATATCGCCGGCGCGCTGCTGACGCTCACCGTCGACGGTGACGGCTACCGGGTGGAGGATGGCGCGCTTGCCGCGCAGGCTGAAACGGAATAATAAAAAGCGCCATTTGGCGCTTTTATATTTGGCATAAGCTTTGCAAGGGATTGTGCAGCGGCGCTGCCCGCCTTCCGTCAGAGCTTTTTGCCTGCAATCCACGTTTCCCATACGTTGGGGCAGTAGCCGACGGTGGCCAGCCTGCCGCTGCGAACGATGGGCAGACGAAGCAGCTGCGGCTTTTCCATCAAGCCGGAGAGGATGGTATCGCGGCTCTGGGTGTAGGCGATCACGCTCTCGCGGTACGCTTTGGAATCCTTGTCGCACAGGGCGTCCATCCCGACGGCAGCGGCGACGCTCTCCAACTCGCGCTTGCCGATACCATATTTGAGTACATCCACACGCTGGTAGCTGATGCGGCGTTCCTTGAAAAAGCGCTCCGCCTTCTGTGTATCAAAGCCCTTGCCGGCATAAATCTGCAGTCCCATATGGTCAACCTCCACGGATATGCTGTATAATAGGATAAATTGATGATACCCTCTGGCGAAGCGATCGTCAAGATGGAGGAAAGCGATGAAGAAGAAAATTGTGCTGGTTACGGGCGCGTCCGGCGGTATTGGCGCTGCCTGCGTGCGTGAATTGGCCGGACGCGGCTATATGGTGCTCGCCCATGGCAATCGCGGCATTGCAGCGGCGCAGGCGCTTGCCGGGGAGTTGTGCGATGGCGGCATGGATGCGCACGCTGTGTGCTGCGATCTGGCGGACAGCCGCGCCGTGCAGGCAATGTGCGATGAGATTCTGCGCGTATATCATGGCGTGGATGCGATGGTGCTGTGTGCGGGCGTGTCGCATACGGGGCTGCTGACCGACATGACGGACGAGGAATGGCGCCGTGTGATGGACGTGAACGTCTCCGGTTCGTTCTACCTGATCCGCGCGCTGGCGCCGGGCATGGTATCCCGCCGCAATGGCTCGATCGTGATGATCTCCAGCATGTGGGGGCGCAGCGGCGCATCGTGCGAGGCGGCGTACAGCGCGAGCAAGGCGGCGATCATTGGCCTTACGCAGGCGCTGGCCAAGGAAATCGGCCCCAGCGGCGTGCGGGTGAACTGCATTGCACCGGGTGTGATTGACACGAAGATGATGGACGAGCACAGCGAGGAGACCAAGGCGCTGCTGGCGCAGGAGACGCCGCTTGGCCGGCTGGGTACGGGTGAGGATGTGGCGAAGGCGGTCGCTTTCCTGCTTGGCGACGAGGCGGCGTTCATCACCGGACAGACGCTGGGCGTGGACGGCGGATATCTGTAAACGGACATATTCTGCATAAAAAACAGGGCCGGTATTGCCGGTCCTGTTTGCGTATGTCAGTCTTTGCTGCAGTCCATGAAGAATTTTGCTGCGCCGATCATGCCGGCGTCGTTGCCCAGGGTTGCGGCTTCCACCTGAAGCCCCTCGGCAAATCTGGGCATCACTGTGCTGAGGATTTTTGCCCGGAGCGGTTTGATCAGCAGATCTTCCTGGCTGCTTACGCCGCCGCCGATGAGCACCATCTGCGGATTGAACGTATGCACAAGCCCCACGATGCCTGCAGCGATGTCGCCGATCCAGTGATCCAGAATGGAGAGTATGCTCTTGTCCCCCTGAGCGGCGCGGGAGAAGATGATCCTGCCGTTCATCTCTTCTTTGCCTGTCGCCTCTTTGGCCAGGCGCACGAGCGCCGTTGTAGCGGCGTAGCTCTCGTAGCAGCCGCGGCTGCCGCAGGCGCAGGGGATGCCGTCAGCATACAGCGGAATATGGCCCAACTCGCCGGCAATGCCGCGCGTACCGCCGAAGATTCTGCCGCCGAGCACGATGCCGCCGCCCACGCCGGTACCCAGCGTGATCATGAGCACATTGCTTACGCCCTTGGCGCGGCCGGCGAAGCATTCGCCCAGCGCAGCTGCGTTGGCGTCGTTGAGCGCGAAGACGGGCACGCGGAATTCAGTTTCCATCTCGCGTTTGATCTGAGAACCCTCGTAATGCGGAATCTTGCCGTTTGTGCCGATGACTGCGCCGATGCGGTCGTCCACCTGTCCGGTGGCGGAGACGCCGATGCCTTCGATGACGGCGCTTTCACCAGCGAGGAATGCTTTTGCTTCGCGGATTACCGTGGTGAGGATCGGCGTTTGATAGTTGTCGTAGCAGACGCTGGCTTCGTGACGCGCGTGAATGACGCCCTCGCGGTCGACTAGCCCCATTTTGACGGCGGTGCCGCCGATGTCAATGCTCAGAATCATGCTTCAAAATCCTTCACTGCCGCCATGAAACGGTTGGCGATTTCCAGCGGGCGGGTGATGGCGCCGCCGACGACGACGGCCCACGCGCCGATCTCCAGCATCTTGCGCGCCTGCTCGGGGGTATGAACGCGGCCCTCGGCGATGACCGGGCAGGGCAGCGCGGCGACCATGTCCTTGACAAGCTGGTAGTTCGGCTCGCCCTTGCAGTGCTTGGTCTGCGGGGTGTAGCCGTTCATCGTGGAGCCGACCAGATCTGCGCCGGCTTCATAGGCGGCGACAGCTTCTTCCAGCGTTGCGCAGTCGGCCATGATGATGATGTTCGGGTACTTCGCCTTCACCTGCCTGAGGAATTCCGGCGGAGTGAGGCCGTCGGCACGCTCGTTGAAGGTGCAGTCGATGGAGACGATATCGGCCATGGCCTCCATGCACTCGTCCACCTCGCGCATGGTCATGGTAATGCGGCCGGTATAGCCGGGATATTCGCGCTTGATCAGGCCGATAACCGGCAGGCCGGTCTCTTCTTTGATCTCTACGATATCGCGCACGGAGCTGGTGCGGATCATCTTCGCGCCGGCAAGCTTGGCCGCGCGCGCCATCAGATACATGATGGACTGATCCTTCATATACAGCGGCTCACCGGGCGTGGCCTGGCAGGAGACGACGATGGTACCTTTGATCAGATCAAACAGTTCCTGCTTTGTCATAATATGGTTCCTCCTTGCGTTTATCAATTAATATGATGAAGAAATCTTTTTCAATCTGCGCGAAGCGAAGAAGGGTCAAGGAATGAAATCCCCGACGTATCCCCCTTTGTCCGTTACGAATCGTATTCCTCGAACGAGTCCGGCTTGAGATACTTGCCGGAGGAGAAGTGGATTTCCATCGCGCGGGCGAATGCGCGGTAATCATACTCCTCCAGTGCCTTGACGATGGCTTCGTGCTTGGAGATGGAGGTGATCAGGTGGGGAGACTTCTTTTCCAGCTCGAATCCGGCGTCCACGGCCCAGATGGCATCCATCAGCGAATTGAGCACGCCGTTGTTAAGACCACAGAAAAGCGTGGTATGGAAGATGCGGTCTGCCTCAGTGAAGCCCTGATAGTCTTCTTCGCCGCTCTCGTGCATTTTGCGCAGGCACTCATGCAGGACGCGGATATCGTCCTCCGTCATGGTGTAAAAAGCCTGGCGCATGTAGCTCAGTTCCAGCATCCGGCGGATACCGAACATCTCGCGAACGGGCTTGTCCTCGCCCGCAACATTGAAAAACAGGACATTCTGGAAGACAAAGTCCAGAGAAAACTCCTTCACTTCCGTGCCTCGGCCGGCGCATGCCTGCACCATACCCATCAGCTCCATGCTCTTGATGGCTTCGCGCAGCACATTGCGGGAGACGCCGAGCTTTTCGCTCATCTCCAACTCGGTGGGCAGCAAATCGCCGGGCTTAAGCCCATTGCGGATGATATAGCTGCGGATTTCGCGGAATGCCTGAATATAGAGCTTTTTTTCTTTTTTGATTGCTTTCATCATCCACCTCGGTTATGTAGGATATTTGCACATTCATTATAGAGAAAACGGCGCGGATTGTCAATGGAATTGGCACATAGAATGGCAGATTAATTGGATGATTTGGGAATTGTTTAAAAATAAACGGAAAATAATTTGCCAAAACTATTGACATCGACACAACTTTGTAGTACATTTGAGACAACGAAGGACCAAAAGTCCAAAATGCATACTATTATCAAGGAGGACATTTCGCATGAAGAAACTGTTTGCGCTGCTCCTGTGCCTGGTTCTCATGATTCCGGTGCTGGCCATGGCCGAGACCGAGATCACCCTGTGGACCTACCCGATCGGCAGCTGGTCTCAGTCTGCTGTGGTCGACGAGATCGTCGCCAACTTCAACGCTGTTTACCCGGACATCAAGGTCAAGGTTGAATACCTGGACTACACCTCCGGCGATGACCAGGTGACCGCCGCCATCGAGGCCGGCACCACCCCGGACATCATCTTCGAAGGCCCGGAACGCCTGGTTGCCAACTGGGGTGCCGCCGGCAAGATGATGGACATCTCCGATCTGTGGACCGAGGAGACCTCTGCTGATATCGCTGCTGCGGGCGAGTCCATCAAGACCATCTGCACCGGCACCGACGGCAACATCTACCTCTATCCGCTGTGCATGACCACCCACTGCATGGTCATCGACAAGGCTGCGTTTGAGGCGGCCGGCGCGATGCAGTACCTCAACGAGGACCGCACCTGGAACCTCGAGCAGTACCAGAACGCCATGAAGGCGCTGGCCGACGCTGGCTATATGCCGGGCATCGTCTACTGCGGCGGCCAGGGCGGCGACCAGGGCACCCGTGCGCTGGCGTACAACCTGTACAATGCGAAGTTCACCAATGACGAGCACACCGAGTACACCATCGGTTCCGAAGAAGGCATCAAGGGCCTGACTCTGCTGCAGCAGATGGTCAACGAGGGTACCCTCGTGGCTGACCCGGCCATCGCCGCCACCGAAGCGATCTCTCTGTTCGCCAATGGCACCACCGCCACCTGCTTCTGCTGGAACGCTGCTCTGCTGGAGACCAACAAGGCTGCTCTGGCCGAGGGCATCGAGCCGTACGCTGTGACCTTCCCGTCTGAGGATGGCGTCCCGGTTCTGGACGGCGGCATCTGGGGCTTCGGTCTGTTCGCCAACGAAGACGCTGCCAAGGTTGAGGCTGCGAAGAAGTTCATCCAGTTCGTGTGCGACGATCCGGTTCAGGGCCCGAAGAGCACTTATGCTACCGGCTACTTCCCGACCAAGGCGTCCTTCGGCGATATCTTCACCGGCACCGAGAAGGAAGCCAATGCCGAGTACGGCATGTTCACCAAGTACCTGGGCGACATCTACCAGATCACTCCGAACTGGGCGACCCAGCGTACCGAGTGGTGGAACCTGCTCCAGCGCATCTTCGCCGGCGGCGATGTGGCGACTGAGGTTGCGACCTACACCACCAATGTGAACGCGAAGTAAGACTGGCGTTTGCGAAGCAAGCAAGAATTGAAACACAGGCACAAGGCCCCATTCCCTCGCGGGAGGGGCCTTGTGTTCTTTGAAGGGAGCGTTCCTCTTATGACCAAGGCCGCAAAGGGCGGGACGTCTTTGTCCAGGGCCAACCAGCGCCGTGAAAACATCGCCGGTTACCTGTTCATGCTGCCCAGCCTGCTGTTCTTTGTGGGGTTTGTTATCTTCCCCATGGGTCTGTGTCTGTTCAACAGCTTCTTCAACTATACCATGACCGATTTCAACTTCGTCGGCCTGGCTAATTACAAGGAGCTCATCGCAGATCCGATTTTCCGCATCGCCCTCTGGAACACCATTGTCATCGTCGTGGTGTCCGTTCCGGTCACCTGTATCTTCTCCCTGTGGGTTTCCACGATCATCTACAAGATGCATGACCGCTATACCTCGATCTTCCGCTGTATCTTCTATCTGCCGGTTGTCACGGGTTCCGTGGCCGTCACGGTTGTGTGGAAGTGGATGTTCAGTCCCTATACAGGCATTCTGAATTATGTGCTGCGCAATCTGGGCCTGATCACCAAGAATATCAACTGGCTGGGCAGCCCGGAGTATGCGCTGGGCTGTATCATCCTGATCCTGCTGACGACCTCTGTCGGCCAGCCGATCGTGCTGTATGTTTCCGCGCTGTCCAACGTGGATCACAGCCTGGTTGAGGCTGCCGAGGTGGACGGTGCGACCAACCTGCAGGTTTTCTGGAAGATCAAGTGGCCGCAGATCATGCCGACCACGCTGTACATCCTGGTCATCACCACGATTAACTCCTTCCAGTGCTTCGCGCTGATTCAGCTGCTGACATCCGGCGGCCCGAACAACTCGACGCAGACCATCATGTACTACATCTATTATCATGCATTTAAGCTGAGCCGCTATGGCTACGGCAGCGCGATGGGTGTTATTCTTGCCGCGATCATCGCCGTATTCAGTGCGCTGCAGTTCAAGCTCGCCAAGAGC
>JAFQIF010000017.1 GCA_017397695.1 Clostridia bacterium
TATCACCAGCACGCACAAGCGCCGCCGGTATTATGCGGGCAACGCAGTTTCCACGTTTGCCTTTGCAGCGGCGGGCGCAGCCCTTAGCGTGTGGTGCCATCAGCAGATCGAGATGTACAAGGCGGAATTCCTGCAGATCAATTTTGAGGAGCTGGAGTTCTTCGCTGAAATGATGGATACGCCCTATATTGACTCCACCTTCTGGTTTGACGCACACTATGCCGTGTTTGCGCTGGTGCTTGTGGTCTGCGTGCTGCTGGTGCACAACTTCATCTGGAAACATCAGCTCATGCGCGCGGAGCAGAAACTGATTGAAGAGGGAAGGAGGAAGACGGCATGATGAACATGGATGAAAACAAGCGCATCTCACTGGACCGCATGCGATACACCAAGAACAAGCTGTCCTCCTCGCTGGCGCTGTGCGCCATTGTTTTCAACGTTCTGTATTTTGTGAGCGTCTACGAGTCCGACGTCGGCTCATGGTATTATTCGATGCTCATCGGCGCGTCCATCGTGTATAACCTTTTGTTCATGCTCATGGCGTTTCTTGCCTCCGAGGGCGTGAAAAGCTACAGGATCGGCTATGCCTATCTGCTGCTGGGCATTGGCGCGGGGCAGATTGCGCGCATCTTTATCCTGCCGATGATGGCCTATCGTGCCACGGTTGCCATCAATAAGGTTTCCTATCAGGTGATGGAGACGCCGCAGTTTATCTTTGTGATCCTCTGCCTGATTCTCTCCGCCGTCTGCTGTCTGGCGGGCGGCGTGATCGGCGTCAGCCGCAGCCGCAAGCTGGCTGCCTACAATGCGACACTGGATGGGAAGACCGCCTAAAGGAGACGCTCTATGGCAAACATCAGCTTACAGCATTTGGACAAGATCTATGACAACAATGTGCAGGCCGTTTACGACTTCAATCTGGAGGTGAAGGACGGCGAGTTTATCGTGCTCGTCGGTCCGTCCGGCTGCGGAAAATCGACCACGCTGCGCATGGTTGCCGGCTTGGAGGATATCACCAGCGGCCGCCTGCTGCTCGATGGCGTGGACATCACCGCCGCCCCGGCCAAGGATCGCGATATGGCGATGGTCTTCCAGAATTATGCGCTCTATGGCCATATGACCGTGTATGAAAACATGGCCTTTTCGCTGACGCTGCGCAAGGAAGACCCCAACGTGATCCACAAGAAGGTGCTTGCCGCGGCCGAGATCCTGGGGCTGACCGATCAGCTCAACAAAAAGCCCAAGCAGCTCTCCGGCGGTCAGCGCCAGCGCGTGGCCATGGGCCGCGCCATTGTGCGCAATCCCAAGGTATTCCTGTTTGACGAGCCGCTGTCCAACCTGGACGCGAAGCTGCGCGGCGCGACCCGCCGCGAGATCCTGCTGCTGCACAAGCGCATGCATGCGACCATGCTCTATGTCACGCACGATCAGACCGAGGCGCTGACGCTGGCGGACCGCATCGTGTGCATGTCCATGGGCCATGTGCAGCAGATCGGCACGCCGCTGGAGCTCTATGATACGCCGGCCAATCTGTTCGTCGCCAGCTTTATCGGCTTGCCGCCGATGAATTTCTTCACCGTCCGTGTGGGTGACGGCAAGCTGGAAAGCAAGCTGCTGACCAAGGCGCTCAGCGAAAGCGAGCGCACGCTGCTCGCGCCGTATGCAGGCAAAGAAATCGTGCTGGGCGTGCGACCGGAAAATATCGCGGAGGGCGGCGATGTGATCGTCCATGTCACCGCCAATGAGAATCTGGGCATGAATACGCTCGTTCACGGCACGCTCACAGACAAGCATACTCAGATCACCTGCAAGCTGCGCGGCTGGTGCGACTATAAGCGCGACGATCAGGTGAAGGTATCCTTTACCAGATGCCATTTCTTCGACAAAGAGACCACAAGCGCCATCCGCTAAGGAGGAGGGAAATCCATGGTAAAGCAAAACGGCGGCATGAAGGAATTCATCCGCAAGACGATCGTTTCCCTTAAGCGTAAGCCGCAGACCATTCCGCTGCTCGTTCTGGCAGCTGCCTTTCTGGTGTATTCGCTCAATCTGACGCATATCTCCGATACGACAGCGAAGATTCAGCTTGCGGGCATGGGCCTGAGCGGCTTTTGCACGATGCTGTTTTCTCTTCTGTCCTTCGTCTGCTTCATCAACGCCTATCCGCACAGGAAGAAGACCAACCTCCCCATGCTGGCGCTCATGTTCCTGATGCTGGGCATCCTCATCTTCTGCGACACCTACTACGCCGGACGCATCACGCAGGCGATCACCCGTGCGGATCATCCCATCGTTGTGGACGCCAATACCATTTATATTTCCAAAGCATATGACATGCTGATGGTGCATCGCGTAATCGTGGCTGCCGGCGCGCTGCTGACGCTGATGGTGCCCGTGCTGCGAAAGCTGCTTCGCCGGATCGATACGTCGCTGCCGGCGGAGGAAAGCGTGGAGATGGAAGCGATCACCCTGTCCGAAGAAGCCTGAGCCGAAGCGTGATTCCATGAAGAAAGAACACAAGAAGACAGCTTCGTCCTATTACCGTCTGCACACGCAGGCCGTGGAAGATCTGGTGAGCGCCTCCCGGGAGAATACGCCGCAGTATTCCAAGGAAGAGCTGGAAAAATACCGCTCGTCTTCCGGCCGCATCAGCCTGCCGGAAATGCTCAAGGTCATCCTGATCAAGATCTGGTTTTATGGTGCAGTGTGCTATTTCGCCTTTCTGGGGCTGGGCATGTATGTGGCGGATCAGCTGGATATGTTTTTCATCGCAGCCGTGCTCATGGGCATGGCGACCGACCTGCTGATTAGCCGCTGCCTGCGCTTCACAGAAAGGACGCCTGGCGGAAGCGAGCGCTATCTCATGGTGACCAGACGCGGCGCAACAGGCTTTTTCCTCAATCTGCTGTATGCCTTTGTGCTTTTGTTTCTGGTGGTCACGATGTACGGCACCGTCAACGCGCTGCTGATGGCACTGGGCGGCGGAGATTCCTCCGTGCTGCTGGGCGTTGAGCCGGTGCTCTTCGGCATATTTGCTGCAGCGGCAGATTCGCTTGTGATCGCCTGCAAGCGCATGCTCATGCGCATTGTCGCCGACGCAAAACGAGGCTGAATGAAACGAAAAGGAGCAAGACGATGGTACATCTGCTGTATGCCGGTGCGGTCAGCGCCTGCTTTGAGCTTGAGAATGATTCGCCCTACTATGCGCCGCAGCCGTATGCGATATATCTGAACGGCGAATTCTGCTTTGAGCGCGATACCAATGTGTTTTCGCTCTTTTCCCTGAAGCCGGATACCGCATACGTTCTGTGCATCAAGCAGGGAAATACGGAAAAAGAGCTTTCCTTCCGCACGGCGGCGGAGCGCTGCGCCGTGGATGTGCGTTCCTTCGGCGCGGTCGGCAACGGCGTACACGATGACACCGACGCTATTCAGAGCGCCATCCATTTTCTGCCGGATCATGCCCGTCTGTATTTCCCGGCAGGCACATATCTGACCCGCCCGCTGGCGCTGCGCAGCCATATCACGCTGGACCTGGCCGAGGGCGCGGTGCTGCTGGGCTGCCCGGACCGCAGCCAGTATCCGATCCTGCCGGGCACGGTGTGCGATCTGGACGGCGGCGAAGAGATCATGACCGGCGCGTTTGAAGGCGCGACAAAACCGATGTATCAGTCGCTGCTGCACGGAGAGCACTGCGAGGATATCACGATCACCGGCCTTGGTGTGGTGGATGGCAATGCCCAAAATAGCGATTTCTGGACGGCATTCAAGCATTTTGAAACAGCACGTCCGAGGCTTGTGTTCCTGTGCGGCTGCAAAAACGTGACGCTGCACGGCGTGACCTGCCGCAACTCCGCCTCATGGACGCTGCACCCCTTCTACAGCGAGCGCTTATCCATGTACGATATCGCGGTGGAGGCGCCCAAGGACAGCCCCAATACCGACGCGATCGACCCGGAATCCTGCATCGGCGTAAACATCATCGGCTGCCGGCTGAGTGTGGGCGACGACTGCATCGCCATCAAATCCGGCA
>JAFQIF010000205.1 GCA_017397695.1 Clostridia bacterium
ATTCACCATAATCTTTTCAAACAACCTTCCGCTTGTATAGATCTCTTCAATCGTATCATCTTATCAGCGATTATGTTATCAAAGAATCATCATTGCATCGCCGAAGGAGAAGAAACGATAGCGTTCCTTGACGGCGACCTCATACGCGCTCAGCGCGTTCTCACGGCCCATGAGCGCGGAGATGAGCATCAGCAGCGTGCTCTGGGGCAGATGGAAATTGGTGATCAGCGTATCGACCGCCTTGATCCTGACGCCCGGGGTAATAAAGATCTGCGTAAAGCCGCTGCCCGGATGGACGACGCCGTCCTCGGTCGCGACGGTTTCCAGCGTGCGCACGCTCGTCGTGCCCACGCAGACCACGCGATTGCCGCGCGCATGCGCAGCGTTGATACGCTCCGCCTGCTCGAGCGTGACCTCATAGTACTCGCTGTGCATGTGATGATTGGCGACGTCTTCCTCCTTGACGGGGCGGAACGTACCCAGACCCACATGCAGCAGCACCGGAACGACCTCGATACCCTTCTCCCGCACACGCTCAAGCAGCTCGGGCGTAAAGTGCAGGCCGGCTGTCGGTGCAGCGGCGCTGCCATCAATCTTCGCATAGACCGTCTGATAGCGGGTCTTATCCTCCAGCTTCTCGTGGATATACGGCGGCAGGGGCATCTGACCGAGTCGGTCGAGCACATCCTCAAACACGCCCTCGTACTCAAAGCGCACCGTACGGCCGCCATCCTCCGCCATAGAAAGTACCTCAGCCCTCAGCTCGCCATCGCCGAACACAAAGCGCGCGCCGGGCTTAGCCTTCTTGCCGGGTTTGAGGATGACCTCCCAGTCGGTGAGGTTCAGCCTGCGCAGCAGCAGGAACTCGATCGCGCCGCCGGTGCCTTCCTTCGCGCCGTACAGGCGGGCAGGAATGACGCGGGTCTGATTGACGACGAGCACATCGCCGGGGTTGAGATAATCGATCACATCGTGAAAGACCTTGTGCTCGATGGTGTTTGTGTTTCTGTGATAGACCAGCAGGCGGCTGGAATCGCGCGGATAGACGGGCGTCTGCGCGATCAGCTCTTCCGGCAGGTCATAATTAAAATCAGAAGTTTTCATATTTATTGTAATCTCTCTTTAAACTGGCGCGAAGCGAAACGGGGAGTCTGAGGGACAATGTCCCTCAGGCAGGTCTTAGGGCGGCAGCCCTAACGTTCCTCCCAGCGCTTCGCGGCGGTTTGAAGTTTTAGTCCAAAAGGCTGGTCTGTCCATCTGCCTTGGTCTGCGTACGCAGATCCAGCGGCATCGGAATCTTCATGTGGTCATACGCCGACTGCGTGCAGATGCGGCCGCGCGGGGTGCGCATGATGAAGCCCAGCTGCATCAGATACGGCTCGATGACGTCCTCGATGGTCACGGCGTCCTCGCCGGTCGTCGCCGCCAAGGTATCCAGGCCCACGGGCCTGCCGGAGAACTTGACCATCATCGTGTGCAGCATCGCACGGTCCGTTCGGTCAAGCCCCAGTTCGTCCACATCCAGCAGATGCAGTGCCTCGCGCGCGATCTCACGGGTGATCACACCGTCGCCGCGCACCTGCGCATAGTCGCGCACGCGCTTGAGCAGACGATTGACGATTCGCGGCGAACCGCGGCTGCGGCGCGCAATCTCGCGCACGCCATCCTCATCCGCGGCAAAATTCAGCACGCCCGCAGAATGATAGACGATCTTCATCAGCTCTTCCGTCGTGTACATCTGCAGGCGGAAGATGATGCCGAAGCGGTCACGCAGCGGCGCAGAGAGCGAACCCGCACGGGTTGTCGCGCCGATGAGCGTAAACTTGGGCAGCTGAATGCGGATGCTGTTGGCCATCGCGCCCTTACCGGTAACGATATCCAGCGCATAGTCCTCCATCGCCGGATAGAGCACCTCTTCCACAGCATGAGATAACCTGTGAATCTCATCGATAAAGAGCACGTCGCCCTGCGAAAGATTGGACACCAGCGCCACCAGATCACCCGGGCGCTCAATCGCCGGGCCGCTGGTCACACGGATATTCGCGCCCATCTCGCTGGCGACGATATTGGCCAGCGTCGTCTTGCCCAGTCCGGGCGGGCCATAGAGCAGAATATGATCCAGCGGTTCTCGGCGCTGCCTCGCCGCCTGGATATAAATATTCAGGCTGTCCTTGACCACCTGCTGGCCTACGTACTCACGCAATGTTTTGGGGCGCAGGCTACTCTCCTGATCGTCGTCCTCCTCACGGAAGCCGCTCATGACAAGGCGTTCGTCTTCCATCACTCTCACCTCTTTACAAGGCTCTCATGCCTTCGGCATGCCAAGGGGCTTATCGCTCGACCCTTGGACCCTTTCTTTTCCATAAAAATAAGCTTCACTACTTGCTTTAAGCAAAGCGATTTGTTTCCGGATCGTATTCATAGCCGACCTCAGAGAGCCTTTTCACGATTTCCTCTTTGCTCACGTCCATATCCTCGCACAGCGCATCCAGGGACGAATACGCATCGCGCAGCTTCATATTGACCGCACTGAGCAGCATAATCGGATCATTGGGCAGCATTCGTTGTTCCTCCTTACATCGCGCTGAGCTGGCGCACAGCCAGCAGGATCAGCTTATCCGCCGTATCGGCCTGATCACGCACAAGATTGAGCGCGCGCGCAGCCTCGGCGCTGGTATAGCCCAGCGCCTGCAGCGCCGCCTGCGCTTCGCGCTGAGCATTGCTGCCGACAGGCACGGCAGCAGGCGCCGGCGCACCCACCGGGCCAGAGGAAACCTCCGCCTGCTCCACCTTATCCTTAAGCTCCAGAATAATACGCTGAGCCGTCTTCTTGCCGATGCCCGGCGCGCGGGAGAGCGCATTGATATCACCTGTCACGATGGCAATGGACAGATCACGCAGCGGCAGCGCAGAGAGAATGCCCAGCGCCGTCTTCGCGCCCACGCCCGTAACCGTGCAGAGCTTTTTGAACATCTCGCGCTCCAGCTTGGTGGCAAAGCCGAAAAGCTCCATCGCATCCTCACGCACGTTCATCACCGTGTAGCAGCGCCAGGTTTTATCGCCATCTGGCGCAGCAGCGATCGTCGCATTGGAGCACAGCAGCGAAAAGCCCACGCCGCCGGCATTGATCACCAGCTCTCCGTGGTTCTTCTCAGCAACTTTTCCTTCGATAAAAGCAATCATTTCTATCCTCTTCCGGCTTCATCCGGATATGTGTCTTCATTCCTCACACTTCGTCGGAAGTGGGGTCGGCATCATGCCGGTCATTTAATGCGGAACTGCTCGCGCAGCCTGCCCGCGTGCGCATGCGTCAGCGCGCAGGCAACGGCGTCCGCAGCGTCGTCCGGACGCGGGATCTCCGCAATGCCCAGGCGCATACGCACCATTTGCTGCATCTGTTTCTTTTCGGCGTTGCCGTAGCCGGTAAGCGCCTGTTTGATCTGCATCGGCGTATACTCGTAGAGCTTGTCTGTATAGCTCTGACATGCAGCCAGCGCCACGCCGCGCGCGCCCGCCACCTGAATACCGGTGGTAATATTCTTTGAGAAAAACAATTCCTCAAAGGCGATCTCATCGGGCTTGAATACATCGATGAGCCCTTTCACGCCCGTATACAGGCTTCCCAGGCGCGTAGGAAACGTATCCCTTGGATAGGTGTCCAGCGTACCATATTGAATCAGGCGGTCGCGATAGCCGTCCGATTCGATCACACCCCAGCCCATTGTCGCCAGGCCGGGATCAATACCCAGTATCCTCAAAGTATTTCTTCCTTCTTATACGCAAGAAATTCGTAACCAATTTAGTTTATCCTATTTTCCCGCCCATGTCAATGTGTATACCAAACGCATATATACATCAATAATGCATAAATATTCTGCATATTTGCATCAATTTCCGATTCGACATCCGAATTTTTAACACATCAAAGCTAAAAATATTAAAATTTGCGAAATACTGCGTTTTAATTCGCAAACCCTCTTGCATTTTTATGAGTATAGCGCTATAATACGAACTCGTAACAGCTAAATCCTTGCAGGCGCAATGTTGCACCCGCAGCGAATATGGAGGGAATACTTATGGCCAACAAGAAGTATAATCGTGTTCTGCTTGCGTACTCCGGCGGACTGGATACGTCCATCATCATCCCGTGGCTCAAGGAAAACTACGGCTGCGCCGTTGTGTGCTGCGCCGCGGATGTGGGCCAGGGCGACGAGCTCGAGCCGCTGCACGAGAAAGCGAAGAAGACCGGCGCTGAGAAGCTCTACATTGAGGATCTGCGCAAGGAATTCGTCGAGGACTTCATCTGGCCGACCCTGAAGGCCGGCGCCGTCTATGAGAACAAGTATCTGCTGGGCACCTCTTTTGCCCGTCCGCTGATCGCTAAGCGTCTGGTTGAGATCGCGAAGCTGGAAAACTGCGACGCGATCTGCCACGGCTGCACCGGCAAGGGCAACGATCAGGTACGCTTCGAGCTGAGCATCAAGGCGTTTGCGCCGGATATGCCGATCATCGCCCCGTGGCGTGAATGGGACATCAAGACCCGCGAGGAAGAGATCGAATACGCCGAGGCACGCGGCATCCCGGTTCCGGTCAAGAAGGACCGCCCGTATTCCATGGACCGCAACCTCTGGCATCTCTCTCATGAGGGCTGTGAGCTGGAAGACCCGGCCAATGAGCCTGCGCGCGATCTGCTGTGCCTGGGCGTGTATCCGGAGGATGCGCCGGATGTGCCGGAATACGTCACCATCGACTTTGAAAAGGGTGTTCCGGTCGCTGTCAACGGCGAAAAGCTGGACGCTATTTCCCTGCTTTCCAAGCTCAATGAGATCGGCGGCCGCAACGGCATCGGCATCGCAGATATGGTCGAGAACCGCCTGGTCGGCATGAAGAGCCGCGGCGTATACGAGACCCCCGGCGGAACGATCCTCTACGCTGCGCACCGCAACCTCGAAGAGATCACCGTCGACCGCGATACCGCGCACTATAAGGATCAGATGGCGCCCAAGTTCGCCGAGCTGGTCTACAACGGCCTGTGGTACACCCCGCTGCGCGAGGCCATGAGCGCGTTCGTCGACGTGACCCAGCAGTACGTGACCGGCACCGCGAAGGTCAAGCTCTACAAGGGCAACGTCATCGGCGCGGGCGTCACCTCTCCCTACAGCCTCTACATGGAGGACATCGCCACCTTCGGCGATTCCGGCGAGCTCTACAGCCACAAGGACAGCGCCGGTTTCATCAATCTCTATGGCCTGCCGCTGAAAGTTCAGGCGATGATGAAGGAAAAGGCTGGTCTGATGGAGAAGTAATATGTTCAGGGACATTGGGGCTTCTGCCCCAAACCCTGACTGGGGGTTTCATCCCCAGACCCCTTCTTCGCTTCGTGGCGATGAAAAGAAACTCAGATATAAAACGGGCTGCAAGGTGACGCCTTACAGCTCTTTTCTTTCGACAGGAGGACACACCTATGAAACTCTGGGGCGGACGCTTCGAGAAGCAGACCAGCGGACTGGTCGACGATTTCCATTCTTCCATCACGTTTGACCAGCGCCTGGCTCATCTGGACATCACCGGCTCCATCGCGCATGCCACCATGCTCGGCGAGCAAGGCGTAATTTCCAAAGAGGATGCGGACGCCATGGTTGAAGGCCTCAAGTCCATCCGCGATGATGTGGATGCAGGCAAGATCCAGTTTGCGCTCGACGCCGAAGACATTCACATGAACGTGGAAAAGCTGCTCACCGAGCGCATCGGCGAGGCAGGTAAGCGCCTGCACACCGGGCGCAGCCGCAACGATCAGGTTGCGCTGGACAGCCGCATGTATATCAAGCAGATCGCCAAGGAAGCAATTCAATTCCAGCGCGAGCTGTGCGAGGCGCTCATCGTGATCGCCAAGCGCCACTGCGAGAGCATCATGCCGGGTTATACCCACATGCAGCGCGCGCAGCCGGTAACGCTGGGCCATCACATGATGGCGTATTTCCAGATGTTCAGCCGCGACATGCAGCGCATGAAAGAAGTATACCAGCATGCCGACGTCTGCCCGCTGGGCAGCGGCGCGCTCGCCGGCACGACCCACCCGCTCAACCGCTATCGCACGCAGGAGCTGCTGGGCTTCTCTTCCATCACGCTCAATTCACTGGACGCTGTGTCCGATCGCGATTATGTCTGCGATTACATCTACGCCGCTTCCGTGTGCATGATGCATCTGTCCCGCTTCTGCGAGGAGATGATCATCTGGAGCACGCATGAGTTCAAGTTCGTAGAGATGGACGACAGCTTTGCCACCGGCTCCTCCATCATGCCCCAGAAGAAGAATCCGGACGTTGCCGAGCTCATCCGCGGCAAGACCGGTCGTGTCTACGGCGATCTGATCGGCCTGCTGACCACGCTCAAGGGCCTGCCGCTGACCTACAACAAGGACATGCAGGAAGACAAGGAATGTCTCTTCGACGCACGCGACACACTCATCAAGTCCCTGATGGTTTTCACCGCCATGCTCTCTACCTGTACCTTCCGCGCGGACAACATGGCCCGCAGCGCCGAGGGCGGCTTTACCAACGCGACCGATGCTGCCGACTATCTCGTCAAGAAGGGCATGACCTTCCGCGATGCGCACGCGGTCATCGGCCGTCTGGTGCTCTACTGTGTCAAGGACAACAAGGGCCTTCTCGACCTGAGCCTGGAAGAGCTGCGCAGCTTCTCCGAGCTCTTTGAAGAGGACATCTTCGTGGCCTGCTCCATGCGCGCCTGCGTAACCCTGCGCGACGTACCCGGCGGCCCGGCCCCGAACCGCGTCCGCGAGACCATCGAAGCGGGCGAAACGTTCCTCAAGGAGTTTGCGGTGTAAGTGATGGAGCTGCCGCCCCAGACCCCTTCTTCACTTCGCGATGGTTTTTAGAAACCGAGTTTAGGCTGTGCAGCATCCTGCTGCACAGCTGTTTTCTATTGATGCCCGTTTCAAAAAGGCGTATAATATCCATAGATTACGGATGTTCAAGGAGGAGCATGTATGCGCCGTCATGTACAGGTTGAGCGTTCCACGCTGATGACCGAAGGGCCGATTGCCCGCCAGCTCATTGCGTTTGCGCTTCCGCTGCTGCTGGGCAATCTCTTCCAACAGCTCTATAATACCGCCGACTCATTGATCGTAGGCAATATTCTGGGCAGCGACGCCCTCGCTGCGGTCAGCTCCTCCAGCAGTCTGATTCAGTTGTTTATCGGTTTTTTCAACGGTCTGGCCATGGGCGCCGGCGTGGTCATCAGCCGCCACTACGGTGCGCGCGACATCCCACGCGTACAGAAGGCAATTCACACCATGCTGGCCAGCGGCCTGGTCGTGGGCTGCTTCATGACGGTCGTCGGCGCTGCGCTCTCGCCCGTTCTCCTTCGCCTGATGGGCACGCCCGAAACCGTTCTTCCCCAATCCATCGCATATTTCCGCACCTATTTTCTTGGTTCGCTTGCCTTTGTCATGTACAACATTTGCATGGGCATCCTGCAGGCCGTGGGCGACAGCCGTCATCCACTGTATTACCTGATCGTCTCCTCCGTGATCAACGTTGCGCTGGATCTTCTGTTTGTCGGCGTATTCCATTGGGGCGTTGCTTCCGCCGCCGTGGCTACGGCCATTTCTCAGGTCGTCTCCATGCTGCTGTGCCTGTATCGCCTGATGCACAGCGACAGGGATTACCGCGTGAATCTTCGCAAATTGGGCTTCGATATGCCTGCTCTGCGCGCCATCCTCTCCAATGGTATCCCCTCAGGTATCGCCAATTGCATTATCTCCTTCGCCAATGTCGTCGTCCAGTCCAACATCAATGCATTCGGTGCGGCTGCCATGGCGGGCTGCGGCGCACATTCGCGCATTGAGGGCTTTGCCTTCCTGCCGGTCACGTGCTTCAACATGGCGCTGACCACATTCGTCAGCCAGAATCTGGGCGCGAACCGTCCCGATCGTGCAAAGAAGGGCATTCGCATCGGTATCCTCTGCTCCGCCGGCATTGCCGAAACCGTCGCCCTGATCATATGGGTATTCTCGCCCCATCTCATCGGCCTGTTTGACGGCAATCCGGAGGTAATCGCCTACGGCGTGATGCATCAGCGCACGACAACGCCCTTCTTCTTCCTGGCCGCATACACGCATGCCATCGCCGCCTCCCTGCGCGGCGCAGGCAAATCCAGCATCGCCATGCTGGGCATGGTCATCTGCTGGTGCGTCATCCGCGTACCGTATGTGACCATCGCCACGCAGCTTCGTCCCGTGCTGACCACTGTCTCATGGGCATATCCGATCACCTGGGGATTGAGCTGCATCTTCTTTACGCTGTACATGATGAAAGCGGACTGGATGGGCCAGAAACACATGCGCAGGCTTTGACAAACGATCGCTGATTTGTTATCATAAGAATATAACAACACGAGCATTCCCTGCCGTCCGGACAGGACGGTTTTGCGGAATATATGGCCATTTCCCCTTGCCGCAAAGACAGGAGGTTTTTCCGATGTGCTTTTTAAGAATCATGCTCGCCGCCATGCTCATCTGCCTGCTGCCGTGCGCAGTGCTGGGCGAGGCTTCCGGCGTCGCCGCGCTTGAGGCACTTGAGATGCCCGCCGAGGCAGACGGTCAGGTACTCGACCTGTACTGCGGCCCTACGCAGGGCTTTTATCGTCAGGGAAAGCAGACGCTCAACACCGGCGAGCCGTATGTGCTCTTTGGACAGTATGACTGTTGGGCAATGGTCGCTCAGGGCACGGAGAGCAGCTTCGGACCGATCGGCTGGGTTGAGGCCGGATCGATTACCGACATCCCCTACGAGCCGCAGCTCAGCTTTGAAGACGGGTTTTCCGCGATGATTGAAGAGACTGCGCATGCAAGCGACAATCCGCTGGCAGACGATCCGTTTGCCGGATGGGCGGCTGTGCTTGAGCCGAGCACGCAGGTTACCGTACTGGCTCAGCTGGGCGATTGGCTGTATGTGCAGGCGGAGATTGAGGAAACGCCCGCGCGCGTGTTCGTGAAGGCGGATACCATTTTCTAAGCAAATATGCAGGACACAGAGCTTCGGCTCTGTGTCTTTTAATATGCATAAGGGATATTTAGTTCATTAAGGAATATTAAAACCGCCGCAAAGCGAAGAAGGGAGTCTGAGGGATGAAATCCCTCAGGCAGGTTTGGGCGGCAGCCCAACGTAACCCATGCGCGAAGCGCCAGATAAGCAAGAATCAAACAGGAGTCGAACGCGACGCTTTTGATTCTGACACAGCTTTGAAAGAATTTGTGTAGTCTGAGAAATTCTTTCAATCTGTACCGGAATCGTAATTGTCGCCTTCTGCGCCCGGGAAACTCGCATAGTCGCGGCATACTGCCGCTCCTTGCGATTTC
>JAFQIF010000018.1 GCA_017397695.1 Clostridia bacterium
ATAGGGAGTCTGAGGGACATTGTCCCTCAGGCGGGTCTTAGGGCGGCAGCCCTAACATCCCCTGACGTCCCCAAACGTCCCCATCAATTCAGTCACGGAGGTCTCTTCCTATGAACCTTTCCGATATCAAGTCTCTGGACAGTCAGTATTTCCTGCAGGTGTTCGGCGAGCGCGCACCGGTGTGCTTTGTGCGCGGCGAAGGCAGCAAGCTCTACGATCAGGACGGTAAGGCATATACCGATCTGTTTGCCGGCATCGCGGTCAACGCGCTGGGCTACAATCACCCGGCCATCACCGATGCTATCATCGCGCAGGCACAGGCCGGCGTGCTGCATACGTCCAATATCTACTATGTCCAGCCGCAGGCGGAGCTGGCCGCTCTGCTGTGTGAGCATACCTTTGCCGACCGCGTGTTTTTCTCCAACTCCGGCGCAGAAGCCAACGAGGGCGCCATGAAGCTGGCCTGCAAATACTTCTACGCGCAGGGCAGCAAGCGCTATAAGATCATCTCTGCCGATCATTCCTTCCACGGCCGTACGCTGGCAACTGTCGCCGCAACGGGCCACGACTACTATCAGGAGCCGTTCCGCGCATTGCTGCCCAAGGGCTTCACGCAGGTGCCCTACAACGATCTTGACGCACTCAAGGCAGCTATCGACGACGAAACCGCCGCGATCATGCTCGAACCGATGCAGGGCGAGGGCGGCGTAACGCCGGGCAATTGCGAGTATCTTCAGGCAGTTCGCGCACTGTGCGACGAAATGGGTATGCTGCTGATCTTCGATGAGGTGCAGACCGGCGTGTGCCGAACGGGTTCGCTCTACTGCTATCAGCAGTACGGCGTCGTGCCGGATATCATGACCAGCGCCAAGGGCCTGGGCTGCGGCTTCCCCATCGGCGCAATCCTTGCCAGCGAAAAAGTTGCCAGCAAGATCTCCAAGGGCGATCACGGCTCTACCTTCGGCGGCAATACGTTTGCCTGCACCGTGGCGCTTGCCGCCATGCGCTATATGATCGAAAACGACTACAGCGCCGTCGCCAAGGAGAAGGGCGCATACCTGATGAACGCGCTCAAGGCCATCGAAAGCGACAAGATCGTCGAGGTGCGCGGCATGGGTATGCTCATCGGCATTCAGCTGCCGCAGGATTATCCGGCGGGCAAGCTCATGGGCAGGCTGCTTGAGCGCGGCTTCGTGGCCGGCACGGCCTCAGGCAATGTGCTGCGCCTTGCGCCGCCGCTGATCATCTCCTACGAGGAGATGGACGCCTTCGTGGCTGCACTCAAGACTGAACTCAAATAAACCATATCACAAAAGGGATGACCATCCGGTCATCCCTTTTTATTTGCAAGTATGCGTATTACTTTGCATCTGCGAACAGCGCAACAAGCTCTTCGCTGCCCGCCGCGCGCAGGCTGCTCAGCCATGCATCGTAGTTTGCGTCGCTCAGCTCCATTTCGCCAGTAGCAAAGCGCGCAATGCCTTCGTCCACCAGCTTGCCGATCTTTACCGCCAGCGCATCGGCCTTTTCCTGATCGGCGTCATTCAGGCAATAGGGCTGCGTCACACGCTCGCTGACCGCACGTACCCTTTCGCTCGCCTCAAAGATATGGCGGTCCAGCGCGCTGTCCACCTGATTCACAAAGTCCGCCGGATACAGGCCCGGCATCATGATACCCGTATACATGAGTACTTCGCTGCGGATGCGGCTGATATCACTGTTATCCTGCACATCAAACGCCCAGTAGCCCTCGCTGGTATAGGTGTAATCCTCGCCCTCCACGCCGGCATAGCCCAGCAGCGCGCCCTCCTGGACGTAGAGCGCATCCACCCACTTGAGCGCCTGCGCAGGATCCTCGCAGCGGCTGGTCACAGCAAAGCAGCCCGGCCACACGCAGCCCAGCATATCGCGCCAGCGCACCTTGCCGTCCGGGCCAGCAATGAGCACCGGCTCGTACTGCGTAACGGCGCTCACCTCAACATGCGTATACGGCGTAACAGACATCAGCATGCCGCTGACAATCGGCTTCTCCTCACTGGATTCGCTCAGCAGCGCTGTGCTGTGCACGCGGGTAAACGCATCTTCCGGCAGCACGCCCTGATCGTTCCACTGTCTGAGCAGCGCAATAAACTCCCTGTACGCCGGAAGCGCCGGCGCAAATACGATCTCGCCGCTTTCACCGCGCGCAAGATGGTAGTCGTCCGCCACGATGCCGAAATACGGCAGCAGCCAGCGCATCTCATACACACCGATCAGGTCCGCGCCAACCTCGTCCGCCCTGCCGTTGCCGTTGGAATCGCTGTCGCGCAGGGCAATCAGCGCCGCCGTCAGCTCTTCCAGCGTCTGCGGCATCGCCATGCCCAGCTTGTCCAGCCAGCTCTTGTTGATCCACAGCGCTGCCTGACGCTCTTTTTCATTGATCTGCGGCAGAGACGCAATGCGGCCATCCTCCAGCGTCATCATCTCGCGCCATTCGGGATGCGCGGCCAGCAGCGCGCTGAGATTGGGCATGTGTGCATCGATCAGCGGCGCAAGATCGATAATCGCCCCGCTGTCCAGCAGCGCTTTCTCCTGCGCGCGGGTCAGGTCAGCCTTAAAGAGTGCATCGGTGGTAATATTGCCCTTGAGCATGCCGCTGAGCAGCGCGTCATAATCCTCCGCATCCGCCACGCCCTTGGCCTCCACGGCAATCCCCGTGAGCGCTTCCATGCGCGCAAAGAACTTGTTGGTCGCCCAGTTGCGTTCTACCTGCTCAACTTCCCGCCCCGTAAGCGTAAACGCCTGCGCGCAGCAGGCAGTCATGCAAAGCATCAGCGTCATCATGATCGCTGCGGTTTTCTTCATCATCGTCAAGGCCTCCGTGCAAAGCTTATTGGGATTATTATACCACATCGCGAAGCAGGAAAAAAGAGTGATCCTCGCCCAGTCAGGAAAGACTATTCTCATCCTGCGCACCATACACTACATCATCTTCTGCACGGGGAGGAAGCGATATGGAGCATCACCTTCTGAACGCATGGTGTCTCAGGCGCGTGCTGCTTGCCGGACACGACAGCGCGATGACGCGCGCCATGAGCGAGGCGCTGAGCGCGCTCGGCGCGCGCATCGTTCGCATGACCATGCCCGTCAGCAGCGAAGCGCTCGATCGCGCGCTGCATGAGGGACGCACCGCCGCTGTTATCGTGCCCGTGGCGGGCGCGGCAGATTGCCCGCTGCCAGCGCTGGACATCCTGCTGCTGGAAGCCCGCGAGGCCGGCGTGCCGCTTGTGATGCTGCTCACAGGGACAGACGCCCTGCTGCTGCGCGATACACAGGGCTGCACGCACGGCTTTTTCGGCGACTCCGTCAGTATCCAGTGTATCCGCCACAGCGATCTTGCGCCCGATACGGTCTGCAGGCGTGCGCTTGCGCTGGGCGCACGGTTTCTCATGGGCGATACCGGATGCACAGGCCATTTCCAGCTTTGAACATATATGCAAAAGGACGGGCCTTACAGCCCGTCCCCTTCATTTATCTGCGAATCAGCTTGCGTCCCATGGCACGCACCATATCCTTTTCGCTGTCGTTCATCGCAAGTGCGTAAACGCTTGCACAGTACACCGCGCAGTACGGCATCGCAAACGCCAGCACGCCGCCATAGCCCACAAAATCATGCAGCTTCAGCGCCAGTAGAGCCAGCAGGACCGGCGGAATGAACGAGGGCATGATGCTCAGAATGCTCTTCCAGAAATATGCCATGTCCAATCCGATATGCTTGTGGTAATACCAGTTCATCACAAAGCCATTGCATGCAACCATGGAAATCGCCGTGCCCAGCGCACAGCCCATGCCGCCATAGCGCATTGCCAGCGGAATGGAGATTGCCACATTGAACAGCGCCATGAAGAAATAGACCTTGGAGCGGAACTGATGCTTGTTCTTGGCGCGCTGGATCTCAATGCCCAGGTTCTGGATCAGCGGCACCGTCACCGGCGCCATCAGCAGCAGCGCGATGGGATACGCTCCCTCATACTCGCCGCCGCCCCATGCCTCGATAAACGGCTCGCCCACAAAGATAAAACCGGTGAGCACCAGCATCAGCAGCATAAATTGGATGCGCCCCACACGCGTAAAGAGCTTCGTGAGCGCGCTGTCGCCCTCGCCGCGGGCAACAATGCGGTTGATCTGCGGCACAAACACGCCGGAGATCGATGTGGAGAGCGTCATGTAGTAGCGGTGCAGCTGGCTGCCCACGCCGTAAATCGCCGTTGCTGCCGTGCCGGATACGATGCCCAGAATTGTGGTATCCACCGTCCAGTTAATCTGGTCGATAATCATGTTCAGGAAGATAAAGAACGAGAAACCGCCCATCTCGCGCAGCAGCTTAAAGTCAAACTTTCCGAAGGTCAGGCGCATATTCAGCTTTCGGAAGCAGTAGGCCGCACTGGATACATCCGTAACCACGCTGAGCACAAGCGTGACCAGCACCAGCGATACGCTGCCCAGACCCATCAGCAGCAGCGGCAGCATCACGATCGGATTGAGCACCGTACGGATCATGCTGACCATGCGTTGGAAGAAGAAGCGCTCCTTTGCCGTGATATACGACGTGAACACGCTGCAGGGGAAGGAAACCGCAATATTGACCACCAGCAGCGCCATCAGCACGCGCGCAGTCTCTACCTCAGCAGGCGTCAGCTTGGCAGAAAAGATGTTGTGCACATTCGCCACCAGAACGCCGCCAACCACCAGGCTCAGCGCACCGATGACCAGGAAGATGACCATGAACATGCCGTTGATCTTCGCCACGCCGTCCTCGCCATCGCTGGCCTCATAGCGGGTATGGTAGCGCATATATGCGCTGCCCAGACCAAAGCTCATCAGGCTCAGGTTGGAGATAAAGCCATTGACCAGCGTATATGTGCCGTACTCGCTCTGGCCGAGCAGGCGCAGCATCACCGGCGTATAGACAAGGGAAATCAGCGTGGAGAGCACGGTCTGGCCGTAGCTGAGCAGCACGCCCGCTTTCTTTTGATCCATATAAACTCCTCTGAAGGTTGCTTTTCCATATGCATACGGATATAGTGTACCGCCATTGACCGCTTTTTTCAAGATACAATCCCGAAGTCTTTTCCATGCCCATCTTTCGTGTTATAATCATATCAATGCTTTATTCTTCTTACCGGAGGACGCATATGATCGACAAAGCGAAGCTTAACGCACACCTGACACGCTGGGCAGAAAAGAAGAACCTTGCAGGCGTATCCGCCTATATTGCCGGCCCGAACGGCTTTGAATACGCGTGGAACTACGGCTTCCGCGACAGCGCGGAAAAAACCTGCCCAGACAGCGATACCATGTACGGCATCGCCTCGATGAGCAAATCCATGACGGCGCTGTGTGCCTGCATTCTCCATGCCGAGGGCAGGCTCAGCATCCATGACCCGGTGAGCGATTACCTGCCGGGCTTTGCCATCGCCGGCCAGCCAAGGGAAGCGGTGACCATCCGCCATCTGGCGATGCATACAGCCGGCATCCCGCCGATGGAGCCGCTGGAGTGGTCCATCGCCATGAACAGCGTGGACAGGCAGGAAAGCGACTGGCTGCTGGAAATGCGCCGGACCGCACCCAACCAGATGGACAAAATCGAGCATATTCTCGATTACATTGCACACTGCGGCTACGAAGCGCTCGGCGCGCCGGGCGAGGTGATGAGCTACTCCAACGAGGGATATGCTGTGCTCTCCTATGTCATCGACAAGGCAGCAGGCATGCCGCTGGAGCAGTTCATGCATGAGCGCATCTTTGCCCCGCTGGGCATGACGCGCTCCATCCTGGATAACGGCGTCAACGCCGCCCGCGCGCTGTCCGGCGGGAACATCACATCCCTCTTTGAAATGAACGACGGCGTGCGCGAATGCGACGATAACTGGAGCATTCTGCCCCCGTTCCGCGGCTGCGCGATGGTCAAATCCACCGCCAGGGACATGGCTGTTTATTACCGCATGATTGCCAATTTCGGCATGCATGAGGGCATGCAGGTTATCCCGCGCAAGGCGATCGAGCTGCTGTGCGGCAAGCATCATGGCCTGCATGAACTCAACGCCATGTGCATGGGCATCAACAAGCGCCCGTTTGAAGGACATGTCATCTGCGAGCATTCCGGCGGCCTGCACGGCGTATCCACCAAGGGCGGATTGCTGCTTGGCGAAGGCTTCGGCTTCTCCGTGCTGTGCAATCAAGGCGATGAGGACATGGATGAGCTGATGTGGGGAATATACAATGCCGTGATCGGCCTTCCGCTGGACAAGAGCCACCGCTGGTTCAACCCCACCGGCAAAGACTTCTCCGCGCCGGAGATGATCACCGGCCACTACCTCGGCCATGAGGGCGTACCCAGCCACCTGATCATCGAGGAAAAGAACGGAAAACTGCTGCGCACGCGCGACGGCAATACGACCGCCTTCGCCTACTGCGGCGGCACGTGCTTCCTCTCCTATGATCCCGAAAAGGATTACGATCAGGGCGTGCGCCACGAGTTCCTGATCCGCAATGGCCGCGCCTGGGGCGTGCGCTGTGGTACCCGCGTTTTTAACCGCGTTGATTAACCTTGCTTGCTTTTATCCGCGCGAAGCGTCGGAAATCGCAAGGAGCGCTTGCGCGACTATGCGAGTTTCCCGGGAGGGACAATGTCCCTCAAGCAGGGCTTAGGGCGGCAACCCAAAACGTTCTTCTTTTGCATAAAACCCCTCCGGAATCCGGAGGGGTTCTTTGCATCAATACGATTTTTTGAGATCAAGCACAACCGGTTTAGCCACCTTCTCGGGGCTCTTGGCTGCGCGCTCTTCGAGCATCGCTGCGAACTGCGCGTCCATCGCCGCGTCAAAGGGCATGGGAATCGTCTCATCCGCCCAGGAGGAGAGCAGCATCGCATTGGCAAGCATCAGGCTGCTCAGTCCCTCGCGGCCGTCAGCGACCATCGGTTCACCGTAGAGGATATGGCGCGCAAATGCGCGCGTCACGCCCGCATGCATGGCGTATTCCCCCTCGGGCGTGATGTCTTCCACCGTCACCTTCGGGCTGCCGAAGCCACCCGGGTATTCCCGGATAAACCGGCTCACGGGCATTTCAGGCCTGGCCAGCATCAACCGTCCGTTTTCATAGAGCAGCTGGCCGCCATCCATGGAGATCTCGAACCGGTTCGTGCCGGGTGCCTCACCCGTACAGGTGACAAACGTACCCGTCGCGCCGTTGGCATACTCGACATAGGCCGACACGTCGTCCTCGACCTCGATATCATGCCAGCGTCCGTGATGGCAGAACGCGCGCAGCCTGACTGGCATACCGCAGATCCACTGCCACAGATCGAGATTGTGCGGCGCCTGATTGAGCAGCACGCCGCCGCCCTCGCCCTTCCATGTCGCGCGCCAGGCGCAGGAATCATAGTAGCTCTGCGCGCGGAACCAATCGGTGATTATGATGTTCGTGCGGCGGATCTCGCCCAGCTCGCCGGAAGCGACCAGTTCCTTCATCTTCCGGTAGGCCGGGTGCGTGCGCTGGTTGAACATCACGCCGAACGCTTTCCCGCTCTGATCCGCCGCGTCAATCAGCGTGCGAACCTCCTGCGTCGTCACGCCTACCGGCTTTTCCATCAGAACATGCATGCCCGCGGCAAACGCTTCCTTCGCCTGCGCCACATGCGCCCTGTGCGGCGAGGCAATGAGCACCGCGTCAATCTCCCCGCTGGCATACATCTGCGCAGGCGTATCGAATGCCTTCACATCTTCCCCGCCCGGGATCTGCCGCAGCGCGGCAATATTCTGCACATTCCTGCTCGCCACAGCGGCAAGCCTCACTTCGTGTACGCTTTCCAGTATCACACGCGCATGCTGCAGGCCCATCGCGCCAAAGCCTACAATGCCCAGCCGAACCTGATCCATCTATACTCACTCGCTTTCTCAGAAATCGAAATCTGTCTGCGTGAAAGATTCGAGAGGGCACCGGCAATTCCCTCTTTCCGTCAAAAAAGAAGCGGCACATCAACCGCTTCTTTTGTTTCATAAATTCTGTAACGCTCCGTTTTCCGAGAAAAACCCAAGACCGCTTCTCAGGATTCCTTGTTCGCAGCCTTTTCTTCAAGCTTGTCCGCAACCTTGTTCAGGCCGTAGATGCAGGCGATGATCACGCCCATGACAATGAAGATACCCAGCCAACCCTCGACCATGAAGCGGAGGGAAGACACAAACGCGCCAAAGTTAATAGACATCACTTTTCCTCCTTCTTATGATCAGACCAGCGGACCAACCATCGCCAGAATCAGACCGCCGGCGATGACAGAAGCAACCTGACCGGCCACGTTCGCGCCAGCAGCCTGCATCAGGATGAAGTTATAGGGATCCTCGTCGCGGGCCATCTTGGCGATAACGCGGGAGGACATCGGGAACGCGGAGATGCCCGCAGCGCCGACCATCGGGTTGATCTTCTTCTTGGAGAAGAGATTGATGAACTTGCCGAAGAACACGCCGCCAAAGGTATCAAACATGAAAGCGACAAGACCCAGCGCGAGGATCATCAGGGTCTCGGGCACCAGGAAGCTCTCCGCCTGCATGCGAACGGCAACCGTCAAGCCCAGCAGCAGGGAAACAAGGTTTGCCAGCTGATTCTGCGCGGCCTCGGACAGGCTGCGCAGCACGCCGCACTCACGCAGCAGGTTGCCAAACATCAGGAAGCCGACCAGCGCAGCAGAATCCGGCGCGACCAGGGAGGCAATGATGGAAACCACGATCGGGAAGAGGATTCGGGTAGTCTTGTTGATCTTGCCCGGGGTGTATTCCATTTTAATCATGCGCTCTTCCTTGGTGGTGACGAGCTTGATGCAGAAGGGCTGCACGATCGGCACCAGCGCCATGTAGGAATATGCCGCAACGATGATCGCCGCCGTGTAGTTGCTCTTCAGGGTCTGCGCCACGAAGATGGACGTCGGGCCATCGGCAGCGCCGATGATGGCGATGGACGCCGCGTCGCGCAGCTCAAAGCCCAGCAGGCTCGCCATAGACAGGGTGAAGAAGATGCCGAACTGCGCCGCAGCACCGAAGAGCAGCAGCTTCGGATCGGCCAGCAGCGGGCCGAAATCAATCATCGCACCGATGCCGATGAACAGCAGCAGCGGGAAGAGCTCATTGTCAACGCCGGCCTGGAACAGGATCTCCAGCGTATGCACCATACCGGAATTCGGCATGTTGCACAGGATACAGCCAAAGCCCATCGGCAGCAGGAGCGTCGGCTCCATTTCCTTCTTGATGGCCAGATAAATCATCACAGCGCCAATGATCCACATGATGACCATCTGAACCGTCAGATCCGCAAAATTACCGAAAATTTGCGTCATGGTTTTTCCTCCGTTTCTCTTGGTTCCCTCATTGGGGAAATCCAGCTATTTACCATATTATTATAATCTTTTTTCACCTTACATACAAGATCAAAAGATTAATTCATCATTTCCGTTTTTATAGTCCTTCTTTGATCTATAAAACGGTGATTGACGCGAAAAAGCATGCATATACGCTCCCTGCCGCGGATACACTGTGCGCAAGGAGAGTGATCAGATGAATCCGTTTGCGCAAAAGGCCGCGCCCGTTACCGCTACATATGAAAGCTTTTGTGCGCTCTATCCGCGTGCGTATCACCCGATGGAGGTTGACCCGTACACCAAATGCCGCATCATCCTGATGAACGGCACAGAGTTCGAATCCGTCAAATTCAGCCACCAGATGGCGCGCCACTGCCCGAACCATGAGCTGCGCCGCGAGCTTGCCATGACCCGCAGAACCGAACAGCAGCAGCAAAAGAAGCTGGCCAACCTGAAGCCCATCAGCGAATCCATCCTCGAGCACACCATCAGCTACGAGCAGCTTGCCGTCGACCTGACGGCCCATCTGGCCAAGCGCGTATGCTGCGAAAATGTGAAGCAGGCGCTGGACCTGGCACTTCTGGAGGACTTCGATCACCTGTACCGCTATGCCGATCTGATGGAAATGGACACAGGTGAGCACGCCGAGCGTCTGGTCGGCCGGTATACGGAGATCATGCCAGGACGCCCGACCATCAGCGAGCACCGATTCCCGCGCGACGGTATCCCCTGCGCACTTGACAAGGATGCACCGCTGTTTGATAAGCTGGCATCGATGATTATCACCGCCGCAGAGCAGCAAACGATGAACTACTACATGAACCAGACCGGTTTCTACAAGAACGATCTGGGACGCAAGCTCTATCAGGAGATCGCCATGATTGAGGAGCAGCACGTTACGCAGTACGAAGCACTGATGGATCCGACGACCACATGGCTGGAATGCATGCTGATGCATGAGTATGCGGAGTGCTATCTGTACTGGTCCTGCGCACAGACAGAGAGCGACCCATACATCAAGGCCATCTGGGAGCAGAACCTGGAGCAGGAGATTTCCCATCTGCACAAAGCCGCGCAGCTGTTGGAACAGTACGAGGGCAAGCACTGGCAGCAGGTGATTCCGGATCCTGTCTTCCCGGCGCCGCTGAAGCTGGAAAGCAACATTCCCTATGTGCGCAGCGTACTCACCACGGTGCAGAACACATATAAGGACAAGTGTCCCGTACCCGTGCAGACGCTGGAGCGTGCCGATCCGTTCTTCGCCTATCAGGATATCGTTCACCAGAGCACCGATCAGGTTGCCAGTCATCAAGTGATTGAGCAAACAATCCGCAAGAACGGCAAGGATTACCGTTTTGAAACCGCGCAGCATCCCGTTGCTGAGCTGCGTGACCGCACGCAGGATAATACCCGGATCGGACGCGATCCGAGTATTCCGGGGTATAATCAGATCACGCAGCAGCGATAAAGGGATAGAAAGTTCATTAAGGCAGCTTCAAGCCGCCGCGAAGCGAAGAAGGGTCAAGGGATGAAATCCCTTGTCAGGGGTTTGGGGATGAAATCCC
>JAFQIF010000206.1 GCA_017397695.1 Clostridia bacterium
AGGTCTGCTTTGAGGATCCCGACGGGGTGATCAATCAGACGCAGTACACGCAGCCGTGCATGGTTGCCTTTGCGGCGGGCGTGAACGCTGTGTTGGCGGAGAATGGGATTGTGCCGGAGGTCGCGGCGGGATTGTCGCTGGGCGAATACAGCGCACTGCACTGTGCAGGCGTATTCACGGCAAAGCAGGCGATTGAGCTGACGGCATACCGCGGTGCGGCGATGGCAAAGGCTGCCGAGGGCATTGAGAGTGGGATGACGGCGGTGTTGATGCTCGATCGAGAAACGCTTGAGCGCTGCTGCGCGGAGGCGGCAGATGCGGGCGTGGTGAAGATCTGCAATTACAACTGCCCGGGCCAGTTGGTGATCGGCGGCGAGAAGGCGGCGGTTGCCAAGGCTGGCGAACTGGCGAAGGCGGCGGGGGCGAGAAGGCTGATGCCCCTGCGCGTGAGCGGCCCGTTCCATACGCCGCTGATGGCGCCGGCAGGCGAGGCGCTCAAGGCGCGCTTTGAAACGGAAGCGTTCGCGGAGATGAAGATTCCGGTGCTGTTCAATTGCCTGGGCGACATGATGGGCGAAGAGGATACGATTCCTGCGCTGCTCTGCCGCCAGGTTCAGGAGAGCGTATACATGGAAGACACCATCCGCCGCCTGCAGGAGCTTGGCGTGGATACGGTGATCGAGATCGGACCGGGCAAGGCGCTTTCCGGCTTTGTTGGCAAGACTGTGGGCAGTGAAATTGCCTGCTATGCGGTGGAAGACTGCGCGAGCTTGGAGGCGGCGATTGCCGCAGTGAGGGCGTAAAACAGAAGGAACGGGGAGGGCGAAAGTCCTCCCTTTCTTTGTCTGCTATTTGACGAACTTGTTGTTGACAGCGTGCAACATATCCATATATAATGTAGCCAGAAATAGGCAAAATGCCTGCACGGCTCGTGCGATGAACCGTGTAAATAACTGAAAAGGAGAACTGACTATGAAGAAACTGTTTGCGCTCCTGCTGGCTGCGCTGCTCACGCTGTCCTTTGCGTGCGCGATGGCCGAAATCGATCCTGCGCTGATCGCTGCCGCTCAGGAAGAGGGCGAGCTGATCGTCTATGGTTCCTGCGAGGAGCCGTATCTGGCTGCTGCCGCGAAGCACTTTGAAGAACTGTACGGCATCAAGACCTACTATCAGCGTCTGTCCACCGGCGAGGTGCAGGCGAAGATCAACGAAGAAGCGGGCAACCCGTCCGGCGACGTCTGGTTCGGCGGCACGACCGACCCGTACAACGAGAGCGCCAAGGCCGGCCTGCTGCTGCCGTATGAGGCGGCGAATGCTGCGGATCTGGCGGGCGATATGTATCGCGACGCCGACGGCTACTGGTACGGTATCTACAAGGGTATCCTGGGCTTCATGGTCAACACCGAGGAGCTCGAGCGCCTGGGCCTGGAAGCGCCCAAGGGCTGGGACGACCTGCTTAAGCCGGAATACAAGGGCCTGGTCTGGATGTCCAACCCGAACACTGCCGGCACTGCGAAGCTGATCATCAACACCATGGTTCAGCTCAAGGGTCACGACGAGGCCATGAAGTACTTCGTGGAGCTCGATAAGAACGTTGCGCAGTACACCAAGTCCGGTTCCGGCCCGTCCAAGAAGGTTGGCATCGGCGAGTGCGTGATCGGCATCGGTTTCCTGCATGACGGCATCGCCCAGATCCTGCAGGGCTATGACAACATCGCCCTGATCATCCCGGAGGAAGGCACTTCCTTCGAGATCGGTGCGACCGCGATCTTCGACGGCTGCGTGCACGAGAATGCTGCGAAGCTGTGGATCGAGTATGCGCTCTCTCCGGAGTGCGTGGAGCTGGCTGACGACGCCGAGAGCTATCAGTTCCTGGTCATCAACAGCGCGCAGCAGCCGTCCGCCGTTGAGCCGTTCGGTCTGGATCCGAACAACGTCATCGACTATGACTTCGAGGACGCGAAGAACAACACCACCAAGTATGTTGAGGATTACTTCAACACGCTGGGCGCCGCTGCGGATGACCGCTTTAAGACCGAGTGATCGCATAAGAGCTTTGTGAATTATTGATTCTGCCCGCGAAGCAAGGAAACGCGCTGCGCTGTGCCCAGAAGGATGAGGAGGGGCTGCGCGCCCCTCCTACATCCCTCTGGACTCCCATACCACCCGCGAACGCTGGGGAGGTATAAGGAGCCCGGTGAATCAAAGCCTCATGTTTAGTGCGTGCGTGCGACGGAGTCGCAACTGTGCTTGAGCGCTTCGAATTTGGGGGCTGTACAAGTGGGCTTACGGATCAAATATCCTTTTGAAGGGGCGGGGCTTTGTTACTCCCTTATCCCGCTGGCGAACGCAGTTCGCCATAGGAGAGCGGCTTCAAGCCGACGCGAAGCGAACATGGGGTCTGGGGACTGGTCCCCAGGCGGGTTTCAGGGTGGCAGCCCTGACGTAACCATACGTATTTCCATGGGGGATGGGGGAAAGCCCCATCCCTCTTTTTATTTCACAAAGAGGGGTGAATGCCCGATGAAAACACGCCAGAGCGCGGCGCTTGAGCGCAAGAAATTTTTTGCCGATCCGGTGATGGTCGTCACCGTCGTGCTGCTGACTGTGCTGCTCGCGCTGTTTATTCTCTATCCGCTGGCCATGCTGCTGCTGGACAGCGTGTATGTGCGCGAGACGAACCTCGTGCTTGTGACGGACATCCAGAGCGGAAGCGCGGATGTGGAAATCAAGGACGGGAAGATCGCCGTGCTGAGCAGCAAGGGCAAGGCGGAGACGTTTGATGTCGATGCGCTTGACAGCGCATGGGGCTATATGTTTGCCAAAAATGGGCGCGTGCTCAAAGAGGATAAGCCCATCGACTTTGAAAACTGCTACGTGAAGGTACAGAAGAATTATCTGACCTTCGATGCGTTCCCGCGCATTTTTGCGGATTATACGTTCAATCGGGCGTTTTACAACACACTGCTGCTGGGCATGATTACGGGCTTTGGCTCAGTGATCATCGGCCTTCTGTTTGCGTATGTGGACTGCTACGTGAATGTACGCCAAAGGGCGGTCAAGAAGATGTTCGACGTGGTGAGCATGCTGCCGGTTGTATCGCCGCCGTTTGTGCTGTCGCTGTCGATGATCCTGCTCTTTGGCCGCGGCGGCCTGATCACGCGCGAGCTGCTGGGCATTTATGACAGCAACGTGTATGGCCTGGGCGGCATTGCGATCGTGCAGATCCTGACGTTCTTCCCGGTGTGTTACATGATGCTCAAGGGCCTGCTCAAGAACATCGATCCCTCGATGGAAGAGGCTGCGCGCAACATGGGTGCCAGCAGGATGAAGGTGTTTACCACGGTGACCCTGCCGCTGATGCTGCCGGGTCTGGGCAATGCGTTCCTGGTGACGTTCATCGAATCCGTAGCGGACTTTGCCAACCCGATGATGATCGGCGGCAGCTATGATACGCTGGCGACGACGATCTACCTGCGCATCACGGGCGGCAGCTACGACATCACCGGCGCGGCCGCGATGGCGGTTGTGCTACTGGCGATTACGCTGGTGCTGTTCCTGATCCAGAAATACTATCTGGAGGCGAAGACGGCTGCGACGCTGACGGGCAAGGCAAGCCGCGCCCGCGCGCTGATTGACGACAAGAGCGTGCGAGTGCCGCTGACGACGGTTTGCTCCCTGCTTTCCGCGTTCGTGATCATGATGTACATTGCTATTCCGTTCGGCGCGCTGTTCAAGCTCTGGGGCCGCGATTACAGCCTGAGCCTCAAGTGGTTCCAGCAGCTCTTCCGCGATGATGGCTTCAAGGCGTTTACCGACAGCTTTATCCTGTCGCTCATTGCTTCGCCGATCACGGCGCTGCTGTCGATGATCATCTCGTATCTGGTGGTCAAGAAGAGATTCAAGAGCAAGGCGTTCATCGAGTTTGTATCCATGCTGGCGATGGCCGTGCCGGGCACGGTGCTGGGCGTGGGTTTCATCCGCGGCTTTGCCAACGGTATCTTCCGCACGGGCCTGATGCAGGGCATTTACGGCACGGGCGTGATCCTCGTCATCGTGTTTGTGGTGCGTTCGCTGCCGGTCGGCACGCGAAGCGGCATCTCCGCGCTGCGCCAGATTGACAAGTCGATTGAGGAATCGGCCTATGACCTGGGCGCAGGCAGCGCAAAGGTATTCATGACGGTGACATTGCCGCTGATCAAGGATTCGTTCCTCAGCGGATTGGTGACGACGTTTGTGCGCTCGATCACCGCCATCAGCGCGATCATCCTGCTGGTGACTCCGCGCTATCTGCTTATCACCTGCCGTATCAACGAGTTTGCTGAAAAGGGCGCGTATGGCGTGGCCTGCGCGTATGCAACGATCCTGATTGCGATCGTCTATGCGGCGATTGTGATCATGAATTGGGTGATCAAGCATTTTGGCACCAGCAAAGTGATGAAGGCGAAGGAGGACTAAGGCCATGGCAAACAAGGAAAAGAAAGGCGTTCGCCTGGAGCATATTTCCAAGATTTACAATGATCCCAAGACGGGCAAGGAGTTTTACGCGGTTAACGACGTGAGCCTGACCATCGAGCCGGGCAGCTTTGTGACGCTGCTGGGCCCCAGCGGCTGCGGCAAGACGACGACGCTGCGCATGATCGCGGGCTTTGAAAGCCCGGATGCGGGTGAAATCTACCTGGGCGACGAGGCGATCAACGCACTGACGCCCAACAAGCGCGACACGGCGATGGTCTTCCAGAGCTACGCGCTGTTCCCGCACTACAATGTATACGACAACGTGGCCTACGGCCTGAAGCTGCGCAAGGTGCCCAAGAAGGAAATGGACGAGCGCGTGGAGCGGATTCTGGATCTGGTGGAGCTGACGGGCATGGAAAGCCGCATGACCAACCAGCTTTCGGGCGGCCAGCAGCAGCGCGTCGCTCTGGCGCGCGCGATGGTGGTGGAGCCGGGCGTGCTGCTGTTTGACGAACCGCTGAGCAACCTGGATGCGAAGCTGCGTGTATCCATGCGCACAGAGATCCGCCGCATTCAGCAGGCACTGGGTATTACGGCGGTATACGTGACGCACGATCAGGCGGAAGCGATGGCGATCTCTGACAATATCATCATTATGAACAAGGGCGTGATCGCACAGATGGGCACGCCGGAGGAAATCTACCACAAGCCGCAGAGTGAGTTTGTGGCGGATTTCATCGGTGAGGTCAACTTCCTGGACGGAGAGGTTGCGGAAGTGAAGGGCGACCGGTGCGTGGTCAAGGTCAACGGGCATCCGGTCGAGGTGGCCAATCCCGATGGATTTACCGCAGGCAAGGCTTGCCGCCTGGTGCTGCGGCCGGAGGCGGGTATCCTGGCGGACGAAGGCGCGCTGCCATGCACAGTGGTGCTTTCCTGCTTCATGGGCGCGTATCAGAACTACCATGTGATGGTGGGCGATACGCTGGTGAAGCTCTCCGATTACTGCCCGGTGGGCCGCAAGGTATACAGGGTGGGCGATACGGCATATCTCTCCTTCCGGGAGAACTGTGTATCGATGCTGTGACAAAGAAAGAGGGTCTCCTTTGGGAGGCCCTTTTTGCGTGTCTTTGCGCCGGGGCGATTCTCTGGCAGAACATTGAAAAAGAACAGGCTGTGTGCTATACTGAATCGCGATATGGAAGATATCGCAATGAATACCGCAAAGAAGATTTCAGGAGCAAAGATGAGAATTTCGGTGATCATTCCCACGCTGAATGCCGGCGGGGAACTGACTGCTCTGATGGAAAGGCTGCGCGCACAGACGACAGCTCCGGACGAGATCATCGTGGTGGATTCACAGTCCACGGACGATACCGTGCAGCGGGCAAAGGATGCGGGCGCGACGGTGATTCCGATTGCACGCAAGGACTTTGATCACGGCGGAACGCGGGATATGGCGATCCGAAAGAGCAGCGGCGATGTGGTGATCATGATGACGCAGGACGCGATGCCGGACGGCACGGACGCGATGGAGAGGCTGATTGCACCGCTCAGCGATCCGCGCGTGGCGGCTGTCGGCGGGCGTCAGGTGCCCAAGGCGGACGCCAGAGCGTTTGAACGATTGGTGCGTGAGCACAATTATCCGGCGGAAAGCCGCGTATGGGACGCGAGCGCGATTGAGTGCATGGGCGTTCGCGCGTTCATGATTTCGGATGTGTTTGCCGCATACAGGCGGGAGGCCTATCTCGCCGTGGGCGGATTTGATCATCCGATCATGACCAACGAGGATATGCTGATGGTACAGCGCCTGCTTGAAGCGGGATACCGGATTGCCTACGCGGGTGACGCCTGCGTGCGGCATTCGCATAACCTGACGATGAAGCAGCAGTTCAGACGAAACTACATTGTCGGCAGGACGATGCAGCGCTATGAGGAGCGTTTCTGCCATGTACAGGAGATGGGCGAGGGCACGAAGCTGGCCAAGGCTGTGCTTATGCAGCTGATCAAAGAGGGACATCCGCTGGAGGCAATCTGTTTCTGCTTGGATTGCGCGGCGCGGCTGCTGGGCAACAGGCTCGGCAGGCGGGACGAAACGAAGATGGGACGGGCAAAATGAACGGAGTATATGCGGAGATTCTGCTGGCGACATACAACGGAGAAAAGTATGTCGGCGCACAGATTGATTCGATTCTTGCGCAGAAGGATGCGCGATGGCATCTGACGCTGTCCGACGACGGATCGACAGACGGGACGGTACGGATTCTGGACGAATACGCGAGCCGGTATCCGGACAGGATTACGCGCTACGTATCCGGTAAAAAATTCGGAAATGCGCGGGATCATTTCTTTCATCTGATGCGAAGCTGCGAAGCACCGTACATGTTTTTCTGCGATCAGGATGACGTATGGTATGAGGAGAAGATTGGCAAGACGCTGGAAGCGATGATCCGGGCGGAAGAAACACACGGCAAGAATTGCCCGGTGCTTGCGTTTACCGATCAGACGCCGACGGACGAAAACCTTGTGCCGCTGGCGCCGAGCCTGATGCGCTACCAGCAGCAGTATGCTCAGGAGATTGACTATCGGGCGATTATGCTGCAGAACATTGTGACGGGCGGCGCTGCGGGGATCAATCTGGCGCTGGCGAAGCTGGCAGCCGAGTGTATCGACGAGAAGCAGACGATCATGCACGATTGGTGGTTGGGGATTGTGGCGGCGCGCTTTGGTCAGCTGGTTTATATCGATGAGCCGCTGAGTGACTACCGCCAGCACGGCACCAACAGTGTAGGGGCGAAGGATGTGCGCAGCCTTTCGCATATCGCAGGCAAGCTGAGGAATCTGGATGCAATCCGCAAGACGACGGCGGACAAGAAGCGCCAGGCGGCGATGTTTGTGAAGACCTATGAAAGGGAACTGACTGCGCAGGACCATGCATTCCTCGATCCGTTTATGAAGGCGAGGAGCGGTCCGCTGTTCTACTGGAAGAACAGAAAGCTGATCCATGGCTTTTTCCGCCTGGCAGGCATGATGACGCTGGGCTGAGCAAAACAGAAAAGGACTGTCTGAACCCGGAAAGGGAGCAGACAGTCCTTTTTATTCATATTATGCTTCTTTTTAGGCGGGCAAACAGCGTTTGCCACGCTTGGCGGCTTAAAGCCAATGCGAAGCGAACATGGGGCGCAGAGACAATGCCCTCGCCAGGGGGAACGGCATCTTCAATCGTTCCCGTCCATCAATCCACGCGAAGGATCATGGTCAGGATGTTCTTTGCGGCGGCCTCCATGGCGCTGCGAGTGAGCGCGCCCTTTTCCAGCGCTTCAAGCAGGCGCTGCGGGTGACCGGTAGCCATCTTGAGGTCGTTGCCAGCCATGACTTCCTTGTAGTGCTCGCCGAAGGTCCACCAGTCGGTAGTGACTATGCCGTCGTAGCCCCACTCATCGCGCAGAATGTGCGTGAGCAGATCGACATTTTCGCTGGCGCGATGGCCGTTGATGATGTTATAGGAGGTCATGATGCACCAGGGGTGCGATTCCTTGACGATGATCTCGAACTGGCGGATATAGATTTCACGGATTGCGCGCTCGGAGGCACGGGAATCGCTGTCGCGGCGATTGGTCTCTTTGTTGTTGAGCGCGAAATGCTTGGGCGTGGCGGCGACGCGCTGGGACTGGATACCCCGGACCATTGCGGCAGCCAGCTTTCCGGCGAGGAGCGGATCCTCAGAGTAATACTCAAAGTTACGGCCGCACAGCGGATTGCGGTGAATGCACACGGCGGGAGTCAGCCAGATGCCAATGTTGTTTTCTTTGACTTCCAGTGCACCTGCTGCGCCGACACTGTGAACGACGTCCGGATCCCAGGTACAGGCCAGAAGCGTGGAGCAGGGGAAGGCTGTGGTGGTGACGCCGACGTGGGGCTGGATACGCAGGCCTGCAGGGCCGTCTGCGGTCATGATATTGGGAATGCCGTAGCGCACCTGATTGCCGACGCCCCAGGTATTGGCCACGCCTGTATTGGGCTGGCCGCCCAGCAGCCATGCAAGATCCTCATCGGTCATCTGTGCGATGAAGGCATCCAGGGTTACCTCGCCATCGGCAACCTGACTGAGCTGCAGCGGTTTAGCGCTGCGGAAGGGAAGCGGCTGCTGCGCACGCACAGGAGGAAGGCCCTCCCAGAGTTCCTTTGTCATGGGCGCGAGCGCAGATGCACGGGGATCATTGGGCTCGGAGACGGGCAGCGGCTCCAGGCTGCCGTCGGCACACAGGCGCGCAGGCAGGGAGGTGGGCGCCATGCGCTGAGAAAGCTGGCAGACGATGACATCCTGATCGAGCGCATAGACCGTACCAGCCTGAACGGTATCGCGCACGCTCGTGCCGATATGGAAGGTGTAATCGCCCTTTTCAAGGAGCCATGCAGACTTTTGCACCTTACCCAGATCGTCGTAGGAGGCAATCTGAGAGAGCGGGAAGCGGACAATGACGATCTGGGATTCGCCCGGAGCGAGCAGCTTCGTCTTGCGATAGCCGGCGAGGACGCGCGCGGGCTTGCCCAGCAGGCCCTGCGGCGCGCTGACATAGACCTGAACGACTTCGCGGCCGGGAACGCTGCCCGTATTAAGGACACAGACGGAGGCAGTCACTTCGCAGCCGTCGACGGACACAGCATGACCGCTGAGCGCGAAGGAGGTATAGGACAGACCGTAACCGAAGGGATAGACGACCTTGTCCTTTGCGCCGGGAATGGTTTCAAAATAGCGGTAACCGACGTAAATATCCTCGGTGTATTCGGCATAGTCGTCGCTGGTGTAGAAGGATTCGGCGAAGGGATAGTCCTTGAGGTCGCGGGCGAAGGTATCACAGAGCTTGCCGCTGGGATTGCCCATGCCAAAGAGCAGCTCGGCAGCGGCGAGGCCGCCTTCCATACCGCCCTGCCAGGCGAGGAGTACCGCGCCGATGGACGGATCCTCCCGGAGGCGTGCGGTTTCGACTATGCCGCCGGTATTGAGCACGACGATCACACGGGGGAAGGACGCAGACACCTTCTCAAGCATAGTGCGCTCAGCAGCGGAGAAATAGAAATCGCCCTGCTCGAAGATCTCGTTGGAGAGACGGATGGGCATCTGATCGACGTTCTTGTGCTCGGCGATAGGATCAAAATCGGCCTTGCGGTCCCAGTTCTCGCCGGAGAAACGGCTGATGGAGACGATGGCGGTGTCGGTGAAGGCGCGAGCCTTATGCAGCAGGGCGTCGGGCAGCTCGGGCTCGGCGGTCATGCCGGGGACACGACCCGTGGCATACTGCGCCTGCACATGTGCACGGTAGAACTCGATCGTATCCGGGAAAAGCGTTGCGAGATCGACGATCTCAAGCAGGCCTTCGTAGAGATTGCGGACGTAGGGAACGGTCACATCACCGCTGCCGCCGCCGCCCTTGACGTAATCGATGGTTCCCTTGCCAAAGAGCGCGATGCGCGTGCCCATGGAAAGCGGCAGGATGCGGCTGTCATTTTTGAGAAGGACCATGCCTTCCTTGGCGGCATTTTTGGAAAGGAGAATATGATCGGGGCTGGCGGTCGCCCGACGGCCGTCCTTACCCAGCGGAAGGACGGGCTGATGATTGGCGCGAGTCCATTGCTTCATGACGGTTTCCTCCGTGTATGATGATTGTTGATTCCATTATAAAGGATTCTGCGTGGGAATACAATGAAGAAACGCGCGCCGCGCTTGACGGAAGCATCTTCGCCGCGATACAATGCAGAAAGAAGGAAACGCCTGAGCGATAACAAGGCGGAATACTATACAGGAGGGCCAAAATGCGACCAGAATGGACAGATCGCCTGCAGCACTGGACGGACATGCTGCAAAGGGAGTTTTATGAGCCGCTTGGAGAAATCAGGCTGGAAGGCTTTGAGACGATGGAAATGCTTTCCTGTAGGGAGGCGGAGAACTGCGTATTTGCGCCGATGCCCACAGGCACGGCGTGGGGGCCGAGGTGGGGGTATCTCTGGCTGCGCGGAGATATTGTCATTCCCGAAGCGGCGGCAGGAAAGCGCGTGGTGATGGACCTGCGCCAGGGCGGAGAAGCGACCGTATTTGTAAACGGCGAAGCATTCGGCACGCGCAGGGCAGAATGGGTAAGCGTGGCGCACCATTATATCTGCGATCAGGTGCTGACAGCGAACGCGGAGCCGGGAAAGACGTATCACCTGCTGCTGGAGGCATACGCAGGACACGGCTATCCGCGCGAGGAGCAGGGCTCCTGTGCGACGGGGCCCGTACGCCCGGGAGACTACATGCCAGAGCCGGACGGAATGCTGCGCCAGAGGATGGGCGTGAGTACGTACGGCATCTGGCACGAGGATGCGTATCAGCTGTGGCTGGATGTGCAGACGATCAGAGATCTGCTGGAAAGCGTCGATCCGGATTCGCTGCGCGCCAGCGAACTGGAGGAAGCGCTGGAACGATTCACGCTGGATGTGGACTTTGAGCAGGAGCGCGAGGGCAGGCTGGCGGATTACAGGCAGGCACGAGAAGCGCTCAGGCCTGTGCTCTCAGCGCACAACGGAACGACTGCGCCGCGCATGGCGGCGATCGGCAATGCGCATCTGGACGTATGCTGGCTATGGCCATACCGGGAGACGCAGCGAAAGGTAGCGCGCACGTTTGCCCAGCAGGTACGCCTGATGGACATGTATCCGGAGTACAAGTTCATTCAGAGCCAGCCGGAGACCTATCAGATCTGCAAGGAGCTGTATCCTGAACTGTACGAAAAGATCAAGGAAAAGATTCGTGCGGGACAGTGGATTGCGGACGGCAGCATGTGGGTGGAGCCGGACACGAACATGACCAGCGGCGAATCGCTGATCCGCCAGATCATGCACGGCAAGAAATTCTACAAGGACGAATTTGGCGTGGACTGCCAGCTGCTGTGGCTGCCGGATACGTTTGGCTACAGCGCGGTGCTGCCGCAGATTCTGCAGGGCTGCGGCGTGAAGTACCTGACGACGCAGAAGATTTTCTGGACGTACAACGGCAGCGATCCGTTCCCGTATCACTACTTTACTTGGGAGGGCATGGACGGCAGCGAGGTGACGAGCTTCCTGCACATGGACTACACCTCGCGCACGGATGCGAAGACGACCAATGAGCGCTGGAAAAACCGCGTACAGAAGCGTGACCTGAAGGCATTCCTGTTGCCGTGCGGCTATGGAGACGGCGGCGGCGGTCCGTGCCGCGATCATATCGAATTTGCGCTCAGGCAGAAGGATCTGGAGGGCGCGCCGAAGGTGGACTTTGCCGCGCCGCAAGACTTCTTTGAAAGCATGGCGGAATACGGCGCGCCGAAGAACAAATATGTGGGCGAGTTGTACTTCCAGTGCCATCGGGGCACGTATACCAGTCAGGCAGCGATCAAGCGGGGCAACCGCAAGAGCGAGCTGGCGCTGCGCGAGGCGGAGATGTGGAGTGCGGCAGCGGCAAAGAAGCTGACGTATCCGGCGCAGAAGCTGGACAAGGCCTGGAAGGGCGTGCTGCTCAATCAGTTCCACGATATTCTGCCGGGATCGAGCATTGCGCGCGTATACGAAGAGGCGCGCAGGCTTTACGGCGAGATTCTTGAAAGCGCGAAGGAAATGGCAGCCGCTGCACGCGATGCGCTGACGGATGGCGAGGGCGTGACGTACTTCAACAGCCTGAGCTGGGCGCGCCGCGCGCTGGTGAAGCAGGGCGACCAATATGGTTATGCTGTGCTGCCGCCGTGCGGATGGAGCAGCGAGGTGGATCACACCCTGCCGGAATATCCGGTATTGGTATGTCCGCTGGAGCACGGGGGCGCGCTGCTGGGCAACGGTTTGCTGACGGTGGAACTGAACGGCCTGGGCGAGATTGTCGCATGCGAGAACCGGGGCAGACGCTGTATCGGCGGCAGGGCGAACGTGATGAGGCTGTACAAGGATGTACCGCGCAAGTTCGACGCCTGGGATATCGACAGCATGTACGATCAGCAGCAGGTGGATATGGGCATGGACGCGACGCTTGAGGTGATCGAGGAGACGCCATGGCGCTGCGCGGTGAAGGTTGTGCGCAGATTCGGCAGGTCCGTGATTGAGCAGGAGATTGCGCTGGAGGCGAACAGCAGCCGGATTGACTTTGTCACGCACGTGGACTGGCAGGAGACGCACAGGCTGCTCAAGACTGCATTCTCTACGGGTGTACATGCCAACGAGGCGATCAACGAGATTCAATTCGGCTATGTGAAGCGGCCGACGCACAGAAGCCGCCCGTATGATGCAGACCGCTTTGAGGTATGCAACCACCGCTATACGGCGCTTTGCGACGAGAACCGCGGTGCTGCGGTACTCAACGAGAGCAAATACGGCGTCAGCACGTTGGGGGATGAGATTGCGCTGACGCTGCTGCGTGCGGCGACCTGTCCGGACCTGAACGCGGACAAGGGTGAGCACGACTTTACCTACAGCTACTACGTATGGGACGGAACGTTTATGGACAGCGATGTGGTGCGCGAGGGATATGAACTGAACGTACCGGTGACGCAGGCAGATGGCCGCGCACAGGCGCACAGCCTGATGGGCGCGGATGCGGAGAATGTGATCATCGACACGGTGAAGCTGGCAGAGGATGGCAGTGGCGATATGATCATCAGACTTTACGAATGCAAGCATGCGGCTGTGAATACGAGGCTGACGTTTGGATTTGACGCGACGCAGGTGCACATCTGCGATATGCTGGAGAATCCGGGAGAGAAGCTGCGCATGGCAAACGGCGGTGTGGAAATCGAGATGCGCGCGTTTGAGGTAAAGACGCTGAGGATCGGAAGAAAATAACGAGATAATAAAATGCCCCCGGCCCTGGATAAGGGCCGGGGGCATTTGGCATTTTTACGGGACTGAAAATGGATGCACATCCGCAAGGATGAATGTGGTGATGGAATTGGCGGGGAGAGAAGCGGACAGGGCGCTGCCGTTGAGGGGAATTGCGGGAAGCAGCGTCCAATGCTCTCCGTCTTGCATAGAGCCGCTGGTGCGGACGGCTTCGACAGACAGGCTGGAGAGTGAGAAAGCGGAAAGATCGGCCCGGAAGGCCTGCTCGCGGCCGGAGGTGTTGAGCACGACAATGACCAGCTCGCTGCGATCGGGCGAATAGGCGGCGAGGGCATCTTTGCCGCAGGGGATCAGAATGCTTCCCGGACGGATATAGCGGGTGAACTGACCCAGACCATAATACTTCTGGGTGAGGAGAATGGTCTGATTGTCATGATCTGCGACTGCGACACCCCAGTATCCCTGATTGGGATCGACCATGCCAAAATCGCGATTGCCGGCAAAGCCCTCGCTGGAGATATGGTTATCGATCACCTGCCACATGACCCAGGCACTTGGAGAAAGGCCGCGGATATCGGAGATGATTTTCTGACCCATCCAGAGCGCCGCGCCCATTTCGCCTGCGCCGCGTCCGGCCGTACCGGAACCGTCTACCTCGCTCATCCACAGACTAAACCCCTCCTGACGGGAGAGGCGGCCAAGGGACGCAAGCCCTTTTTCAGAATAGGTATGCGTATTGATGCGGCCAAGGGACTTTTTTGCGGCATCGGAGTAGGCTTTATATTCGGCAATCTGCTTTTGGGGGCTGGTCTCATCGCTGGCGGCAAGGATGACATGATCCAGATGATGACGATCAAGCGCCTGACGAACAGCGAGAATGAGCAGAGACTGATCCTCGCCCGGATCGATATGGCAGCCTTCCTGCTTCGGGCTGAGCGCCTGCCAATAATCGGTATCCGGTTCATTCATGGGAGAGAGGCTATGAACCGGAATGCCCAGATCGTACTGGATATAGGCGGTTACTTGGGCGAGGTAATCGGCAAAGGCTTCCCGACAATCGCTGCGCAGGTTGTTGTCAGAAGCATTCAGCGCGCCGGAAGAGCAACCGCTGACGGTCATGAAATAGGGCGGAGAATTGGAAAAAACCTCAACAAGTGCGTTTTCGCCTGCTGCGCAGACACTGCGGCGAAGCACATTGAGCTGCCGGCCGTCGGCATTGAAATCGTACGTATAAGACTGGGAAGCGGCATCATGAACCAGCCAGCCGGGTACGGCGGAATCTGTACGGGTGATATGCACATGAGAGGGATCATCGCCGCCGCCGATATTGTAGCGCATAATATTCATGCGGAGGCCATCGCTGCCGAAGAACAGATCGGCAGCCTGCTGAGCGAGCGTATCGCAGTAGCCGAGGCGATTGGCCCACCAGCACAGGCTGCTTCCCCAGCCTTCCCAGATGCGGGCGTCGGCAGAGGGAGAGACGGAAATCCGGATATCGGCACAGGCGGCGCGCAGAGAGAAAAGCGGCAGCAAAGCGCACAGGAGCGAAAGAAGCAGGCAGATGCCATGGCGGTGTTTTTTCAAAACGGATCCCCCTCGCTGTACAGGATTATATGCGGATATTGTATACCAAAAAGGGATAGGCAGCAAGATTGACGGAAAAAGAAAAGCCCGGAGAATAAGCATTCTCCGGGCATGGCGTACCCGACTGGATTCGAACCAGCGGCCTTTGGAGTCGGAGTCCAACGCTCTATCCAACTGAGCTACGGGTACATAGCTGATATATTATACTATGCGAAAAAGGGAAAGTCAACTACAACAAAAGATGGCGCAGAGGAAGAAAATTATCACCCTTTGGGTTTTGGGGGCTTGATTTGCAGGAAAATCACGGTATAATAAACTTTGGTAAATGAGACTTTGGGCGGATTTATATCCGCTTGTTTATGGAGGGAATGACCATGGAAAGAACGTATGCGGCAAACGTACGCGGCGCGGACGAGATCAAGGTCTGCGGCTTTGTGGACACCATCCGCAATAAGAGCAAGATGGCGTTCATCGTGCTCAAGGATATTACCGGTAAGGTGCAGGTGACCGTGGAGAAGAACGAGGATCTGGAGCTGGATGCTGCGGTGAACTCACTGACCCCGGACTCTGTGATCACCGTGATCGGCAAGGCTGTCGAGAGCGAATACGTGAAGCTGGGCGGCGTGGAGATCTATCCCAAGAAGATCATCGTCGAGAGCCTGGCAGCTGCGCTGCCGATCGACCGCGAGGCGCGCAAGGGCCACGAGCGCTCTTCCATCGATCAGCGCATCGACTACCGCTGGATCGACCTGCGCACCGAAAAGAACCAGCTGCTCTTTAAGGTGCAGACCTGCCTGGTGGCGGCGATGCGCGAGTTCCTGCTGGAGCGCAACTTCCTGGAGATCCACACCCCGAAGCTGATCGGCGCGGCCAGCGAGTCCGGCGCGGACGTGTTCGAGGTGGACTACTTTGACCGCAAGGCGTATCTGGCGCAGAGCCCGCAGTTCTACAAGCAGATGGCTATGGCCTCCGGCTTTGAGCGCATCTTTGAGGTGGGACCGGTGTTCCGCGCGGAGAAGAGCTTTACCAGCAAGCACACCACCGAGTTCTCCGGCTTTGACCTGGAATTCAGCTTTATTGAGAGCTATCAGGACGTGATGGCGCTGGAGGCTGAGATTCTGACCTATGCGCTGGGCAAGGTGAAGGAAGCATACGGCGAGGAGCTTGAGAAGGTCTTCGGCATGCCGCTGACCGTTCCGACGCTGCCGTTCCCGCAGATCAAGCTGCGCGACCTGTATGACGAGCTTGAGAAGGAATTCGTCTACAAGGTGCCGGAAGAGGAGAAGGGCGACCTGACCACCGAGGCTGAGCATCTGAGCTTTGACTGGGTGCAGAAGAAGTATGGCCACGAATTCCTGCTGGTGACCGACTTTGATGCGGAGAAGCGTGCGTTCTATCACATGCGTGACGAGAACGGCGTGCCGCAGGGCTACGACCTGATCTGGCGCGGCGTGGAGATCACCACCGGTGCGCAGCGTGAGCATCGCTACGACGTGCTCTGCGCGCAGGCGAAGGAGAAGGGCCTGGATGAGGACGTCAAGTTCTACACCGAGTTCTTCAAGTACGGCTGCCCGCCGCACGGCGGCTTCGGCCTGGGCATTGACCGTCTGACCATGCTGCTGCTGGGCATGACGATCAAGGAAGCGATGTTCATCTTCCGCGGCCCGACGAGACTGAACCCCTAAAGGGGCGGCACAGGTCTGCTTCGTATACCTGCGCCGCGTTGCATCATTTTCCTGTGCGCGAAGCGCACGGCCGGAAAATGATATCAGAAGCGGCTTGCAGCCGCTCCTCAAATCGGCAAAGCCGGTCCTGCGGATTTCATGATGAAGGGTTTCCCCCTTCATGTATCCCGGGAATTTGTTTCAAGCATAAAAAGGCTTTCTGCGTGTCAGGAAGCCTTTTTCGATCAAACGAGGCAAACGGAGTTTGCCGATACAGAGCAGCTGCAAACAGCCGCGAAACGAGCATGGGGGCGGGGGGACGATGTCCCTCGAGCAGGTCCGGGCGGCAGCCTGGGAAAGGACAGTCATGAAATACAAGCACATCGTTTTTGATATCGACGGCACGCTGACGGACACGGACTATGCGGTGCTGACGTCACTGAAGAATCTGCTGCAGAGGCGGCAGGGAAAGGCATACGCGCTGGAGGAACTGTATTTTGTGAAGGGAATTCCGGGCGTTGCAGCGTTTGCGCAGCTGGGATTTGAGGAAAAGGACTATGCGCAGATTATGCGTGAATGGGAAGACGGAATGCGCGCGCTTAATGATACCATCAGCATATACGAAGGAACGCAGGAGGTACTTGAGGCGCTTGTGCGCGAGGGCGTGGGCATGGGCATTGCGACCAGCAAGACGCGCGATCAGTACAACAAGGATTTCTGCCGGTTTGAGATTGCAAAGTACTTTGATTTTTCCATCACCTGCGAGGAGACGGACGATCCCAAGCCGGGCGCGGGCCCGCTTGTGGCATACATGAAGGCGACGGGAGCAAAGCCGGAGGAGATGCTCTACATCGGCGACAGCGTGTACGACGCGATGTGCGCCCGGGCAGCGGGTGTGGATTTTGCGCTGGCTGTATGGGGCACCACGGACCTGACGATTGAGGCAAAATACGCGCCCAAGGCACCGGTGGAACTGCTGGAAATGATTCGGTGAAGAGCAGATAAGAGGCTTTCGCGGCATGCGAAGGCCTCTTTTGCATGCCTGGAGCGAAAACGGAAAAGGATAAAGCAGAGACGAAGATGCGCAGATTTAACCGGGATTTTACATTCTCTTCTTGACGACTTTACAGCATCTTGCTAATATGATAAAGTCGGAGATTTGCTTTGCCAATTCTGCGGCATACCTGTGCAGAATCTTTAGTCAAAGGATGAGATACACATGGATATTTTCGGCGTATTGAATATGGTTTGCGGCCTGGCGCTGTTCCTGTACGGCATGCACATCATGGGCGACGGCCTGACGCGCATGTCCGGCGGCAAGCTGGAAACCATTCTGGAAAAGCTGACCAACAACAAAATCAAAGCTGTGCTGCTGGGCGCTGCGGTGACAGCGGTCATTCAGTCGTCCTCGGCGACGACGGTTATGGTCGTTGGCTTTGTCAACTCGGGCATCATGAAGCTGACGCAGGCGGCAGGCGTGATCATGGGCGCGAACATCGGTACCACGATCACCAGCTGGATCCTGTCGCTGACGGGCATTGAGGGCAGCAACATCTTCATTCGACTGCTCAAGCCGAGCTCGTTCACGCCGGTTATGGCGCTGATTGGCGTGGCGTTTATCATGTTTACCAAGAGCGAGAAGAAGCACAATATCGGCCAGATTCTGGTGGGCTTCACGGTGCTGATGAACGGCATGGACATGATGAGCGCGGCGGTGAAGCCGCTGGCGAACGTGCCGGAATTCACGAACATTCTGCTGATGTTCACCAATCCGATCCTGGGTATGATTGCCGGTATGGTGCTCACTGCGGTGATTCAGAGTTCGTCTGCGTCTGTCGGTATCCTGCAGGCGCTGTGCGTGACGGGCGCTGTACAGTACAGCGCGGCGCTGCCGATCATCATGGGCCAGAACATCGGTACCTGTGTGACGGCGCTTCTGTCCTCCGTGGGCGCAAGCAAGAATGCGCGCCGTGCGTCGTTGATTCACCTGTACTTCAACCTGCTGGGCACGATCCTGTTCATGGTCGCCTTCTATGCGATCAACGCGGTATTCCCGTTTGCGTTCCTGAATGATGCGGCGAACGGCGCGGGCATTGCGGTGATCCACACCACCTTCAACGTGCTGGCGACGCTGGTGCTGCTGCCCTTCAGCGGCCTGCTGGAGAAGCTGGCCTGCCTGACGGTGCGCGATGACGAAAAGGTGGAGAAGATCGACGACTTCCAGCTGCTGGACGAGCGCTTCCTGGCGCAGCCGGCATTCGCTGTGGAGCAGTGCCGCGTGGTGGCGGGCCGCATGGCGAAGCTGACGAAGGAATCCGTATACGAGGCATGTGCGCTGCTGGTGGGCGGAGAATACAGCGAGGAGCGCGCCGAGCGCATTGCTGCGCTGGAGACCAAGATCGACCACTACGAGGACCGACTGGGCACGTATTTGGTGAAGCTGTCCCATGCGAATCTTTCCAAGGGTGACAGCCACGTCGTATCCATGCTGCTGCACTCCATCAGCGATTTTGAACGCATTTCCGACCATGCTGCCAGCCTGATGCACGCAGCCAAGGAGATGTATGACAAGAACCTGAGCTTCTCTGAGATGGCGGCCAGAGAGCTGCATATCTTTGCCAATGCGACCCGTGACATTGTGAACCGAGCGGTATCCTGTTTTGAGACGGGCGACCTGGAGATGGCGGCGAGCGTTGAGCCGCTGGAGAGCGCGATTGACTCGATTAACAACAAGATCAAGACCCGCCACATCGAGCGCCTGCGCAACGGCCTGTGTACGATTGAACTGGGCTTCATTCTGCAGGACATCTGCACGGATTTCGAGCGCGTATCCGACCACTGCTCCAACATCGCGGTTTACCAGATCGAGGTACCGCAGGACGAACTGGACGCGCACGAGTACCTGCAGAGCATGCGCCATATCAGCGGCAATGCGTTCGACCTGGCGAGAAAGAATTATAAAATGCTCTACGCGCTGCCCAAGGAGTAAATGAGGGATGTGGGGATTTCATCCCCAAGCCTCTGACTGAGGGACTGCTCCCTCAGATTCCCCTTTACGTTTTGCGGCGGTTTGAAGCGGGCGAGGCATATGGCGATCTGCGATCACCATGCGAGCGCGATTGAGGCAAACGAAGTATGCCTTGCCAGGATTTTGGGGACAGCATCCCCAAGCTTCCGTTTGGCTTTGACCGGGAGGAAAACATGATCTACATTGTTGAAGATGACCGCAATATTCAGGAGATTGAGATCTTCGCACTGAAAAACAGTGGCTACACGGCTGCAGGCTTTGAGACGGCGCAGGAATTCTGGAAGGCGCTGGAGAGCCAGCTGCCGGAACTGATTATGCTGGACATCATGCTGCCGGACGAGGACGGACTGGATATCCTGAAAAAGCTGCGCATGCGTGCGGATACACAGCGCATTCCTGTGATCCTGGTGACGGCCAAGAGCTCTGAAATCGACAAGGTGAAAGGGCTGGACGGAGGTGCGGACGATTACGTTACCAAGCCGTTTGGCGTGATGGAGATGATTTCGCGGGTGAAAGCGCTGCTGCGCCGCTCCGGCGGGCAGGGTGAGAACGTGATGACCTGCGGATGCATCACCCTTGACAAGGAAAAGCGGATGGTGTATGCTCACGGCGAGCCGGTTGAATTGACATATAAGGAATTTGAACTGCTGCGTCTGCTCATGAAAAATCACGGCATTGTGATTTCGCGCGATGTGATTATGGAACGCGTGTGGGAATCGAACTTCGAGGGCGAGAGCCGCACGATTGACGTGCATGTGCGCTCGCTGCGCCAGAAGCTGGGCGAGGGCGGCGCGCTGATCAGGACGATCCGCAATGTGGGTTACATGATTGATTCCAGCGGAAAATAAGGCAAGCGCTCCGGGCGCTTTATCCCTTCTGATACCGGCCTTCCCCTGATGGGGAAGGCTTTTTGCCAGGCAGGAAAGGGCTGCTGTTCATGAAGAGAAGAATACTGGCGTACTTTATGCGGATGCTGGCGGCAGCGATTGCGCTTACGACGGTGCTGATGACACTGCTGACGTACAACATGTTTGAGCAGCGGATGATTGAGGACCTGAGCGTGGATGCGCGGGTGCTGGAGGCGCTGCTGGGCGCCAGTGATGCACAGAGCGTGATGCGGGAACTGGACGATGCGCTGCGTGTGACGCTGATTGACGGGACGGGCACGGTAATCTATGACAACCGGGCGGATGCACAGGAAATGGGCAACCACCTGGACAGGCCGGAAGTGGCGCAGGCGCTTGAAAAGGGCGAGGGGCGCGATGTGCGTGAATCGAAGACTGTGGAAAGCAGCACATTCTACTACGCGATGCGCCTTGAGCAGGGTGGTGTGCTGCGGGTGGCGAAGGAAGCATCGAGCATATGGAGCGTATACATGCGGGCGCTGCCGCTGATTCTGCTGATCACGCTGTTGATGATTGCACTGAACATGCTGGTGACGCATGTACTGACGGACAGGCTGGTAGATCCGATCCGCCGCCTGGCCGACGACATGGACGGCGAACACAGCGCGGCATCGTATCCGGAGCTGCAGCCGTTTATGCGCAGAATCCGCAGTCAGCATGAGGAGATCATGCGCAGTGCGAACATGCGCGTGGAATTCACAGCGAATGTGAGCCATGAACTCAAGACGCCGCTGACCAGCATATCCGGCTATGCGGAGCTGATCGAAAGCGGCATGGCGGAGGGCGAGAAGGCGCGCCAGTTTGCCGGGAAGATTCACAAGAGCGCAAGCCGGCTGCTGACGCTGATCAACGACATCATTCGGTTGTCGCAGATGGATTCACCGGAGCACAGGGTGGAATTTGAGACCGTGGACCTGGGGCAGGTAGCCGAAGCGACGGCGGAGCAGCTGCGGATGAATGCGCAGAAAATGAACGTGACGCTGCAGTCTGATACGCGGACGAGCCTGATCCGGGCGGATCGAAGCATGATTGAAGAGCTGGTGTACAACCTGTGCGACAATGCGATTCGCTACAATGTGCACGGGGGCAGCGTACAGGTGAGCGCGCACGCGGCGAAAGACAAGGTGCTGCTGACTGTGCAGGACACGGGTATCGGCATCAGCGAGGAGAACCAGGAACGCGTGTTCGAACGTTTCTATCGCGTGGATAAGAGCCGATCGAAAGCGACAGGCGGAACGGGCCTGGGTCTGGCGATTGTCAAGCATATTGCGGCGCAGCATCATGCGGGAATCACCATGACGAGCAAGCCGGGCGTGGGTACGACGATCACGGTGGAATTTGACAGGGCATAACCACGCGAAATCAGCGCGAAGCGCAGCAGAGAATCCGGGGGATGATATCCCTCGGGAAGGCATTTGGGGGAGGAAATCCCTGAGAAGGAGGCGTGCATGATCACGTTTGATGAGATTCGCAGGAATGAAGAGATCCGCGCGTACATGGAAAAGGGCAACGAGAACCTGGGCGTGCTGGGCTTTACTGAGCACGCGATGGCGCATGCCATGCGCTGCGCGCAGCTGGCGGCAGACATTCTGGGAAAGCTGGGGCGCAGCGAACGGGAGAGGGAGCTGGCGATGATCGCCGGATACATGCACGACATCGGCAACTGTGTGAACCGGACGGATCATGCGCATTCGGGCGCCATCATGGCGATGAGTATTCTGCGGGGTATGGGTATGGCACCGCAGGAGATTGCGGTGGTGATTGCAGCGATCGGCAATCATGACGAAAAGACGGGCACGGCGGTGGACGCGGTAAGCGCGGCGCTGATCCTGGCGGACAAATGCGATGTACGCAGGAGCCGCGTACGCGCGAGAACGCAGGCGGATTTTGATATTCACGACAGGGTGAACTATGCGGTGGAAAGCTCCAGGGTCGTGATCGACGCCAGGGAGAAGACGATCATGCTGGAGATTACGCTGGACGACACGATCTGCAGCGTGATGGATTACTTTGAGATTTTTACTCAGCGGATGCTGATGTGCCGGCGCGCGGCGGAGAAGCTGGGCTGTCGGTTTGGCATGATGACCAACGGAAGCCGGGTGCTGTGAGCGCAAAAGCGAGCAAGAAAACAAAGAAGAAAAATTTGCAAAAAAGGATTGACACTTGCGTCTGGATTTGATATAATCATCTCCGTTGATGACGCAAGTTCATCCGTTGGGGAATTGTGTAACGGCAGCACCTACGACTCTGACTCGTATTGTCTAGGTTCGAATCCTAGTTCCCCAGCCATAAGCCTCCATGGTCAAGCGGTTAAGACGTTGCCCTCTCAAGGCAAAATCAGGGGTTCGATTCCCC
>JAFQIF010000207.1 GCA_017397695.1 Clostridia bacterium
GGGCTGACCGACGAGCGTCGAGCGAGGAGAGACAAATCCCTCCTTCTGCGCCAAGAAAGAAGCTTTGAGAAAATCAGAGCTTCTTTTATTTTATCAAAAACTTGCTTCGAAGAGGGATTTGAACTGGCCCGGTAGTGAATGAGGTCCCAGTGGGGCCTCAGAGCCGGGCTGACCGACGAGCGTCGAGCGAGGAGAGACAAATCCTTCTTTCTGCATAAGAAAAAGAAGCTTTGAGGGAATCAGAGCTTCTTTTGTTCTATCCATTTAAGAGCGGGACGAATGCTTTCCGGCTCGCTTTGCAATGCTCATTGTCATTCGCCTTGCGGAGGAACGCTGATCGCTTTTACCGTCCATACGCCGTTTTGATATGCCAGCGTGCTGACCGCGGCAAAGCCCTGCGATACCTGCTTCTTTTCGCTGAACGGGAGGCCGCACAGATCGCACAGCAGGAGCCTGTTGATGCCGGAATGCGCGACGGCTGCCGCGCAGGATTGCGTATGCGCAGCGATGTACGCAAGCGCAGCGTGCGCGCGTGCAAGCCCGTCCTTGTCGCTTTCGCCGCCAGGCGGGCAGGAGGCGCGGCGGCCCTGACCAAAGTATTGCGGATAATGGCTGCGCAGCTGATCAAATGTCAGACCGTCCCACTCACCGCCGTCGAGCTCAATAAGTGCATCCAGTACATGCAGCGGTCGGCATCTGCCTGCAATCGCTTCGGCGGTCTGCCGGGCACGCAGAAGAGGGCTGGTATATACAGCCTCAATGGGCGCATGTTCGAGAAGACGGCTTAGCGCTTTTGCCTGCTTAAAGCCGTATGTGCTCAGCGGCAGATTGGTTTTCTGGCCGAGGCACATTCTCACGCCGTCCGGATAATCGGGCTGCGCATGGCGGATCAGATAGATCAGCTTTTCCTGCATGGAGATGGGCTCCTTGTCGTGTGCTGCCCATATGATACCACGCGCCATTGGCGGATGGCAAGCGCAGAAGAACGGATGACCTGTATTGACACGCGGGCGGCGGACGGCTAGAATGAAAGAAGTTGAAACAAAAGCGACAGTTGGCGGGAACAAACATCTATGAATACAATGGGTACATTCTGGGATCGGGATACGATCCGGTGGATGACGGATGCATCGGAACATGCGTCCTATTATGCGCAGCTGGCGCGCAGGATCGCGCCTGGGCTGCCTGCATGCGGGCATGTCTGCGATGCTGGCTGCGGCCTGGGTTATCTGTCTTTGGAATTGGCCAAAAGCGCGTCGCAGATCACGGCAGTGGATATCAGCGCGCAGGCGCTGGCCGTTCTGGAGAATAAGCGCGCGGAACGCGGACTAAGCAATATTACGATCCGCCGTGGGGATATCTGGCAGACTCGGCCGGAAAAGTCGTATGACGCCATGGTGTTTTGCCTCTTTGGCAGCGGCATGGATGTACTACGGCTGGCGAAGGCGCAGTGCCGTGGCGATGTGTTTATGGTGCTGCGCAATTATTGCGTGCACAGGTTTTCGGTAAAAGAGTATCGAATTGATTATGCGCTGTTCGATGATGTATGCCTGCTGCTGGAGAGGCTGAGAATTCCGTATGAAAGAGAAGCGTTTGCGCTGGAGTTCGGACAACCGTTTTGCAGTTTGCAGGATGCAAAGGCATTTTTTGAACGCCACGGACGGGACGATGAAATCACGGATACGTTTGTAAAAAGCAGACTGCTGGAAACGAGTGATGCGGCATTTCCCTATTATATGCCGCATCAGCGGAGAGTCGGACTTCTTCATCTGCATGTGAAGGATATCCCGCAGGACCTGACGGACGGGAGAAAACTGGAATGAAAGATATTTTTTCGGCTGTGCTTGCGCAGCTGGATGCGGGCAGCGATATTGTGCTCGCGACCATGATCGCGCATGCCGGCAGCGTGCCGCGGGGAATGGGATCACAGATGGTGCTCGGCGGCGAGGGGCTCATCGCGGGCACAATTGGCGGCGGCGTCGGCGAAAAGGCGATGATTGCCTACGGTCTTTCGCTGCTTGAAAGCAGATCCTGCGGCATACATACCTATGCGCTGCACGGCAGGGAAGGCGAGCGCCACGGCAGCGTGTGCGGTGGGGATATCACGGTATATTTTCAGTATATCGCCGCAGAAAACAGCGGCTGGCGGACGCTTGCGAAGAGCCTGCTTGAGCGGATTGAAACGCGGCAAGGGGGCTGGCTGATTCAGCGCCTGAACGGAGGCGCGCCTGCGCTGCTTAATCAGGATAAAAAAGCAATCTGCGGCGCATTTGATGGAGAAAAGGAAGCCTTGTGCTGCGCGGTCAGCGTGCGTACGGAGGACGCCTTCACCATGCCGCTGTATGTCGGCGAGCGGGCGGTGCTCTTTGGCGCGGGCAATTGCGCACAGGCGCTGGCGCCGCTGCTTGCTTCGGTGGGTTTCTGCGTGACGGTGTATGACGACAGAAAAGAGCTGGCCTGCAAGGAGCTGTTTCCCCAGGCGGAAAACATCATCTGCGCGTCTTACGACAGCATTGCTGATCATATCACGCTGGAGGAAGACGACTATGTCGTCGCTATGACCAGCACGCACGTCAGCGATCTGTGCATTCAGAGCCAGGTGCTGCGCATGGATCATGCCTATGTCGGCATGCTGGGCAGTAAGGCAAAGCGTGCGTTTGTTCACGGCAAGCTGCTGGAATATGGTATCCCTCAGGCGATGATCGACCGCGTGCATACGCCCATTGGCATGCGTATCGGGGCGGTTACGCCGGCGGAGATTGCCATCAGCATCGCAGGCGAGATGGTGCTTGTCCGGGCGCAGCTGCGCGAGCAGGCTGGCAGAGCCTGACGCAAAGCAGATGGAGGCATAAGCTGTGATCAGGAAAACGATGAGGCTGGTCATCACCTTTTATACGACGACGGACGCCATGGCGATGGAGACTGCATGCAAAGCGCAGCAAGCCAACGGGCGGCTTATTCCCGTGCCGCGCAGCATTTCCGCAGGCTGCGGTCTGGCGTGGTGCGCTGCGCCGGAAAGCAGGGAAGCGCTTGAACGCCTGATGAGAATGAATCAAATCACATATCAGGATATGCATGAATGCCTGGTCTGAAAAGAGGATATGACGTGATCTATTTGGATAACGCTGCGACCACGATCCATAAGCCGCCGGCGGTAATCCGGGCGGTGGCGCAGGCGATGGAAAGCGCCGGAAATTCCGGGCGGGGCGTACATGAAGCTGCGCTTGATGCATCGCGCATCGTGTATGATACGCGTGCGGCTGCAGCATCGCTGTTTCATGCACAGAAGCCTGCGCAGGTGGCCTTTACAGCCAATGCCACGCAGAGCCTGAATACGGCCATCAAAGGCCTGCTTGTCCCGGGCGATCATGTGATCACCACGGCGATGGAGCATAACTCTGTGCTGCGGCCGCTCTATGAAATGCAGGAGCGGGGCGTTCTGCTGACCATCCTGCCGTGCGATGGGCGCGGCGTGTTTTCCTATGAGGAGATGGAAAGCGCCGTCCGGCCCGATACGAAGGCCATCGTCTGTACCCATGCTTCCAATCTGACGGGTAATCTGGTGGACATTGCGCGCGTGGGTGAAATTGCAAACCGGCATGGGATTCTTTTGATCGTGGACGCTTCGCAGACGGCAGGCGTATTTCCCATTGATGTGCAGGCCATGCATATTGGCGTGCTGTGCTTTACCGGACATAAGGGGCTGCTGGGTCCGCAGGGCACCGGCGGTATGGTGGTGGCGGAAGGCGTGAGCATCCGGCCGCTGCTGTCCGGCGGCAGCGGCGTGGAAACCTATAGCCGAGCGCATCCGGCGCAGATGCCCACTGCGCTGGAAGCGGGCACGCTCAATGTCCACGGTCTTGCCGGCCTGCGCGCAGCACTGGGCTATATTCAGCAAATGGGACTGGATGCAATCCGGAAAAAGGAACAAAGACTCATGCGCACGTTTTATGAGCGGGTGAAAGATATTCCGGGCGTTCGCGTCTATGGAGATTTTTCATCCGACGAGCGCTGCGCAATCGTATCACTCAATATCAGGGATTGCGACTCGGCGCAGGTGAGCGATGTGCTGGCGCAGCAATACAGCATCGCTACACGTCCGGGCGCGCATTGCGCACCGCTGATGCATCAGGCGCTGGGTACGGTGGAGCAGGGAGCGGTACGCTTCAGCTTCTCGCATTTGAATACGATGGATGAGATTGACACGGCGGTTTTGGCTATTGCTCAGATCGCGGCAGAATGAGCAGGAGGATAACGAAGATGGAAAAGACAGTTGATGCGCGCGGCATGGCCTGCCCGCTGCCGGTTGTGCATGCGAAAAAGGCTGCGGAGGAGATGCATGGCGGCGATGTGCTGACGGTGCTGGTGGATAACGAAATCGCGGTGCAGAATCTGACGCGCTTTGCTGCGCATAAAGGGCATGAGGCCGAGGCACGCAGGCACGGCGAGAAGGAATTTGCCGTGGTGATCCGCATTGCGGGCGAGGCAGACGTCACAGCACAGGCAGGGCAGCCTGTCAGCTGCGCGCCGGATATGCGCAGGCAGGGTATGGTTGTGGTGCTCTCGGCCAATGTGATGGGCACGGGCGACGAGCGCCTGGGCAAGTCTCTGATGAAGGCGTTTGTCTTTGCGCTCACCAAGCAGGATCAGCTGCCGCAGACCATCCTCTGCTACAATACCGGTGCATATCTTACCTGCGAGGGGGCGGATACGCTGGAGGATCTGCGCGCGCTGGAGGCGGAGGGCGTAACCATCCGTACCTGCGGCACCTGCCTGGATTTCTATGGGCTTAAGGAAAAGCTGGCCGTCGGCACGGTGACAAACATGTACGAGATTGTGGAATGCATGGAGGCGGCAGCGTCCATCGTTCGTCCGTGAGGTAAGCGATGGAGACGGAAATGAAGCTGACAAAGCTGGCCAGCTGTGCGGGCTGCGGCGCCAAGCTGGGCGCCGGCACGCTGGCCAAAATGCTGGAAGGATTCAAAACCCACAGCGATCCAAGACTGATTGTGGGCTATGACAAGAGCGACGACGCCAGCGTTTATGTAATTGACGACCATACGGCGCTGATCCAGACGACGGATTTCTTTCCGCCGATTGTGGATGATCCGTATCTGTATGGCAGGATTGCGGCAGTGAATGCCCTCAGCGATGTGTACGCTATGGGTGGCGAACCGAAGCTGGCGCTGAATATCATGTGTGTGGCGCAGGGAATGCCGGATGAAACCGTGCGCAGAATCCTGCAGGGCGGTTATGATGCAGCATACGAAGCGGGCGCGATTATCACCGGCGGGCATACCATTCAGGGTGCGGAGCCGATTTACGGGCTTGCGGTTTCGGGCTTTGTGCATCCGGGCAAGGTGCTCACCAACAGCAATGCCAGACCGGGCGACGTGCTGATCCTGACCAAGCCGCTGGGCGTAGGCATTCTGACGACCGCAGCCAAGGCGGAGATGGCGGAGCCGGAGGTGATGGAGCGCATCTACGCGCAGATGGCGACGCTGAATAAGTATGCCCGGGATATCATGGTGAAGTACCCGGTGAGCAGCTGTACGGATGTGACCGGCTTTTCGCTCATCGGTCATAGCTACGAGATGGCGCAGGGCAGCGGTGTGAGCATCTATCTGCAGGCGGACAGGATCCCCTATCACGGTGAGGCGCTTGAATTGGCGTCCATGGGGCTTGTGCCTGCGGGTGCTTACCGCAATCGCGCGTATGCGCAGCATGCCGTATGCGTACGGGGCAAGGTTTCGCTGGCTATGCAGGATATCCTGTATGATCCGCAGACCAGCGGCGGGCTGCTGATGGCGCTGCCCGAGGAGGCGGCGCAGGATTGCCTGAAGGAAATGAAAACGGCAGCGCCGCAGGCGGAGATTATCGGCTATGTGACCGAGAAGAGCGACAGCTGGATGTATCTGGAGTGATACCAATGGAAAATCTGATCATTGTGCGCGGCGGCGGCGATCTCGCCACAGGATCCATCTATAAGCTGCACAAGTGCGGCTTCCCCGTGCTGGTTCTGGAGACGGACAGTCCCTCTGCGATCCGCCGTAACGTTGCCTTCAGCGAGGCTGTTTATGCGGGGCGGCAGACGGTGGAGGATGTGACCTGCACGCTGGCTGCGAATACGGATGAGGCCATGGCGCTGATTAAAGCGGGCAGCCTGGCGATGCTGGTGGATCCGAAAGGCGAAAGCCTTGCGCAGCTGCGTCCGCTGGCGGTGGTGGATGCCATTCTTGCCAAGCGCAATCTGGGTACGCACAGGGGCATGGCGCCGATCACCATAGCGCTCGGCCCTGGGTTTACGGCAGGGCAGGATGTGGATGCGGTGATCGAAACGGCGCGCGGTCATGCGCTGGGCAGGGTGATCTATCATGGATCGGCAGCGGCGAATACCGGCGTGCCCGGCATCATCGGCGGCTATGGCAAAGAACGTGTAATTCATAGTCCGGCGGCAGGCGTGCTCAGGAATGTGAAGCATATCACGGATACCGTGAAAAAGGGCGAAGTGATCGCGATTGTGGAAAGTGATGCGGGTAGGGTTCCCGTGCATGCGACAATCGACGGTCTGCTTCGTGGTCTGATCCGCGACGGCTATCCGGTGACGGAAGGCTTTAAGATTGCAGATATTGATCCCCGGACGCAGGAATACGATAACTGCTTTACCATCTCCGACAAGGCCCGGTGCATCGCCGGCGGCGTGCTGGAGGCGATTCTGCATCTGAAGCACGAAAAAAGAATCATTGAAAATCCCTGAATAAGAAAGCCCCGGCTTCTGTTGTATCACAGAAGCCGGGGCTTATTGTGTTTCTCAGTCGCAGATCAGCTTATCGGTGCCTAGCGTTAAACCCTTGCCGAATGCCTTTGTTTCCTCTGCGCTGCTTGTCACGCGGATGCCGGTCAGGCCGTCCGCAAGCGATGCACGGGTGCTCAGGCCGTCGTCGTCATAGAAATCGTAAAAGGCCTCGCTGCCGATCCAGCCCAGCAGCGTGAGATCCTTGCTGTTGATGGCGTCCACCCATTCGCCGCCCTTGGACAGCGGAATGACGCATCCCTTTTTGATGAACAGCGGCATTTCGCAAAGATCCAGCTCGATCCAGTGATGACCGGCTTCCAGCGGAAACAGGTCGTAATCCCCGGCGGAGCGCAGGCGCACCAGCAGCATATCCTCGGGCAGGTAGACGTAGCGTCCGCGCGCGTTCTGGGTGTATACCGGGGCGATCATGCACTCGCCGCCCAGCATCACCTGATCCTCCGCACGGCAGGCGGTTTGATCCTGCGGATAATCAAAGGCCAGCGGGCGGAACATACAGCCGTCTTCAAGCGCAGCTTTCATGAACTCGCTGTACAGGTAGGGGATCAGTGCGTAGCGCACGGTGATGATATCGCGCATGGCTTCCATCGTGGAGAAGCGGTAGATCTCCTGCTCACGCGTGCCCTGGCAGGAATGATTGCGCATCAGCGGCGTGAATACGCCCAGCTGCAGCCAGCGAAGCATCAGGTCCTCGGTTGTATCGCCGTTAAAGCCGCCGATATCCGCGCCGGTGTAGAGGAAACCGCACATATTCAGTGAGGGCAGCATCTTCAGATTCAGCAGGATATGGTTCCACCAGCTGTGGTTATCGCCCTGCCATACGCCGCCGTAGCGATGCGCGCCGATGTAGGACGAGCGGGCAAACAGCAGCTTGCGCCGGCTGGGGTCATGGGCGGCCATGCCTTCGGCTGCGGCGCGCGTCATGAACGCGCCATAAAGGTTATGCACCTTGTCGTGACGCGTTTTTTCACCGCCTACGGTGTGATAGAAGGTTTTGTAATCCTCGGGATTATTGGAAACCGCAGAAAAGATCTTGCTCAGATCGAAGAACTCGTGAATACCGATGTTCCGGCCCTTCAGGCTTTCTGCCTGCGCAAATGCCTTTCGGATGCCGTTTTCAGAGTAAAACAGCGCCGGTTCGTTCATGTCGTTCCAGAAGCCCTCGACACCGGCATCGAGGAAGCGATGGTATTTGGCACCGAACCATGCGCGCACATCGCTGCGCAGAAAGTCCGGGAAATAGCTTCTGCCCGGCCATACCGCACCCACAAACGGTGTGTCATCCTCGTAGGTGCAGAAATAGCCCTTTTCAAGGCCCTCGTCGCAGACCTCGTAGCCTTCCTTTTCCTTTACGCCTGCGTCGATGATGGGGATCATATGCGCGTGCTCGCCGAGCATCTCCGCTGCAAAGCGCGGCAGATCCTCGAACTGCGCGGGATCGACGGTGAAATCCATGAAATCGTCCATGTAATCGATGTCCATGCATACGCCGTCCAGCGGAATATGACGCCTGCGGTGTTCGGATACGATGGTACGCACATCGCTTTCGCTCTTGTAGCCCCAGCGGGACTGTATGTAGCCGAACGCCCACTTGGGCGGCAGATAGCTCGGCCCGGTGAGCGCGCGCAGGCTGCGTGCGATGGCGGAAAGGCTGTCCTCCTGAATGATATATACGGACAGGTCGCCGTTCTCGCTGGTGATCACGGCTTCATCGGCGCGCGTGTAGCCCAGATCAAAACGGACCATACCGGGATCGTCGAAAAACACGCCGAAGCATTTTTCCTGACTGAAGAAGATCAGAAAGTTGTGCGCAGCATAGAGCGAATGCTTGTCTTCGGTATGCCGGCCGTCGTCGGTGTTCCAGCTCTGGTAGAGATAGCCGCGCTTGTTGATGCCGCGGTTGGCCTCGCCCAGGCCGAAAATGATGTCGTCCTTGGTAAGGGTCAGGGAGAAGGAAACGGCGCTGCCCTCGCGCCCGACAGCAAAATAGGGAAGCGCATCGCTGGAGGGGGCGAGCTGCCGGACCACTGCGCCGGTGTCGATGGGGGAGCCGTAATCGTAGCGAGAGATCATAAAACCTGCCGCCTTTCTGCATAGTGATGTACAGCTTCAGTTTACCACGGAGCGATTGCCTGTGTAAATATTCAAAAAAGTAGCGCATAGATGAAGTTTTTGTTTTACAAGGCGGGATTCATGTTGTATAATACTTGGGTGAATAAAAGCGTGTGAAGAGAAGAATAATCAATTTGGTCGAAAATTTAGCAAGAATTAGGAGTGTTGATATATGAGCAGAATGCTGGGTACCGTTTCCATGGGCGTGCGTGCGCCGATCATTCGTGAGGGCGATAATCTGGTGGATATCGTTGTGGATTCCGTCATGGAAGCGATCAACGGCGGTGAGATCACCCCGCGTGACCGCGACGTTGTCGCGATGACCGAGGCCATCGTGGCCCGCGCGCAGGGCAACTACTGCAGCGTGGACAATATTGCCGACGACGTCCGTGCCAAGCTGGGCGGCGAAACCATCGGCGTCATCTTCCCGATCCTCAGCCGCAATCGCTTCGCGATCTGCCTGCGCGGCATCGCCAAGGGCGCCAAGAAGGTCGTGCTGATGCTGAGCTATCCGTCCGATGAGGTGGGCAACCATCTGATCGACCTGGATCTGCTCGACGAGAAGGGCGTCAATCCCTACTCTGACGTGCTCTCTCTGGAGAAGTATCGCGAGCTCTTCGGCTACATCAAGCATCCGTTCACGGGCGTTGATTATGTCGAGTATTATGCCAATCTGATCCGCGAGATGGGTGCTGAGGTGGAGGTTGTCTTCGCCAACGATCCGCGCGCGATTCTCAAGTACACCAAGAACGTGCTCAACTGCGACATCCACACCCGCGCGCGTACCAAGCGCCTGCTGTGGGCGGCCGGCGCGGAGCGCGTGTGTGGTCTGGATGAAATCATGAATGCTCCGGTGAACGGCAGCGGCTGCAACGAGCGCTACGGTCTGCTGGGCTCCAACAAGTCCACCGAGGATAAGGTTAAGCTCTTCCCGCGCGAGTGCCAGGATCTGGTCGAGGCCATTCAGGCGAAGCTGCTGGAGAAGACCGGCAAGCATTACGAAGTGATGGTTTACGGCGACGGCGCGTTCAAGGATCCGGTCGGCAAGATCTGGGAGCTGGCTGATCCGGTCGTCTCCCCGGCCTATACCGCCGGCCTGGAGGGCACCCCGAATGAACTCAAGCTCAAGTACCTGGCCGACAACGACTTCGCCGATCTCTCCGGCGAGGCGCTGCGCGATGCCATCAAGGGCAAGATTCAGCAGAAGGACGGCAGCAGCCTTGTGGGCAATATGGCCGCTCAGGGCACGACTCCGCGCCGCCTGACCGACCTGATCGGCTCCCTGTGCGACCTGACCTCCGGCTCCGGCGATAAGGGTACTCCGATCATCTACATCCAGGGCTACTTCGATAACTACACCAACGACTAATCGCTATTCATTCAGGGGCTCCGCATCGCGGAGCCTTTTTCTTTTGTGCGGATCGCCAAGGGAAGAAAATCCTTAACGCGAACTGTATGGAAGACGGATGTTGAAACATTATCTGAAGATTACAGCAACATTTGAGCAACAATTCTCCTGTATATTTATTCATCAGTTATGTCTATAAAGCATTTCAATTCGTGCATATCAAAGGAGAATGATCCCATGGTCCGCATCGTTTCCGATACATCCACGCTCTATTCCACGCAGCAGGCGCGTGACGCCGGCGTTTATCACCCAGGGCGGCCCGGACTGTGTAGCCGTTCAGGTGGTCAAGGAATTCGCATAATAGAATGTGACAAAGGGCTCTGCGAAGCGCGCAGGGCTCCTTTTGTTTTGCGTGCAAGGTGCCGTGCGAAAAGGAGGAAAAATCGGCAATCGCTGCTTGCCAATGCTCACGGACCGATGTTTTCTGTTATAATGATGGATAAGAATCGATGGGGGGAGCACTTGGTATGCAGAAGACGCAGATCCGGGATTTTACGCAGGGCAATATCACCCATCAGTTGGTCACGTTTGCCTGGCCGCTGTTTTTGTCCAATCTGCTTCAGATTGTCTATAACATGGTGGATATGATCATCGTAGGCAATGTGCTGGGTAAAACGGGCATTTCGGCGGTATCCGTCGGCGGAGACGTTTCGCATTTTCTTACGTTTGTGGCCATGGGGTTTTCCTCTGCCGGGCAGGTGCTGATTGCCCGCTATATCGGTGCAGGGCAAAAGGAGAAGCTGGGGCGGTTTGTGGGCACGATGAGCGGCTTCCTTGGTGCGTGCGCGCTGGCCATCAGCGCTGCGGCGCTCCTTTTCAGGGAAGGCATTCTGCGCCTGATGAATTCGCCGCCGGAGGCGTTCGCCGGCGCGCTGGCCTATTCGTCCGTCTGCATGATTGGCCTTTTGTTCATCTATGGATACAATATTGTCGCCGCCGTGCTGCGCGGCATGGGTGATTCCAGGCATCCGTTTGTGTTCATTTCGATTGCTGCGGTGCTCAATCTGCTGCTGGACGTCGTATTCGTGATCATGCTGGATATGGGACCCGGCGGAGCAGCACTGGCAACGGTGATCTCTCAGGGAGTGAGCTTTGTCAGCTGCGCAGTCTTCCTGACGAAGCGGCGGGCGGAATTTGCACTGGATATGCGGCCCGGCGATTTTGTGCGCTGGGATCGGACGATGCTGCTGGATCTGATTCGCCTCGGCTTGCCGATGGCGATCAAGAGCGCTTCGATTCAGGTATCCAAGCTATTTGTCAATTCCTGGATCAATTCTTACGGCATTGCGGTATCTGCGTTTGCGGGCATCGCCAACAAGCTCTCCAGCGTGGCGAATCTTGTGTCCAACGCCATGAACACGGCAGGCTCTACGATGGTTGGCCAGAATATTGCCGCCGCGCAGTATGCGCGCGTCAAAAAGATTCTTGTTCGGCTGGCGATGATCACACTTACGGTTGCAACGGTGTTTTCTGCGGTTATCGTTCTTTTCCCGCAGCAGATTTTCTCCGTCTTCACCAGGGATGCTGCTGTGCTGGATATCGGCGGCGCGTACGTGCCCATTGCTGTGCTGCTCTTCTATGGCGCCGCGATGCGCGCGATCATGAATGCATTGATCAACGGCAGCGGCGATTACAGGATGAACTTTGCCACGGCCATTTTAGACGGCATCATCATGCGCATTGGCCTCGCTGTTTTGCTGGGGCTTGTGCTGGATATGAAGCATTACGGATTCTGGCTGGGCGATGCGCTGGCGGGCTTTACGCCGTTCTTTATTGGATTGTGGTTCTATGATTCCGGAAAGTGGAAGAACGCTGTGAAAAAAAGTTGAAATAACGGGAAAGATAAAATATAAAGCCTCTTGTCAAATGGGTCAGTCCCTGATATAATACCGAAGATTTGGAAAAAAATAAATAGATAACACTTTCAGGAGGAAAAAGCGATGAACAACAAAAGCAACCGTCTGGCTATCAAGATGCTGATTTCCATGGTCGCTGGTATCGCCTTTGGCCTTGTTTTCATGGCCATCCGTGAGAGCCTGGGCGCCACGTCCGCTGCCTGGATGACGATCAATAACCTGCTCTTCCAGGATATCACGGCCAAGGGCGCCGAGAAGGCGATCGGCCTGTTCTACATCGGCGGCCAGCTCTTCGTCAAGGCGCTGCAGCTGGTGATCGTTCCGATGGTCTTCACCTCTATCGTGCTGGCGATTGGTACCATCCGCGATGCTGCGACCCTGGGCCGCGTGTCCGCGAAGACCTTCGGCTGGTTCCTGATGACGACTACCGTCGCGCTGGTTCTGGCCGGTGCTGTGGCGCTGGGCTGCTACAATATGGGCATGTTCAACACCACGATCGAGGGCCTCGCTGCTGCTACCGGTTCTACCGGCGCGAACCCGCTCAACGTCATCCTCAACATCGTGCCCAACAACATCGCCGCTTCTTTCTCCGTCAATAATGCGGTGCTCTCCCTGATCTTCCTGGCGATCGTCATCGGCCTGAGCCTCAATGCGAAGGGCTATGGCGAGGAGAGTGTGATCAACCGCCTGTGCAAGGAGCTCAGCGACGTCGTCGTCGTGTTCCTGAACTTCATTGTCAACAAGTTTGGTCCGGTCGCTGTCTTCATGCTTCTCTCCCGTACCTTCGCTACCTACGGCATCGACTACCTCAAGCCGGCCGCCGCTTATGTCATCCTGACCGTCGCGCTGCTGCTTGTGTACCTGTTCATCGGCTATCCGCTTTACATCTGGGTGACCACCAAGATGAACCCGGTTACCTATATTAAGAAGATCTTCAAGGTTATCGTCTTCGGCTTCTCCACCAGCTCCAGCGCTGCGACCCTGCCGCTGAATACCGAGACCAATGTCAAGGATCTGGGCGTGGACAGTCAGATCGCTTCCTTCGTTCTGCCGCTGGGCATGACCATCAACATGGACGGCACCGCGATCATGCAGGTCGTGGCGACCCTGTTCCTGGCGGGCGTGGGCGGCTATGAGGTCACCCTGCTCAATCTCGTGGTGATCATGGTGCTGGCGCTGATCGCTTCCGTCGGTACTCCGGCTGCTCCGGGCGCCGGCGCGGTCATCCTGTTTACCATCCTTTCCGGTATGGGCTTCACCGGTGAGGCGACCATGATGGGCTATGCGCTGATCCTGGCGATTAACCGCCCGATCGAGATGCTGGTCACCTCCCTGAACTGCGTGGGCGACTCCGTCGCTGCCGTTGCCGTTGCCAAGAGCGAGGGCAAGCTCAACGAGGACATCTTCAACGCCTAATCGGTTCAAATCATCACAACCCTGTGGATTTCCGCAGGGTTGTTTTTATATGCGGATTGTGCTATCGTAGGGGAAAGAGGAGATGATTTTCATGTTCGATTTTAAAGATATGACCGTGATCGTCACCGGCTCCGGCGCGGGCATGGGCCGCGAGGCGGCCAAGCTTTTTGCCGCCTATGGCGCAAACGTTGTCGTCAATTCGCTTTCGGATTCCTGTGAGAGCGCATGCGAGGAGATTGCAGCAAGCGGCGGCAGCGTCATCGCTGTGCGTGCAGACGTGGGCACGATGGCGGGCTGTGAACGCATCATCCACAAAGCTGTGGACAGCTTCGGCAGGATCGATGTGCTGGTGAATGCCGCAGGCATCGTGGTGGACGGCAGCGTGGAGACTGCGAATCCCGATGACTGGGATCGATCAATGAACACAAATGTCAAGAGCGTGTTCATGCTCAGCCGGTTGGCGATGCCGTACCTGCGTAAGACGAAGGGCAGCATTGTCAATGTTGCCTCCGTCGTGGCGATCAAGGGCGTCAAGAACCGCGCGATCTACAGCGCGACGAAGGGCGCGATGATTGCGTTGTCTCAGTCCATGGCGGCGGAGTATGTATCGGAAGGCATCCGCATTAACTGCGTCAGCCCGGGCACGGTGCTCTCGCCATCCCTGCAGGGGCGCATCGATAAAACCGATGATCCTGCACAGGCGCTTGAGAATTTCATTTCCCGCCAACCGCTTGGCCGCCTGGGCACAAGCGACGAGGTCGCCAAGGCCATCGTCTTTGCCGCCGCACAGGGTATCGGCTTCATGACCGGCGCGAACATTGTCGTGGACGGCGGCATGACGATATAAGGGACGATGGGGACGCTGGGCTGCCGCCCAGACCTGCTTGA
>JAFQIF010000003.1 GCA_017397695.1 Clostridia bacterium
CACCTTCGCTGGCGTTCATCGCTGTGTGGCTGAGCGGTAACCTGATCGTCATCTTCCTTGCAGGCTTGCAGAATGTTCCCCGCACTTACCACGAAGCGGCAGAGATCGACGGCGCCAACGCGTGGCAGCGCTTCTGGAAAATCACCATTCCGTGCATGACGCCCATCATCTTCTATAACCTTCTGATGAGTTTGGTATCCAATCTGCAGGTGATCACGCCGGCTCTTTCCCTCACCAAGGGCGGACCGGGCACGGGCAGTTATTATATGTGCTACATGCTCTATACGCAGGCGTTCAAGTCCCATAAATACGGATATGGCAGCGCTGTGGCGGTGATTCTTTTCATCCTGATTGCGATTTTTACATCGATTCTGTTTGCCACCAGCGAGGGCTGGATTTTCTACGAGGGGGATGATAAGGAATGACGAAGGCAGCATCCAAAACGCTCGCAGGGCGTCTGGCTTCCAGGCGGAGGCGGGAAAAAATCGCGGATATCCTCAGTCTGGCCGCGCTGATTCTTCTTGGGCTTGTCGTGATGTTCCCCATCTACTGGATTTTCCGCTCCTCGCTGATGTCCAATGGAGAGCTCTATGCCTATCCGCCGACGTTTCTGCCGCCGCAGTGGCGCTTTGAGAATTACAAGGCGACGCTGGAGGTGTTCGAATACTGGAAATTTCTTGGCAATACGATGACGATTCTGGTGCCTTCCGTCGTCGGCGCGGTCATCACCGCCACCATGGGCGGCTACGCCTTTGCAAGGCTGCGCTTCAGGGGCAAGAAGTTCCTGTTCATGCTCTGCGTCGGCTCGATGCTGCTTCCCACCATGGTCACGCTGATTCCGCTGTTCGTCGTCTGGGCCAAGCTGGGTCTGGTCAATACATACTGGCCGCTGATTCTGCCGCACTTCTGCGGCGGCGGTGCGTTCAATATTTTCCTGATCCGCCAGTTTGTCAAAACTGTTCCGCGGGAGCTGGATGAGGCTGCAAGAATTGACGGCTGCGGCCATTTCCGGATTCTGGTATACATCATTGTTCCGGCGATCAAGTCTGCCATGATCGTGGTGGGTCTGCTCAAGTTCATCGAGTTGTGGAACGATCTTCTCCAGCAGGTGACCTACATCACCCGCCGCGAAAACTATACGCTGGCGTTGGGCCTGAACATCTTCAAGGGCTCCTTTAACGACGACTGGTCCAGCATCATGTGCGCGACCTGTCTGTCCTTTATCCCTGGCATTGTGTTCTATCTGATCGGACAGCGCTACTTTGTTGAAGGTATCGTCATGACCGGCATGAAGAATTAAGGAGGTCAGCATGAGCATCCGCGCGATTCCTATGAACAAGGTCAGGATTACGGACGCCTTCTGGTCGCCGCGTCAGCGTCTGATGACCGACGTCACCATACCCTATATGGAAAAGATTCTTCGGGACGAGGTGCCCGGAGCAGAAAAATCTCATGCCATCAGTAACTTCCGCATGGCGGCAGGAGAGGAAAGCGGCGAGTTTTACGGCATGGTCTTTCAGGACTCGGACGTCGCAAAATGGCTGGAGGCTGCCGCATATTCTTTAGCGCTCAAGGATGATCCGGCGCTTTCTGAGCGCGTGGACGACGTTGTAGCGCTTATTGGCCGCGCGCAGCAGGCGGACGGTTATCTCAATACCTATTTCACTGTGAAGGAGCCGGAAAACCGCTATAAGAATCTGCTGGAATGCCATGAACTCTACTGTGCGGGTCACATGATTGAGGCTGGTGTATCGCTTTATGAAGCGGCTGGCAAGCGGGAACTGCTGGAAATCTGCATCCGTCTGGCAGATCATATCGTGGATCACTTTATGAAAAATGACGGCATTCCCGGCCATCAGGAGATTGAGCTGGCGCTGATGCGGCTGTATCGCGCAACGGGTAATGCGCGTTATCGAGACATGGCGGTGCGTTTCCTTGACCTGCGCGGTCAGGAGCCGGACTGGTTTGAGCGGCATACGCCGCCGCATCCGGGCATTCACTACGGCGGCTATGATATCGACCCCAAGGATACAGTATATAATCAGAGCGACGTTCCTGTGCGTGAACAGACAACAGCACGAGGGCATGCCGTGCGGCAGGTATACATGCTGACTGCCATGGCAGATGCCGCGCAGGCGACGGGCGATGCGGAACTCCGCAGTGCATGTGAGCGCATGTTTGACGCCATCACGCAGAGACAAATGTATGTCACCGGCGCGATTGGCGCGAGCGCGCACCACGAGTCGTTCACGGCCGACTACGATCTGCCGCCGGATCGTTGCTACGGCGAGACGTGCGCATCGGTTGCGATGGCGTTCTTTGCTAAAGCCATGCTGGCGCTTAAAGCGGACGGACGATATGCCGATTTGCTTGAACTGGAAATCTACAATGCCGCATTAGCGGGAATGCAGCTGGATGGCAAGCGGTTTTTCTACGTCAATCCGCTGGAGGTGGATCCTGCCGTCGCAGGCAAAGCACCGGGCTATGAGCATGTAATGATCGAGCGCCCACAGTGGCACGCCTGCGCATGCTGTCCGCCGAATCTGGCGCGGCTGATCGCCTCGCTGAGCGGATACCTGTGGAGCGAAGATGAAAATACGGTATATTCACACTTGTTTATCGGAAGCAGTGTGAAGACGAAGCTGGCAGACATCCGTGTGAACACGGGTTATCCGTGGAACGGTTGGGCGGAGTATACCGTCAAGCGGTGCGATGCACCGTTTGAATTGGCGATCCATATTCCATCTCATGCAGAGCAAATATGCATGCGCATCAACGGAAGGACAGTGGATATCC
>JAFQIF010000208.1 GCA_017397695.1 Clostridia bacterium
CTCCTGTTTGATTCTTGCTTATCTGGCGCTTCGCGCATGGGTTACGTTGGGCTGCCGCCCAAACCTGCCTGAGGGATTTCATCCCTCAGACTCCCTTCTTCGCTTCGCGGCGGCTTGAAGCTGCCTTAATGAACTTTCTATTCCTTATACACACAAAAACCGCCCCGGCAATCCGGAGCGGTTTACTGATTATATCCCGATGTCACTTCTGCTTATTCGCAAAGTACGTCACGCCATGCATACCCGCCAGCTTCACGGAGAACGCGCCGGCGCGCGCGGTATGCGTCTCGTCGCGATCGGAAATGATCTCCTGCGCGCCGCACAGATCCTGCGTGGTCAGGTAAATATCGGCTGTGCGCGAGCTGCGGTTGATCAGCGTCACCGCAACGCCGTCCTCCGCCTTGCGGCCCAGCGCATCCACACCGCCGGAGATCACACGAATTACACCCAGCACATCGTCGCAGGGCGCAATGAACCTGCATTCGCCCGTGCGCAGCACGGCATTCTTGTTGCGCATGGCAATCATGCCCCGATAGTAGCTCAGCAGCTGCTTGTCCTCGTCGCCCCAGGGATAGGTACGCCTGCAGAACGGATCCGCACAGCCCTCCATGCCCGCCTCGTCGGCGTAGTATACACAGGGCATGCCCGGCACGCTCATCATCATGCGCAGCATCATCCTCTGGCGCAGCGTACCAACCATGCGTTCCTCTTGAGAGAGCTTGTGCTCGGCTCGGCGGTCCCGAGGAATGTCGCTGCCATCGTTGCCGGCCAGCACATTGAGGATGCGCGGCCTGTCGTGGCTGCCCATCAGGTTCATCAGCGAATAGAGGAAAGGCTTGGGATAATTGTGCTCAATCGCGGTCAGGTCGCGCGCCACAGCGCCCGCGCCCTTTCGGCCCATCAGGAAAGCAATCAGCGCATCGCGCAGCGGATAATTCATCACGCTGTCGAGCGTATCGCCCAGCACATAGGAACGCATCACACCGTAGGATACCTTGTGGCTGGCGTCCTCCCAGACCTCGCCCAGCACCGCCGCGTCCTCGTCGACGGACTTAACCTCCTTGCGCAGCTCGCGCAGAAAATCCATCGGCAGCTCGTCCGCCACGTCCAGGCGCCAGCCGCTCGTGCCCTGACGCACCCAATGCTTGACGACAGAATCCTCTCCATTGAGAATATACTTGCGGAAATCTGCATCCATCTCGTTGACGTTGGGCAGCGTGCGGAATCCCCACCAGCACTCGTAGTCGTTGGGCCAATTCTTAAAGGTAAACCACTTTTTGTACGGGGAGTCCGGATCGCGGAATGCGCCGGTCTTCTCGCCGTGCGTGCCGCGGCGGTTGAAGTATACGCTGTCGCTGCCCACGTGGGAGAATACGCCGTCGAGCATCACGCGGATGCCCATTGCCTTCGCTTCCTCACACAGGCGCTTAAGCGTCTCCTCATCGCCGAACATCGGATCGACCTGCATGTAGTCTCCCGTGTCGTATTTATGGTTGGTGCGCGCAGTAAAGATCGGATTGAAGTAGATAACACTTATGCCCAATTCCTTAAGATAGGGGAGCTTCTGGCGAACGCCCTCCAGATTACCGCCGAAGAAGTCGGTAGCAAAGTTGTCGCCGTTTTCGGTGACGTTGAGCGAGGGCATCTCGTTCCAGTTTTCATGCAGCTCCGGGCGAAGCGTGCCGTCCTTGGCATGCATCAGCGCATCCGTGCCCTCGCCATGGTAGAACCTGTCCACCATGATCTGGTACATCACGCCGTCGTACATCCACGCGGGCGTCTTATAGTTTGTATCGTAAACGGTGATCTGAAAATCGGTCGTTCCACCCATGCGGCCCTCGCCGCAGCCGGAATCGTCCGGCGCGCCGAGCACATGGCGCGTACCATCGCCGGTCACAGCTTCAAAGCGGTACCAGTACAGGCACGGCGTCTCACTCACCGTCAGCTGCACCTCATAATAACGCCTGCCGTCGCGCGCGCCAAGCGCACGCATCGGGTAATATGCCTCCTTGCCGTCCCATACGCGCACCTCAACCTTGTCCGGTTCTCCCGGACCGATGGCTGCCACGCGCAGGCAGACCTGAGAACCAGCCGTCAGTGCCCCCAGAGGAAAGCGATAAAACGCGTCAGTGGTGTTATGCTGAAGAATCATGGTGTCACTCCATCCAATCATTTTCTGGTTGTGGGCAGACCGTATGGATCATATCGCACAGGACATGCGGAAATCGTTTTCGGGAATACGAATCATCCCACATCAGCTCGCATTCGCTGCGTGTCTTTCCCTCTTGGGGGATAGCCCATATATTTTATCGTACTTTACATTTCCTGACAATCCCCAATTTCCCGCGAAACGCCGCGAACTGTTCACAATTTCGCCCAATTGCGATTTTGTTTCTGCAACAGTCAGCCATTATAATCAGGATATATGAAGGAGAGGAGGAACGGATGCATGAGGAAATACAAAGCCGCCGCATCGGTGTTTTCGCTGCTGCTTGCTGCCCTTGCGCTCTTCCTTTTCAGGATACCCGGCGCCGGTCACGGCGGCGCGCCCGCACCGAAGGAAGCCGTGCCCGTCCGGGATAGGCATGCCGCCCAGCCATCCCATACGCTCTTTCCGACGCTGGATGAAAGCGCCGTTTCCGCCATCACCGTCGTTACTTCGGACAGAAGCTTCTACTTCTTGTGCGAAGATCCGCAGCTTGTCAGTGTAAACGGGCAGCACGCCGACGCCGGGGTCTTCCGCACGCTCCTTGAGCAGATCGCCGATCTGCCCGTAGATCCCCGCAGCGCCTTCTCCCCGCAGGCCGAGCAGCTGCTCCTCACGCTCACTGTTTCCGCTGGCCCGGCACAGCATACCGCCCGCTTCTATGCCGACGGCAAAAGCGGCGAAACAACGCGCATCGTCTCCGGCCCGCCGGATGCGCCGCAATACCGACAGACCAGCGGCTGGCGCGTGGGTACGCTGATGATGACCTGCGAAGGCACGCGCATTCTGGATGCGCTGGGCAACGAAACCCCCATTGCAAAATGAACCCTCCGCCGTCTTTGGCAGAGGGTTCATCTCTATTCCGATCAGACCCGGATTGCACAGCCGGCCTTTATGCCGGTCGTCCCTCCGTTTTGGGCAGCTATCTCGCCGCCGACGAACACATACGCAATACCCTCCGGCGCGGCATTGGGGCTGCCCAGGCCGGGAAAATCCGCCCGGTCGGCAATCGTCTCGGGATTCAGCAGCACCAGATCCGCATCGCATCCCGGCTGCATGCGGCCCTTGCGATGCAGGCCAAGCACCCTGGCAGGAAGCAGCGTCATATGCGCAATCGCCTCTTCCCAGCTGAGTTCCGCGCGCTCGCGCACCATCTCGCGAAGATAACGCGGGAAGCTGCCTGCAATCTGCGGATGGCCCTCTCCCGGCTTATACGCGCCCGTATCGGTGGATACCATGCACAGCGGATGCTTCGCGATGGCATATACTGCGCGCTGCGAGCCGGTATTGACCACGACCGCATCGTGCGGATGGCATTCGCGAAGATGCATATACAGCGCCTCATCCGGCACGACACCGATGTGTTCGCCCGTAATCACGCGCAGATGATGCAGTTCGATACCGTTGGCGCGCATGATACCCGGCTCAAAGAGCGCCGCCCCAATGGAGGAGCACCAGTCCTTGTACATGCCGCTGTCAAAGACAATATCCACGCCCATGCCACGCGCGCGGTCAACCATGGCCATCGCCTCGTCTTCCACGCCCACGCCGTACTGATATACGAAGTGGGACACGATCATCCTGCAGCCGCTGTGCGCAGCCAGATCGATCGCTTCCTGCAGGGAATCCAGATCGGTCATGGAGTTCATGCGCGTATCGATGGATACGGGTTTGCCATGCTGCCGGGCCACGCGGCAAAGCGTCTGCATTTCCAGAATGGACGATCCGGGCGTATATGCCGGACCCAGCGATACGCCGCACGCACCCGCCTCCAGCGCCACTTCGCACAGCTGCGCCATGCGGGCAACCTGCTCCTCGCCGGCAGCCTGAAAGGGATCGACCACGCCTGCAGCTTCGCGCAGCGCGCACATGCCGATCATCTCCGCCTGATGGATCGGGAATGCCTTCTGCGCCTCAAAGAAGCGGATCACATCCAGCGGCGAAAAGCCGCAGTTGCCGCCCACGGTTGTGGTGATGCCCTGAAGCAGGCTCAGCTCACCTGTATATTCATGCCCGTCAATATGACCATGCGGATCGATAAAGCCCGGGCAGACATATAGCCCCCTTGCATCGATCACCTGTGCGTCCTCAGGCGCATTCAGCTTGCCGACAGCCGCAATTACGCCATCCTCCAGCAGCACATCTGCGGAGAATCTTTCTTTTTTTTCGGGATCGATCACGATACCCTCGGAAATGAAGATCTTCGACATGACATCACATCCCTTTGGTATATCATATGCAATACATTTTCGATGTGTTTTGCATTTTCCTTCAAAGAAAGCCCGCACTGATTCTCGCGGGCTTGATATGTACTGCGCGCGAAGCGCTCATAGAGGCGGGCATTGTCCGCCGGGCTTTCTTTGAAAGGGGCGCCGCCTGAACGGCGCCCTTGCATGCCATTAGAGGGAGAGCTTGAAGGTGGTCCAGATATCCTGGAACTTCTGCTCGTTTTCCGGGGAGAGGTTGAGCACGAACTCAGCGTCGTCCATGCGCTCATACAGGCCCATGAACTCGCTGCGCGCCTTGAACCAGTCGCCGATCACGTCCAGCGCAGCGGCGTTCGGGCTGCAGTAATACTGCCACTCGGCACAGACCGCGGCGATCTCCGGACGGAGCAGGAACTCCAGGAACATGTTCGCGTTCTTGGCGTGCGGCGCGTTCACCGGGATGAAGCAGCCGTCGATGCCAAAGCCCAGGCCTTCCTGCGGCCAGACAACCTTCAGATCCGGGTTGGCGTCCAGCGCCAGGCCGACGAACGGGGTGAAGGTATACGCCACGCCGATATCGCCGGAGACGAGGTAGTTGTGCAGGTTCTCATACTCGAGCACGTGGATATTGGCCTTGAGGGTCTCCAGCTTGGCAGCAGCCTCGGCAAGGATCGCCTCGTCGGTCGTGTTCATGCTCTGGCCCATGGAAAGCAGAACCATGCCGATGGTCACGCGGGCGTCGTCGATGAGGCCCAGGGTATCGGCGAGGGACGGATCCCACAGGTCGTTGAAGCCCTTGATCTCCATTTCCACCACGGACGGATCATACACGATCAGCGGGATGCCGCTGAC
>JAFQIF010000209.1 GCA_017397695.1 Clostridia bacterium
CGATCGACAAGGGCACCGGCGAGTTTGCCGACAATGGCCTGCGCTACGATCTCACGGTCCCGCTGGCGCGCTATTACGCCTGCAACAAGGAAAAGCTGCCCTCTCCCTTTAAGGCGCTGCAGATGGGCAATGTCTACCGTGCGGATAACCCCCAGAAGGGCCGCTTCCGTCAGTTCACTCAGTGCGATATCGATATCCTGGGCGACGACAGCAATCTGGCTGAAATCGAGCTGATCACGGCGACTGCGTCCATGCTCAGCCAGATCTTTGCCCAGATCAATATCTCCGGTTTCACCATTCACATTAACGATCGCCGCATGCTCAGCGCCGTGGCGCTGTGTGCGGGCTTCAATGAGGAAGACGTCGGGTCCGTGCTCATCAGCCTGGATAAGTTCGACAAGATCGGTCTGGAGGGCATCGAAAAGGAACTGCTGGATAACGGCTATGCGGCTGAGACTGTTGAGAAGTATCTCTCTGTTTACCGCGCTGTGAAGGAAGGCATCACCATCGAGGAATTCTGCGCCGGTATTTCCGAGGATTACCTCGGCGCTGCTGTGAAGCAGAATCTTGCCGATATCATCGGCTGCGTGGCGCCGGTGCTGGCCGAGGGCGTAAAGATCGTCTTTGATCCGACCCTCGTTCGCGGTATGGGCTATTACACCGGCCCGATCTTTGAGATCACCATGGACGGCTACAACTTCTCTATCGCCGGCGGCGGCCGCTACGACAAGATGATCGGCAAGTTCTCCGGGCAGGACGTTGCAGCCAGCGGCTTCTCCATCGGCTTTGAGCGCATCGTTACCATCCTCAAGGATCACATGCAGGATGGCTATAAGCTCGCCGGCGAGCCGACCGCCTATCTCATCGGCAATCGCGTCTCTCTGGAGCGCAAGGCCGAGGTACTCGCCACCGCGCGTAAGCTGCGTGAAGAGGGCGCGATCGTGACCGTGATGCCCATGGCCAAGAACATGAAGCATCAGATCGGCCTGCTGGAGGCCGAGGGCTACGTGAAGTTTGAAAAGATCTACGAGTAATCCGCCGTATAAGCGCGTATGTTAAGTCAAAGGAGCAGAGCATGACCAATAAGGGGATTGTCAAGGAAGTCAATGGTGAAATGCTGACCGTCGTATTTGAGCGTCACGAGGCCTGCGGAGATTGTCACGCCTGCCACCTGGGCAGTACGGACTGCGCCAAGCATACCATTACCATCAGAGGAAAGGCGGACGTGGGGGATCAGATTGTCGTGGAGATGGACGAGTCGCATGTGATGGCTGCGTCTGCCACTGCCTATATGATTCCGTTTGCAGGCTTTATGATCGGCATGATGGGCAGCTACGCCCTGAAGCTTTCTGAGCCACTGATGGCGCTTTGCGCGGTGGTGGGTACGGCCTGCGCGTATCTGGTCATGCGCGTGCTGGATCCGGTTCTTTCCAAGGGACGCTGGGAGCACAAGATTGTTTCTGTCAGCAAGCCTGAGAGCAAGTGAAAAGATTCAAGGAGGAGACGACAATGGCACAGCATTTCAATGCGGCGTCTTTTGAACAGGCGATCGCCGGCGAGCAGCCGGTGCTTGTGGATTTCTGGGCAACCTGGTGCGGCCCGTGCCGCATGATCGCACCGGTGATCGAGGAGATTGTCGCCGATTTTGAGGGCAGGGCGATCGTGGGTAAGGTTGACGTTGACGAGGAACCGGGCCTGGCTCAGCGCTTCGGTGTGATGAGCATACCGACGCTGATCGTTCTCAAGGGCGGTAAGGTGGTTGAACAGGCCGTCGGCGCGCGCGGCAAGGCTGATGTGGCGGCGATGCTCAGCCGTCATCTGTAAGCAGAATATCTGAAGAAAAGGTATCCGGATTCAGATTCGGATGCTCTTTTTATATGCGTGAAAAATGCTTATGCGTATGCTAATGGCATCTGGCGGAAATCTCTTGAGACTGCGCGTATTCATCCATGAATTCTGCCGGAATGCAGCGTGATAAATGGTAATGAAATATCACGGAATTTATGTGAAAAGACAAAAGAGTTTTGTGAAAAAATGAACGCTGCGGCACAGGTTTCTCTTTAAAATGGATAAGAGATATGCTATAATGAATCTGATTATAATGAGATACTGGGTGCATCGTTTTTGTGTCTTTTCAAAGTATCTGGCACACCGTGCAGATGACTTTTGAAACATATTAGGTTTTATTCAAATACGGAATGAGAGGAGGATGGAAAGACATGGCGAAGTTGAGAATCATCCCGCTGGGTGGAATCGGCGAGATCGGTAAGAATATGACCGCTTTTGAGTACGGGGACGACGTGATCGTAGTCGACTGTGGTTCTATTTTTCCCCGACAGGACATGCTGGGCATTGATCTGGTGATTCCCGACATTACCTATCTGACGAACAACCGCGAACGCGTGCGTGCCTATCTGTTCACGCACGGACATGAGGATCATATCGGTGCAGTACCGTATGTATTTCCGCATGTGCCCGCGCCGGCCTATGGCACGAAGCTGACCTGCGCGCTCATACGCGGCAAACTGACGGAGCATAATATCTCCGGCATCCATCTGAACGTGATCAAGCCGAGAGACACCGTAAAGATCGGCGCATTTTCCGTTCAGTTTATGAAGGTGAGCCATTCCATCGCAGGTGCGGTAGCCATGGCGATTACCTGCCCTGCCGGCACCGTGATCGTGACGGGCGATTTTAAGATCGACTATACGCCCATCGACGGAGAAGTGACGGATCTGGGTATGATGGCGGAGTGGGGCAACCGCGGCGTGCTCGCGCTCTTGGCAGACTCCACGAACGTGGAGCGTCCCGGCTATACGATGAGCGAAAAGAAGATCGCCGAGACATTCCATGGACTGTTCAAGGATGCAAAGAAGCGTATCATCATCGCGATGTTTGCCTCCAATCTTCACCGCATTCAGCAGGTGGTGGATTTGTGTGTGGAGTTTGGGCGCAAGATCTGCTTTGTCGGCCGCAGCATGGTGAACGTGACCAAGCTGGCGATGGAGATTGGTGAGCTCAAGATTCCGCCCGAGGTGCTGGTCGAGGTCAGCGATCTGGATTGCTATGAGGATCATGAGATTCTGGTCATGACCACGGGCAGCCAGGGCGAACCGATGAGCGGCCTGACCCGCATGGCCAACAGCGAACACAGAAAGCTGCAGATCCGTGAAGGCGATATGGTGATTATCTCTGCGACCCCGATTCCGGGCAACGAGATCATGGTTTCCCGCATCATCGACCAGCTGTACCGCATTGGCGCGAACGTCGTATATAACCGCATTGCGGATGTGCATGTTTCCGGCCACGCCTGCCAGGAGGAACTCAAGCTTATTCAGGCGCTGGTGCGTCCGAAGTACTTCATCCCGGTTCACGGCGAATACAGAATGCTGCAGCGCCATGCGGCGATTGCGACGGCGATGGGCATGCCACAGGACAATGCGATCATTTTGGAGCTTGGCCAGGCGCTGGAGCTGTCTGAGGATGAGGCGAGCATTACCGGTCCGATTCCGACAGGCTCTGTGATGATCGACGGCCTGGGCGTGGGCGACGTGGGCAACGTGGTGCTTCGCGACCGCAAGCATCTTTCGCAGGATGGCTTGATCATTGTGGTCGTGGGTGTGAGCAAGGAAACTGGCCAGCTGACGTCCGGCCCCGAGCTGATTTCCCGCGGCTTTGTGTACGTGCGCGAGAATGAGGAACTCATTTCCGGCGCGCGCAGCGTGGCGATGGATGTGCTCTCGCGCTATGACCGCATTGAGCAGAGCGACTGGACGAGCATCAAGAACGGCATCAAGGACGAGATGCATACGTACCTGCTCAATCAGATCAAGCGCAATCCGATGATCCTGCCGATCATCATGGAAACCTGAGCGCCCGGCAAGCACCGCGGTTTCTGACAGGAAATTAAAAAGGGTTGTTCTTTGACGAACGAGGCCGCCGGCGCCTTGCCGAACGCTGTTTCGCGAAGCGCAACAGGGACCGCGTCTGTTCGGACGGAAACATGAATTGGTTTGTGTTTCTGAAGAATTTTGATTTTCAAGAAGGTTTTTGCAATGAACATTTATGATACCGCGCATCGTCTCGCTTCGGAAATCCGCATGAGCGACGAGTGTGTGCGCCTGCGCGAGCTGCGCGAACGCGCTTACGCAGACAATACCAACCGCGTACTGCTGGATGAATACAAGCGCCTGCAGGTACAGCTTCAGATGAGCATGGTCGGCGCAGCTGGTCAGATGCCCAGCGAGGATATGCAGCGCTTCCAGCAGCTGGCGTCCCTGCTGTACATGAACAGCGACGTGCAGGCATACCTGATGGCGGAAATGCAGATGCAGAAGACGTTGGCCGACGTATTCAAGATCCTGACAGAGGCAGCCGGCGTGAGCTTTGATCTGCCGGATCACGCGTAACTGGAGGAAAGAAGATTTGGCGAAGAAAAAAAAGCGCAGCGGCAGTCTGACGGAGCGCGAGCTCCACGAGCGTCGCCGCTACGGTTTCTTCTGGTATGACTGGCTGTGGCGCGTCGTCCGTCCGGTGCTGGTGTTTCTGGCGTCGTTTGTGATCGTCTGCGGCCTGATCTACACCGGGTACACGAGGATCGACGCGATGTTCTTTGCGCCGGTCGACGCCAAAGATACGAGCATGGTGGAGTTTGAGGTAGCTTCGGGCAGTTCGCTGTCCTCGGTTTCCAGGAAGCTGGAAGAAGCCGGTCTCATTCATAATCATTCTGTCTTTAAGTACATGGCCGATTTCATGGGCATGGGCCAGAAGATCCAGAGCGGCGATTATGAGCTGAGCCGCTCCATGTCTGCCACGGATATTCTCGATGAGCTGGTCTCCGGCGACGGCAAGCCGCTGACGACGAAGATCACGATCATCCCCGGCTGGACGGCAGAAAACATCGCGTCCTATCTGTTGGAGCTGGATGTGCTGGACAGCGAAGAGGAGTTCCTCTCCCTGTGCAAGACGGGTGAAAGCTACAGCGGCTACTACTTTATTGAGGAAATCCTCAAGACGGCTGATCATGGCGACCGCCTGTATGTGCTGGAGGGCTATCTCTCGCCCAATACCTACGAGATCTATACCAATTCCAGCGCGGATACGATCATCAAGCGCCTGCTTTCGCAGGCAGAGGCGGCGTATTCGATCAGCTACGACGAGCGCGCGCAGGAACTGGGCATGACGATGGATGAAGTCTTCACGCTGGCTTCGATGATCGAAAAGGAAGCCAAGACAGCAGACTTCGCCAGGGTCAGCGCTGTGTTCCATAACCGCCTCAAGAAGGGCATGACGCTCGGTTCGGACGTTACGGTCAAGTATGTCTCCGGCAGCGAAAAGATGTATCTGTCCTCGGGCGATCTGGACGTGGACTCTCCGTATAACACCTACAAGCGCAAGGGGCTGCCCGTCGGCCCGATCTGTAACCCGTCGATGGGCGCGGTGGTGGCGGCGCTCTATCCGGATGAACAGTATGTGGCGCAGAAGTACCTGTACTTCTGTTCGAAGGATCCGGATTCCGGTGAGCTGTACTTCTCCAAAACACAGGAGGAGCATGATGCAGCCGTGGCGATGTATCGCCCGCTGTGGGAGGAATATGACAGAAGCCGTGGCCTGAGCCAGTAATCCAAAGGGGAAGAATTTCATGAAGAATATGCCGACGCTGCTCGCTCCTGCGGGCAGCATGAGGCCCTTTATGACGGCGCTGCGCTTTGGCGCAGACGCCGTTTATTGTGGGGCGAAGCAATACGGCCTGCGCGCGCAGGCGAATAACTTTGATGAAAAACAGCTGGCCGAGGCTGTGCGCCTGGCGCATGAGGCGGGCGCGAAGGTGAATCTCACGCTCAATATTTTTGCGTTCGACGGCGATCTGACCGGCATGGTGAAGACCGCGCAGATGGCCAGAGAAACCGGCGTGGATGCTGTGATCGTATCCGATCTCGGCGCGATTGCGCGCATCGGCCGCGAGGTGCCGGGGTTGGATATCCACGTGAGCACTCAGGCGAACGCAACCAACAGCGAAACGGCGCGGGTATATCGATCACTGGGCGCAAAGCGCGTTGTGTTGGCGAGAGAAATGACATTTGAGCAGATCGAAGCCATGGCACGCGAGCTGGGGGATGAGATTGAGCTGGAGTCTTTCATTCACGGCGCGGTATGCATGTCGCATTCCGGGCGCTGCATGCTCTCCAGCTTTCTCAACGGGCGCAGCGGCAACCGCGGCGCGTGTTCCCAGCCCTGCCGTTGGACGTATTCGCTGGTAGAGCGCACAAGACCCGACGAGCCAATGCCCATCGAGGAAGACAGCCGGGGCACAGCGATTCTGTCCAGCCGGGATATGTGCATGATGGACCACCTGCCGCGGCTGATGGAGAGTGGCGTGTGCTGCTTTAAGATCGAGGGCCGCATGAAAAACGAGTTGTACATCGGCACGGTTGTGGGTGCGTACAGGCGCGCAATGGACGCATATGCGGCGGATCCCAAGGCGTATGCGGAGAATGAGGCGCTGAGGAAGCAGCTGAGAAGTGAACTGGACATGATCAGCCACAGGGTGTATGATACGGGCTTCTATTTCGGGCAGCCGGAGGTTGCCGGCGAGGCGGTCGGCACGCAGCAGGCAGCGGAGTACATGGGCTATGTGGTGGATGTAAGCGGCGGCGAAGCGCTGGTGGAGATGAAGAACAGGTTTTTCGTTGGCGATGAGCTGGAGACGGTGACGCCCAAGGGAAGCGAAAAGCTGATCGTGGAGGATATCGTGGTAGACGCGACGGGCGAACATGTAGGCGTTGTGAATGTGCCGAATACGCTGGTGCGGATTTCCTGCGGCGGAAAGCTTGCCAAGGGTGATATGCTCCGCGGACCCGTAAGAAACAGAGCTTAAAACCGGCGTGAAGCGAAGAAGGGAGTTTGAGGGATGAAATCCCTCAAGCGGGTCTGAGCGGCAGTCCAGTGTACCCCAAGCGCGGAGCGCCAGAGAAAAAAGAATCGGAGCGGAGCCGAAGGCGACAATTACGATTCTGATATACTTCGAAAAAATCTTGCAAAAAACACGGAGATTCTTTCAGACTGCACAGGAATCTCAATAGTCGCCTTTGGCTCCGCTGAGATTCTTGCTCATGGGCGCTTCGCGCATAGATTACGTTAGAGCTGCCGGCCTAAAACCCGCCAAGGGACTTCGCCATTGACCCCATTTTTGCTTCGCGCATGTATAAGATTCATTTAAGGAGGTGCCCATATGGACGAAATCGAGGTCTTCGCCGACGAGACGGTCTTCCGCAACGACGACAACGGATACACCGTGCTCGTTGTCAAATCCGGCAAAGTGCGCGTTTCTGCCGTGGGCATCATGCCGCCCATCGCGCCGGGCGAGAAGCTGAAGATCACCGGCGACTGGGTCGAGCATCCCATTTACGGCAAGCAGATCAAGGTTTCCCATTGTGAAATCGAAAAGCCGACCACCCTTTCCGGTATCGAAAAATACCTCTCCAGCGGCATGATCCGCGGCATCGGCCCCGCAACGGCCAAGCTGCTGATCAAGGCATTCGGTGAGGAAACGCTGGATGTTCTCTATTCCGATCCAGAAAAACTGCTCGATGTGCCAGGTATCGGACCCAAGCGCGCGAAGATGATCATGGAAAGCTACGCTGAGCAGGCGCAGCAGCGTGAGGCCATGGTCTTTCTGCAGAGCTATGGCGTCACGCCGTCTCTGGCGGTCAAAATCTTTAAGCAGTACGGTGAGAACGTCAAGCAGGTTATCCGCCAGAACCCCTACCGGCTGGTGGAGGATATCGAGGGCATCGGATTTAAGACGGCAGACAGGATTGCCGCTTCGCTGGGTATCGAGCCCGATAGCGAGCATCGCCTCAGCGCAGGCGTGAAGCACACCCTGCAGGAGGCGACAAACGGTACCGGCCATTGCTATCTGCCGCGCGAGGTGCTTTCCATGCATGCGCAGCACCTGCTGGGCAATGATATGGAGCTTATTGAGCACACCATTGATTCCATGATCCTCGCCCGACGCCTGATAGCACAGATGCTGCCGGGTGAGGATGATGAGCAGATCGTCGCGGTTTATCTGCCGCAGACGTATCATGCGGAGGTGGATGTGGCACGCAGGCTGCGTGAGATGATCGACGCCATGCCGGGAACGATGGCGACCGATCTTTCTGCGCAGATTGACGAGCTGGAGCGTATCGAGGGCGTGACCTTCCACCCCCAGCAGCGCCAGGCGATTGAGACAGCGGTTTCAAGCGGCATGACGGTGATCACCGGCGGCCCGGGTACGGGCAAGACGACGATCATCAAGTGCATCATCAAACTGCTGAGCGTCAGCGGAGAGATCGCGCTTGCTGCGCCCACAGGCCGCGCCGCAAAGCGCATGAGCGAGGCCTGCGGCATGGAGGCCAAAACGCTGCATCGCCTTCTGGAATACGGAGGTGAGGAGGGCGACTTTGCTCGCGGCCAGGATAATCCATTGGAGATGGATACGCTGATCATCGATGAGATGTCCATGGTCGATATCTTCCTGATGCGCAGCGTTCTGCACGCACTGGTGCCGGGTATGCGCCTGATCATGGTCGGCGACAGCGATCAGCTGCCCAGTGTTGGCGCGGGTAACGTGCTCTCCGATATCCTGGCCAGCAAAGCCATACCCTCTGTGGAACTGACGGAGATCTTCCGTCAGGACGAAAAGAGCATGATCGTCTACAATGCGCACCGCATCAACCATGGCGAAGCGCCCCGGCTGAATGCAAAGGGCAGCGATTTCTTCTTTGAGCGCGCGGCTTCGCCGACGGACGCCGCGGCGAAAATCGTAAAGCTCTGTGCACAACGACTGCCCAAGTTCCTGAATCTGGATCCGGTGAAACAGATGCAGGTGCTCTCGCCAACCAAAAAGGGCGAGTGCGGCGTATGGATGCTCAATCAGATGCTGCAAAGCCAGTTTAACCCGGCGGCGAGCCATAAACAGGAACGCGTGCGCGGCGACACAACCTTCCGTGAAGGCGACAAGGTGATGCAGACGCGCAATAATTATCAGCTGAAATGGAAAAAAGAGGGTGTGTTTGCCTGGGAAGAAGGGCAGGGCGTCTTCAATGGCGATATCGGCTTTGTGACGAGCATTGATGTGCAGGAGCGCACGGTTGAGGTGACGTTTGACGACGAGCGGATTGCAACCTACGAGGGGGGCGACATCGACGATCTTGAACTGGCGTATTGTATCTCTGTGCATAAGAGCCAGGGCAGTGAGTTCCCCGTCGTGGTGATGCCGGCTGTCGGCGGCCCGCCGATGCTGCTCACGCGCAATCTGCTTTACACGGCGGTGACGCGAGCGCGCCGTATGGTGATGATCGTAGGCCGTGAAGCGGCAATCGATCAGATGATCGCGAATGTGAACACGAGGAAGCGCTTCAGCGCGCTGTGCTGGCGACTGACGGAGCTGATGAGCCTATGATTATATGGATCAGAAGGGCGGCGAACCGATTCGCTGCATGGCTGGACGACGTGCTTTTTCCCGAAAATGTGCTTTGCCTGTGCTGCGATCATGCGCTGGGCGAAGCGGATACAGACGGCATATGCGCTGCCTGCGCGCAGGCGCTGGAGCGGCTGGCAGATTGGCAGGAGGAGCGCGAACGATCGGAAGCAGACGGGAGATTGCCGGCAGGACTGGATTATGTGCATGCAGCATATCCGTATGAGGCGCAGGTGCGGACGCTGATCCGCCAGCTTAAGTACAAAAGCGTGCGCGCGGCGGCTGTGCCGCTGGCGGTGCGCATGGCGTATCTTCCCTCCGGAGATGAGGAGATCATCGTGCCTGTGCCCACGGACAGGCGGCGCGAGCTGCGCAGGGGATTCAACCAGTCGACCGTGCTTGCGCAGTATCTGGGGCAGGAACTGGGCATGCGCGTGGAAACGGCGCTGCTGCGTACGCGGGCGACAAGGCCGCAGACGGGCCTGAATGCGAAGCAGCGCAGCGAGAACCTGGTCGGCTGCATGGCAGCCAAAAGAGCGGTCAATGGGAAACGGGTGCTGCTGGTGGATGATGTATACACCACCGGCGCAACGCTTGCAGAAGCCGCACGGGCATTGAGAGCAGCGGGCGCAAAGCGCGTCGGTGCGTTCACGGCGGCGCGTGCTCCAGCCGATTCCCTGGGGGAAAATGACCCGTTTTCGCTGCCGGCAGAGCGGTAGGGCTGGGGAAAAAAGCCGAAAATAGCGGCAAAATATGCGGGAAAACTGTTAAATTCCCTGTAAAAGTGCTTGCAATTTCTTCCCGTTAAGCTTATAATGATGCGTGGATGAATCTATCGGGTCTGTGGTTGAAAGTCGATGCCAGTCGCAGGCGAAACGATCCACGTAACCCGGCCAAAGTGCCGGTGAGCATGGTGCGGCTTAGATGTAAGTCCGTCCAGGTTACCTGAGAGGGTCAGTAGTGGGGCACTGTCATAGTGTATTATAGAACTCGTCAATACTAGCAATTTTACACCTTTTATCATCAGTACGAAATTTAGTTTTTGCTCCCTTGAACATATTAAAGAGATCGGATGCCGCTTCAAGGTCGTTTTGATTAATGTCAAAACGGTAGACATCACGAGTTTCACCGATTTCCGAACAAAGATACGTGAAAACAGGGGTAGTTTGCTTTTCGAGAGTCGGTGTACCACTAATCACAACAGGAGTCTTTTTGGTAAGAGCAAGGATGTAAGTTTTCTTATTGGTGGTAAAGAATGTGTTAAGTGGCAATGAAATTACAGCATCAATATAACATTGCTCGAGAATAAAATCACGCAGTTTTTTATCATTGCTACGATTCATTATACCATCAGGAACAACAATAAACGCCTTGCCACTGGGTTTAAGAGCTCTAACGATCCATTCCATAAATAGGCCTTCAATGCCCATTGCGCTTATGGCAAAATATTTTTTCAATTCTTCCTGCTTAGCAATCTCTTCTTTTAGATTGCTACTACCACTCATAACATAGGGTGGGTTGGTCAGAATCAAATCATATTTATTTTCAATAGGCTTTGCAAGAGTACCCAAAATAGAATTCGTTTGCAAAAGGAATGTATCATTAAATAGTTGAGCAAATTTTTGTGTCATATCAGGATTTTCACGGATCATTCCTGACATATAAATCAACATATTTGCTTTTGCTAAGATTATGGTTTTCTGTTCGTCTTTATCAAAACCTTTATCAAAGCCATATAATGTTA
>JAFQIF010000210.1 GCA_017397695.1 Clostridia bacterium
ATGGGGCGGCTATTGCCGCCCCTCTCCCAATATCTTAATACTGCCGCGAAGCGGTAATGGAGTCTGGGGAGACATCCCCAGGCGGGGTTTGGGGCCTGCGGCCCCAACGTCCCCTCCCCGTCCCGTCTTCGCAAGAAAGAGAGAGTTTTCATGTCTAACGAAGTCCGCACGCGCTTTGCGCCGAGCCCGACCGGCTATATGCATCTGGGCAACCTGCGCACCGCGCTGTATACCTATCTGTGGGCGCGCCGCAACGGCGGCAAATTCATCCTGCGCATCGAGGATACCGATCAGGAGCGCGAGGTGAAGGGCGCTGTCGACGTCATCTACAATTCCATGAAGACTGCCGGTCTTCTGCACGACGAAGGCCCGGACGTCGGCGGTCCGTGCGGCCCGTACGTCCAGAGCGAGCGCAAGAACATGTACCTGCCCTATGCGAAAGAGCTCGTTGAAAAAGGCGGCGCATACTACTGCTTCTGCACCAAGGAGCGCCTGGATGAGGAACGCGCCAAGGCCGAAGCCAAGGGCGAAACCTTCAAATATGACAAGCACTGCCTGCACCTGAGCAAGGAAGAGATCGAAGCAAAGATCGCTGCCGGCGAGCCCTACGTCATCCGCCAGAACGTGCCCACCGAGGGCAAGGCTGGCTTTGACGACGTGATCTACGGTCATGTCGAGGTCGACTGCGATACGCTGGATGACAACGTGCTCATCAAGGCTGACGGCCTGCCGACCTACAACTTCGCCAACGTCATCGACGACCACACCATGGGCATCACCCATGTCATGCGCGGCAACGAATACCTCTCCTCCGCCCCGAAGTATAACCTTCTCTACGAAGCCTTCGGCTGGACCCCGCCAACCTACGTGCATCTGACCCCGGTTATGGTTGAGGGCACGCTGCGCGACAAGAAGACCGGCGTATACACCATGGAAACGGACGAAAACGGCAACCTCGTGCTGGATGAAAACGGCCAGCCGAAGAAGGCGATCGTCAAGCGCAAGATGTCCAAGAGCCAGGGCGATCCCTCCTTCGAGGATCTGATGGCCGACGGCTACCTGGTCGAGGCGATCATCAACTATCTGGTCCTGCTGGGCTGGAGCCCGCGTGGTGAACGTGAGTTCTACTCCCTCAAAGAGCTGGAAGAGATCTTTGATCTCGAGGGCCTTTCCAAGAGCCCGTCCTTCTTCGATTACGACAAGATGAAGTGGTTCAACGCCGAATACATCCGCAAGCTCTCGCCCGAACAGTTCCAGGAGAAGGCAACGCCGTGGCTGGCGAAGGTGCTCGACCCGGCGAAGTTTGATTTCAAGCGCATTTCTGAATTGCTGCAGGCGCGCACGGAGATGTTCTCCCAGCTGCCGGGCATGGTTGACTTCCTGGCCCAGATGCCGGAACTGGACACTGCGCTGTTCATCAACAAGAAGAGCAAGTCCACGCTGGAGACCACGAAGACCGCGCTGGAGTTCGTCAAGCCCATTCTCGAGGGCATCGACGAGTGGAGCGAGGTCAAGCTGCACGACGTGATCATGGAAGCCATCCCGCAGACCGGCATGAAAAACGCCACCGTGCTCTGGCCGCTGCGCATCGCCGTCACCGGCAAGCAGGCGACCCCGGGCGGCGCGTTCGAGATGCTCTATCTGCTGGGCAAGGACGAAGCCATGAAGCGCCTGAACGATGCGATGGCGAAGCTGTAACATCATTAAAGACAAAGCGCGTTTAGATGCATTCTTGCAAGCTAAACGCGCTTTTGTTATACTGTTGGCAACGGTTTCGGAGGTGAGATTATGAAACCAAAGAGGCTTCTTCCCGGAGATACCATTGCTACAATCAGTCCCTCCTGGGGCTGCGCCGGTGCATCAGACGTCAGATGGCGCTATGATTTAGGCGTACATCGTCTCGAAGCACTTGGCCTTCATGTCGTCTCGGCTCCCAATGCTTTACGCGGCGAAGAGTACCTCGATAAGAATCCGCAGGCACGCGCTGACGACCTGATGTGGGCATTCGAAAACAAGGACGTCCAGGCAATTATTGCTAATATTGGCGGCAACGATTCACACCATATCCTGCCTTATCTTTCTGCGCAATCCATCCAGCAGAATCCCAAAGTTCTCTGCGGTTATTCCGATGTCACAACACTTCATCTGTACTGTCACAGACTGGGCTTATCCACGTTTTACGGAAGCAATCTTCTTACAACTATCGCTGAAAATGACAACTGGCATCCGTACAGCAAGTATTGGTTTGAAAAAACACTATTTGATACCGCTCCACTCGGTGTAATACCAAGCAGTTTCGACTGTTCCCTTGACCCAAACCAAGTCTTCGATCAAGAGCACACAAAACAATATGAACCCAATCCTGGATATCAAAGAATACAGGGAAGCGGTATTGCACGCGGCAAACTCTGGGGAGGAAATGGCGAAACTCTCCTGATGTGTGCCGCTCTCGATGCACCCCTAATCAATACACAGGACTTTAAAAATACAATCCTCTTTATTGAAGATCTTCCTCAATCATGGAATCAAGCTTATATCGAAAGGTTATTCCGTTGGTTAGGCAATGCAGGACATCTCCAAACCCTGAGCGGCATCATTATCGGTAGATTTCATACAGGGCAACCATCGTTCCCTTACCGCGATATCATAAAAAGCATAATTACTAATGAATATGCTCTACCCGATCTTTCAGTCCTGTATGGTCTAAACTTTGGTCACATGTCCCCAATATGCATGCTTCCCTACGATGCCGAAGCAGAGATCAATGTTGATAACCTTAGCTTTCGCATTTTGGAACATGCAGTGCTATAAGATAAAACCGCGGTCTGCGCAACAGCACAGACCGCGGTTTTCTTTATTAAATTTACGCCACGCACACAGCAATGATGCAGAACACCACAAGGCTGACAATCGTCAGCAGCGAGCATACGCCGGAGGCCATTTCCTCCTCCTCGCGCGTGCGGCCAAGCGTGGTAGCGATATAGCTGCCCGGCAGCGTGGTATACAGCAGGATCGCCCAGCGCGTTTCAGCTTCAACTGCCGGAAGCAGGCAGAGAATTCCCTGCATCACAATACCTGCAGCTGCCAACAGCATAAAGTGAATTGCACATAGGCGGAAGATATCGCTGCGATTCCCCTCAGAGAGCGACAAAGTGAAGCCGACACTAAAGAGCATCAGTGCGCTCACCGGCTGGCCAATGAACCCCGTAACCTCCGTGATCACAGGCATCACGCCGATCTGATCCAGCACCGTCTTTGCGCCGCTCAGATTCAGGAGCAGGCCTGCGAGACTGAGCAGCAGCAGCGGCGAACGAAGCACCTGTTTGACAATCGTCGCAGGCGCAGGATTCTCACCCGCATCCGCTGTCAGAATCGCAATGGTCACAATACAGAACAGCGACTGCGCCAGATCCAGCACGCCCATCTTGAACACATGCGCCGCGCCAAAAAGCGTCATATACAGCGGAATACCCAGCATGCCGCTCTCCTGTGCGGCAAACATCATCGGCAGGTTGTGATAAGGCATCTTCTTCCTGAGGACAAGGAACGCGAAAAGCACGCTCAGCAGGATCGTCGTAAAGACCATCGCAAAGCTCACCACCGATGCAGCGTTCATCGTCGCACCCAGACAGGAATTGAACAGCACACAGGGCAGACCGAAGTTCATCACGTACTGCTGCAGACCCTTCACTTCTTTGTGCGTCAGCAGGCTTTTTCTGCGTGCCCAGATACCAATGAACACCGCCGCAAAAATCGGCGCAACCACCTGCGCTACAGCGCCCCACTTTTCCATGGTTTATCCTCCGTACATTTCCATCCAGCGCCGCGCAAGACCCTGCCTGCCGCCGGATTTTACAGTTTCGCAATCACGCCGCCAATGAGTCCCTTGAACTGCTCCTTCACGCGGTTCGCCGTCTCGGTGACTTCCTCATGGCACAGCGGCTGATTCAGAATACCAGCCGCCATATTGGTAATGCAGCTGACGCCCAGCACGCGCATGCCGCCATGGCGGGCGACCATCGCCTCCGGCACGGTGGACATACCTACCGCATCTGCGCCGAGGATGCGCGCCATGCGTACCTCCGCCGGCGTCTCATAGCACGGGCCGGGGAACTGGCAATACACACCCTCCTGCAGAGAGAATCCCTGCTGCTTCGCCGTCTCATGCGCCAACGCGCGCAGATCCCTGTCAAACACGCAGCTCATATCCGGGAATCGTGGGCCAAATTCGTCGAGGTTCGGACCCATCAGCGGATTGACGCCAGTCAGGCTGAGCATGTCGTTGATCACCATCAGATCACCTGGCGCGAAAGACAGATTCACGCCGCCGCACGCATTGGTCACGATCAGCGTCTTCACGCCCATCTTCTGCATCACACGGACGGGCAGCGTCACATCCTTCATCGAGTAACCTTCGTAATAATGGAAGCGGCCCTGCATCATCACCACTCGCTTTCCGTGCAGCACGCCGCCAACCAGCATCCCTGCATGGCCTGCAACGGTAGACACCGGGAAACCCGGGATCTGACTGTACGGAAGCCTTTTTGCATCCCGAATCGTATCTGCATAGTCGCCCAGGCCGCTGCCCAGAATCACGCCGACCTCGGCACCGCCCAGTACGGAGATTACCTTTTCCGCCGCAAGGCTGATTCGCTTCATTTCGTCCATCACGCCGCCTCCCTCGTCTCTGAATCGTACAGTTATTCCTGCTGTGAGCACAGCGTTGCTTTATGTGTTCAGCTCTTCGGAGGCGACAACGGCTGCTGACCGCACCCAATCGGGATAAGCCTCAAAGCACAGGCTTTTCCCCTTCCACGGAAACGTAATCCGGCAGGAAAAGAGCATCGGCGCAGCCGCTTCGTCACGAGAGCCATATTTATGATCGCCCACCAGCGGATACTTCCTGCTGGCAAACTGCACGCGGATCTGATGGCTCCTGCCCGTATGCAGGCAGATATGCACAAGCGAGGTTTCGCCCTGCGTGAGCCGCCTGTATTCCAGCCGCGCTTTCTTCACACCGCCGCGCATGCGCTTGACCACAAACACCTTGTTCTTCGAAGAATCCTTAAACAACAGATCCTCCCAGTCGCCGCTCTCCGGCGGCGCGCCGTGCACCATGGCCACATATTCCTTAACCATTGCACCGTCCTGGATCGCTTTTGAAAGTGCAGCAGCTGCCTGCTTCGTTCTGGCGTAGACCATCACGCCGCCGACATTCTGATCCAGCCTATGCACCGGATAAACCATACCACCCAGCGTCCGTTCCAGTTCGGCTGGCATGGCCGCCTGAGAATCCAGCCCGACAGGCTTGACCGCAACAGCCAGATCTTTATCTGAATACAGTATATTCACAAATCGCTCCTTGGTTCAGCGGATTTCGTCCAGCATGGACGTACCCTTAAGCGTGTTTTCGATGCCGAAGAAATCCAGCACCGTTGCGCTCAGATCGGCGTACGTATCGCGAATGCCGAGGTTCACGCCGCCCTTGAGCATCTTGCCCCAGATGAGCACCGGCACATGCTCACGCGTGTGGTCCGTGCCTGTGTGGCAGGGATCACAGCCATGGTCAGCCGTCAGGATCAGAATATCTTCTTCGCCCATCAGCGCCTGCAGCTGCGGAATTTGCGCGTCAAATGCTTCCAGCGCCTTCGCGTATCCCTGCACGTCGCGGCGATGACCGAAGACCATATCAAAGTCAACCAAATTCACAAAGAGCAGGCCGTCAAAATCCTCGCGCATAGCGGCAAACGTTGCCTCCATACACTTGGCATTGCCCGCCGCATGGTTGGATTTGGTGATGCCGCGCAAACAGAAGATATCCTCAATCTTACCCACACCGTAAACGGTCTTGCCGTGCTGCTCCAGCACGTCGCACATCGTCGTCGGCGGTACGGCGCTGAAGTCGCGGCGATTGCCCGTACGCGTGAACGCGCCGGCTTTTTCGCCCACAAACGGGCGTGCAATCACGCGGCCCACCTCCAGATCGCCTACGAGCATCTCACGCGCGATTTCGCAATAGCGATACAACTCCTGTACCGGCACGACCGCTTCGTTTGCCGCGATCTGGAAGACGCTGTCCGCTGATGTATAGACAATCAGCTTGCCGGTAGCCATATGTTCTTCGCCCAGCTCATCAAGAATCGCTGTGCCGGAAGCGGGCTTATTGCCCAGCGTGCCGCGGCCGGTCGCCTGCTCAAAGCGCTCAATGAAATCCTTTGGGAATCCACCAGGAAACGTCGGGAACGGACGCGCAAGCTGCACGCCTGCGATCTCCCAATGACCGGTAGTCGTGTCCTTGCCGGCAGAAACCTCCTTGAGCTTGCCATAACATCCCTTAGGGGAAGACGTATCGCCGGAAAAGCTGATCTCGTCGATATTGCCCAGGCCCAACTGCATCATATTGGGAATATGCGGACGGCAGGATGCCACGATATGGCCCAGAGTATCCGCACCCGCATCGCCATAGTTCTGCGCATCTGCAAGCGCACCGATGCCCACACTGTCCAGCACAATCAGAATCGCCTTTTTATTCATTTCCGTTCTCCTTTCCGAAGAATCGCCATTTAAGCTAAAAAACAACCAGATCCTATGCTTCTATTATACCGCACCGGATCTGGTTTTTCAATCTGCGCGCGTCATGCATGCCGCGCCTGTTTTTCTCACTGCGTTCTGTTCAGTGTTTTTGTGTCTCCTCACTCACCCGCATCCGCTGGGCGAGCAGCGCAATGATTTGCGCATTGGTGGGCTTTCCGCGTGCAGGATCAATCGTATTGCCAAAAAGCGAATACACGCCCCTGGCCTGCGCTGCGCCCATGGTGCTCTCCACCGCGTGGCGGATCAGGCGCTCCACACACTGCGGCGTCGTGCCCCAACGTACCGCGATCGGCTCATAGATACACTTCCCTACAGCATTCAGACGGGATTCATTTTCAAACGCCAGCGCTGCTGCCGGCGCAAGATATGTCGCTCCTTTGAGCGCAGCATTCATGCCCATCCTGCGCAGCATCTCCTCCGCCATCTGGCATGCCGGCTCTAATTCCTGCCAATTGATGACGGACTGCGCAGCCTCCATTTGCGCATGCAGCGCCGCTCTGAGTTCAACTGCATTCCACGGCACATGCACCACCGCTTGAGCCCCGCGCGAAAGAAAGCCCGCCTCCGACAGGCGAGTAACTGATCCCCCGATCACACGCGGCATCCGGCTATGCTGCGCCGTATGCAGGCAGTCCATCACACCCAGACCGTCAATCACTGGCAGCACAGCATCCAGAACCAGAATATCGGGCATATGCGCTTGGCAATACCGCAATGCTGATGCGCCATCGCGGACAATATCAAACAGGCAGTGCTCTCCATCGTCCATTTCCCTGCTCAGGCGCTGTACGACCGCCGCATCATGCACCGCGCAGAGAATATGAACCGTCTCAAGCACCGCCTGTTCCGCCCTTCTGTATTACGCTGCGGCATCGCCTTCCGTTCCGCCGCCGAGTACATCGCTCTGTTCAAGCATCCATTCGATATACATTCCGTATCCCTGCGTCGGATCACTCAGGTATACGTGGGTCAGCGCGCCGATGATCTTTCCATCCTGAATGATCGGGCTGCCGCTCATGCCCTGCACAATACCGCCTGTCTTTTCCAGCAGGCGCTCATCTGCGACCCGCAGGATCATGCCTTTTTGGCTGGGCTTATTCTGATCAAAACAGCGAAGTATTTCCACATCATATGCCTGCGGACCGCCTTCGTCAACGGTGGAGAGAATCTGCGCAGCACCTTCATGTGCCTCCTCGCGGCTTGCAGCCGGCAAACCCTGCGGATAGAGCATCTGCTCAGGCATCATATCCATCGTGCCGTAAATGCCGTAGGTGCTGTTTCTTTCCAGCGTGCCAATCTGCCGGTCCTCTTTGAGAAAGCTGCCGCGCAGCTCACCCGCGCGCCCGCTTTCGCCCTTCACAACACCCACAACATCTGCCTGCAGAATTGCACCATCTTTCACCGACAGCATGTCTCCGGTGTCCGCATCCACAATGGCATGCCCCAGCGCACCATAAGCCTGTGTGCCGGGGTCAATATAGGACAGCGTACCCACGCCCGCCGTACTGTCGCGCACCCATACGCCCAGCCTGCGGCGTCCATCCGTGCTGCTGACGGGCACAGGAGCGCGAAGCTGCAGCACCTTATCGCCGCGCAGCACAGACAACGCCACGCTGTCATCCTGAGCGCCGCCCACGCATTCGGAGAGTTCTTTCGTTCCGGAAATCGTCTTGCCCTGTACAGCCAGAATGACGTCGCCCACGCGAAGCGGCGATTTTACTTCCTCCCTACCGCTCCGGGATACTACCAGCACCCCGCGCGTCTTCAGGGCCACGCCTACGGCCTGGCCGCCCGGGATCAGCATACGCCCCTGCAGAGTATCCGCCTGCGCAGAGGAAACCTGCACCGCATCCCGCACGCCCGGCATTGCCGCCAGCGCCAACGCCCAAAACACGAACGCCGCACCGCACAACTTCCTTTTCTCCATGCTCCATGCCTCCATGAATCAGCTTCATGGTCAGTATGGATGTGCGCAGCGCGCATTATTCCCTTATTCCTCCGGCTTATTCTGGGTATCGAGCAGCTGCTGCAGCTCCAGCATGAAGGACTGCACGTCCTTGAACTGGCGATACACCGATGCAAAGCGGATGTAAGCCACTTCGTCCAGCGATTTAAGCCCTTCCATGATCAAAAGACCAATCTGCTCACTGGTGATCTCCTGCTCCATCTGGCGGCACACCGTCGTCTCCACATGGTTGACAAGCTTTTCGATCTCCTCGATCGGCACAGGACGTTTTTCGCAAGCTTTGAGGATACCGTTTCGAACCTTGGCCGCATCAAACGGCTCGCGGCGCTTATCCTTCTTGACGATGAATACCGGCAGCATCTCAATCTTCTCGTACGTGGTAAACCTGCGCTGGCAGCCCTCACACTCGCGGCGGCGGCGGATCGCGCCATCCTCCGTCGGACGGGAATCCACAACGCGGCTTTCCGTACAATTACAGTATATGCACTTCATGTCTGAATTTGACCTCTTTCTTTAGAAATATCCTGTTTGTATTATACCCGCTTGCAAGTCAAACGTAAACTGGTTTTTCACGCCGCTATACATTTCCTGCCATTCAGCGGCATTTGGGCACGGAAACCAGGATCACATCATCGCCGATACATGCAATCTGTGCCCAGGGGATGGTCATCTGGCCCTTATCACTATGAAAGAAGCAGCCCGACCCGCAGGGGATCACCAGCGAACGCACCTGTCCGCACGACACGTCGATCTCCAGATCCGCCACTCTGCCCAGCAGCCTTCCATCGCCGATACAGATGACGTCCTTTTTTCTCAATTCCGAAAATGTCATGTCATCCTCTCCTTTTCGCTTCCCCTTCATATGCGCAAATCCAGAAAATATGACCCCTGCCGCCGGGAATATTTTGCTGCGCCCGCCGTCATAATGCGTGTATCTTCAACCCATGAGGAGGAACACAAAATGGCGATCGGCAAAGTAGAAATCTGCGGCGTGGATACCTCCACGCTTCCCGTGATCTCCAATGAACGCATGCGTGAATTATTTCCTCTGGTGCACAGCGGCGACGCAGATGCGCGGGAGGAATTCATCCGCGGCAATCTGCGGCTGGTGCTCAGCATCCTGCAGCGCTTTCACCACCGCTGCGAGAACGTGGACGATCTGTTTCAGGTCGGCTGCATCGGGCTGATCAAGGCGCTGGACAACTTTGACGTAACGCAGAACGTACGCTTCTCCACGTATGCCGTGCCCATGATCATCGGTGAAATCCGCCGCTATCTGCGCGACAACAACGCCATCCGCGTCAGCCGTTCCCTTCGCGACATCGCCTACAAGGCGCTGGGCATGCGCGACAAGCTCAGCCGCGAACTTGGCCGCGAACCGACTGTGGAAGAGATCGCCAAAGGGCTGGAACTGGACAAAGAGGACGTCACGCTGGCTCTGGAAGCCATTCAGGATCCCGTGAGCCTGTGCGAGCCCATCGGCGGCGACAACGCTGATGCACTGACCATCGGCGACCAGGTACGCGATGAGAGCATATCGCAGGAAGGCTGGCTGGAGCATATCGCCATCAGCGAGGCGATGCGCCGCCTGAGCGAGCGCGAGCAGAAGATCATCAGTCTGCGTTTTTTTCAGGGACGCACACAGATGGAGGTCGCCTCCGAAATCGGCATCAGCCAGGCCCAGGTTTCCCGTCTGGAAAAAGCCGCGCTCAGCCACATGCGTAAGCTAATCTGATGATGCAGCATGCACTTCATAAACAGCCCTGGCAATCACAGGGCAGGCTGCCAGCGCTTCTTCGAGCGTATTGCGGTTATTGCCCACCTCAATAAGCAGCGCGCCGGTGGACACATGCTGATTGAACCTGCCAGTCTTGATCTTGACCTCACGCGACACGCCCTCCACCAGCGCGTTCATACTGTCCGTGATGCGCTGCGCAAGCTCAAGATTCTCCGGCCAATCCGGCCGCTCGTCAAACCCGGAGCCCGTTGCGCCCGTTCCCTTGCCCACCAGCATCATCACATAAGCAATGCGCTCTCCTTCATGCTCGGCGCCATTTGCTCCATTATACAGACCGCTGTACGCATCGCGGTGAATATCGAAGATATAGTCATAGGTTTCTCCGCGCTCCATGCGCTCCTGCAGCATGGCCAGTGAGCGCTGATACGCCGAGGATAGATTAGGCGGCTCAAATACCGATTTATCGTGTACCACATCAAAGCCAAGTTCCCGCAGGCATTCGGCCAGCCGCTCTCCCACACGCACCATGTTGAAACGCTCATCTCTGGTGCGCCATGTCTCCGTAGGCGTATACTGCGTTTCCTCCGTCATCTCGTAGGCTTCCCAGGTATGCGTATGATACAGCAGCACCCGTGGACGATTCTCTGCCGGCAATACTGCCTGCGGCGCAACCACCTCAATCACTAGCGGTGTGTGGGCAGTCCGGATTATCCGGACTGCCCACAGGCCGCCGCACAGCAAACAGGCAAGCACAAGCGGCGCAACCCTCATCCACACTTTTTTTCGCCTGCGCATCCGTTTTCCTCCCCGCATTTCCTCGCACACCTCACAGCGCCCGGCATACCCTGAAAGCGTGAGGACCTCCTCATGAACGATCAGCCCAAGGAGGCGTGCGCCATGAGCTTTTATTCCTACAAGAACGCAAACTCCACCCATTGCCCGTGCAGCGTGTCTGCAAACGAAGTGCTCAGCGGCCTGAACGAGAGGATCTGCATTCAGGTGCAGCGCGTATACGACAGCTGCCTGTATCAGGAGCAGCTGAGCGAGCAGCGTGTCACGCTGGTCAGCTACGGCCTTGTGCCGTCCGGCGGCAATGAAAACTGCAGTGATGCATGCAATCAGCCGACGCTACCCATTACCTTTGAAAGCTGCCGGTCCACCACAACGGAGGGTACCATCCGCAATCTGTCTGTCGAGCGCCTGTGCGACCGCCCCTGCTTTGCTCGCGTGCGCTGCCAGATCGACGTGCCCATCGATATCCTCTTCACCGACGCCAACGGACGCGAGTATATCGGCCGTGGAGTGGTCACCGTCGATCGCGACGTACTGCTCTCCATCCCGGATGAATCCATCGTTCCCTACACCATCGAGGCAATGGTATCCGCCATCTGCGTGCGCGGTACATATGTGGGCAGCAACGTCTTTGAACTTGAGATCTGCGTAACCGCGATTCTCAAGGTGCTTGCCAAGGTCGAAATCCTTGTACCGAGCTACGGCTATTGCGACGTGCCGCCGTGCGAAGAATTTGCAGATTCCGTTTGCGACGAATTCTTCAGTCTTCCGCTTTTCCCGCAGGCCCTGTGCGATGACGAAGCGCTGCGTGCGCGCAATGTAAGCTGCAGCTGCGGTACATATTCCAGCACTACAGGCCTGGGCTGCAGCGGCAGCGCAGCCGCTCCCTACACAAACGGCTATAACGGTCACTGCTGCAGATAATCAAAAAGAAGGATCGCATCGCCGCGGTCCTTCTTTGTTTATGCACTTCGTCATCCGTTTAGACGCTGTTTACAGCGCGCTGCTCTCCAGCGTGATCTTCCTGCCGAACACATAGCAGGTCACAGTAAAGCGGCGCTGCGTATCCGCCGCATCGCCCCTGTGCAGGATCGTGGCAGCGATGTCGCCCTGTGTTCCTCTGGGGAGCACATTAGCCTGATCATTATCCAGCTGCAGAACATCCCCTTCTACAGGCTGCATGACCAACGAAATCCACTCTGCCGGAAAGAATCCCTTATTGGCCAGGCGCACGGTATACGTCAGAAACGTACAATCCTGTGCGCTGAGCCCCGCTTCGCCGGAAAACACCCGGCCGGTGAATGTGTCATTTTCCAGCTGCGCCGTTATGCTGTCGAAAATATCCTGCGCCTGCACAGCAGGCGTAGCCAACACTGAAACCTGCTCCACCACAGGTGAAAGCGTATTGATTCCATAGAGCACCGCGCCCGCGCCGGCAATCGTCACAATCAGTACGGCGATGGCGAGCACCTTCATTGCCTTATACACGTCAATCCCCCTGTTGTCCTTCCAGAATCTCACTCATCTGGTCAATCATCTCTGCGTCCTTCATGCGGAACTTAAATACGACGCGCCTGGACGCCTCCATATCCACTGTCTTCCCATCTGCAGCATACACCGGATCGGCAAAAGAGCGGCCGTTTGCCGTAAGAATCGTCTGCAGCATCTGTTTTTCGGCGCTGCTGAGCTGCGTCATCTCCGGCCCCAGGCAATACTGCGCTACAGCCAGGGCGCGCTCCTGCGACAGCGCCAGATTATGCAGATACGATCCGGACGTGTCGGTATGGCCTTCGATGATGATTTCTCCGACGTAGCCTTCGTTCTCTTCGCTCATCAGTGTGCGGATATAGACCGGAATAAATGCATTGAGCAGCTCCTTGCCGCTGTCCTTGAGCATATTCTGATTGGTATCAAAGAGCACCGCGCCGGTAAAGGCAATGGCACCCGTGTTCCTATCGACCACGGCGTCAAGTCCGGCGCCGCGCAGCTCGTCGCGCAGCTCCTCAATAATACGCGAGCGCAAGCCGATGAGCTTGTCGATCTCCGTCTGCTGGGCTGCCAGCAGCGCCGCCTGTTCTTCAATCTTGCTCTGCTGCATGGACAAGCTCTGCTGGGCAGCCGTGAGCGCCGAACGGTTCTCATCCAGCTCCCTCTGCTGCTCCTGCAGCATGAGGGTGGTTGTCGCCAGCAGCTGCTCCTTATCCGCCAGCTGTGCCTCCTGATCCAGCAGAATACTCTGCTGGGTAGAAAGCTGTGCTTCCTTGGTTTCCAGCTCTATGGTCTTCTTCTGCTGCAGATCCACCAACTGATAGATCGCCATAAACAGGATCAGCGCAAAGGTAAAGAGCATACCGGCCATCATATCGGAATACGAAATCCAATAGCTGCCGTTTTCCCCGCCGCGCCGCCTCTTCTTTCCCGGGCGCATGGGTTACTCCTTCCCCGCCGCTTCGGCTGCGGCGCTCAGCTTCTCCATCGACTTCTGCAGGCGTACAAGCGCCGTCACAAACTGATCCACCTGCTCGGCATAGCGCTCGCGGCTCTGGCTAAGCAGCTGCGGCATCACGCGCGTCGTCTCGCGCATGGTATCCAGCGTCTCATTCATCTGGCGGATGGACGAGGTGATGCTCTCGTCAAAAAGCGCTGTCGTCTTGGCCAGATTCTCTTGCGTCTGCCTGGTAAACGTCTCATAGCTGCCGGAAAGTGCGCGTGCGCCCTCATGCAGCTCGTCCACAACGCGATCCATTTCTTTGGCGGTGATGCGCGTCTGCTCTTGCGCGCTGGCAAGGAACTTGTCCGTCCATACGGCATACTGCTGCTGGTTCGCCGTAAGCGCCGCCTGATAATCCTGCAGCTTGGCCAGGTACATGGCCTGCTGGCCGCTGGTCTTGTTCATCGCAGCAAGCAGCTCCAGCGTCTTGCGATTTGTTTCCTCCACGTTTGCGCGGGAGGCATCCATATCCGAAACATAATCACGGAAATGCTCCAGAACACCCTGGGAAAGCTGGTGCATGTTCACCACATCCTGCGTCATCTGCGCAATGGCTTCAGTCGCTGCACGCATTTCCTGCTGCGCCTTCTGCTGCTCCATGCCCGTTTCGCGCAGCACCTGACGAAGATGATCAAACTCATTGCCCAGCGCAACGTTCATTCGCTGCACAAAAACCTGCGCAATGCGATCCACGCCCTCCACCTGCGCCTGCGTAGCAGCCAGGATGAAGTTATCCATCGAGCGCTGCACGGGCAGCATGGCGCGCAGAATACTCTGCTCCATCTGCACAGCCATCTTCTGGCTCACATCCTCCACTGCTTGCCGGACATACGCCGTCTGCTCCTGCGCCAGGGTGAGCATCGCCGTCTCCTGAGACACAGGCTTGGGCAGCGCATAGAGGCTGAATACCTCGCAGAAGCGGTCAATCGCCTTCTCGCACTTGTTGGTGTAATGGGTATTGAGGAGATTAAAGAAAATAGACGCAACCACGCCCGCGATAGACGTGAGGAACGCAGTGCTCATACCGCCGATCAGCTTCTGCATCGCAGCAAGCAGCGCAGAAGTATCCGCTGCATTGAGGTTCAGGCCGGAAAGGCCCATCACCAGACCCAGGAACGTACCCAAGATACCCAGAGAGGTCAGAATGCCCGGCGTAATCTCTGCCAGGCGCGTACCGCCGCCGGTATAAATCACCGTTTCCTCGTTGATATACTGGGAGACGTCGCAGGACTCGCCGTGCGCGTCGCGCATTTCAGCATTCTGCAGGAAATCCGCCCAGACGCTCTCGAGCCTGTCGCCAAGGAAATGGATATCGTTCCAGGACTTCTTTTCCTTGTTCTGCTTATTCTCCGTGATGATCACGCGCGCGGCACGGCGCAGCCTGCCGGATACCGCTATCAGCGGCAGCAGACAGCGCATCAGCGCGAAGAGGAGCACCAGCAGGATCGCAAGATAGATCAGCGTATCCACAGAGAAAATGCCCTTCATCAGCTTCAAAATGTCCATCAATATGCCCTCCCCTGTCAGGGTCCGATTCACCGTTAACCATGATAATATTGTAACCGATTTCCCGCAATCTGTAAAGCAACAGCGCTCACAGGACAGATCGCACACAGCACCTGACCCGATGCATTTGTGTGTTTGTCAGCTATTGCTTGGATTCACAATCCAGCATGTGGAAATTGTCCATGAATTCATAAGCGATTTCCCCTAAAGGCGCGTCTGTTTTTATCACCATTTCACGAAATGTAGAATAATTGTGAAAACATCAGGATTTCCTCTTGCTCTTTCGAAATAAAACCTGTAAAATGTGTTCGTTTTGATCCGGATTGGCATGGATAATGCCCATCTGCGAAATACGTTTTTCAGGAGTACAGCGTATGACGAAGAAACGCACGATTGATCCTGCGATGGTAGACAACGTCGCACAGAATATGTTTCACATTCTCCCGCTGATCAAGAAGCGCCTGCTGCACATGGATCTGGTGCAGCGCGAGCACGGCACCCCGCTCTCTCATGTGCAGGTGCTGGCTATGCTCCACGATGTAGGCACCATGTCTGTCAGCGAGATTTCCCGCCGTCTGGGCATCGCCAAGCCGAATATCACGCCGCTGGTGGATCGCCTGTACGAATCCGGCTATGTCGACCGTCAGCACGACGAGAACGACCGCCGCGTGGTGAACATCGTTCTGCTGCCCGCCGGCGAAGAGAAGCTCAGCGCGATCCGGGCGACGATCTCCCGTCAGATTTTCCAGCAGGTAGACGGCCTGTCCGTCTCCGAGTTCCGCGAGCTCAACGAGTCTCTCAGCAGCGTTGTACGCATCCTTTCTTCTCTTTGATTCCCGATCGCCGCAGAGATCCTTCTGCGGCGGTTTCTTTATATCTGACGGCTTCCGCCGCGGTTTTCTTCCCGCTTTCATGATAAAAAGCAGGCAATTGCTGCGCACGGTACTTATATCGCATTTGCCGCAGAAAAGCCGGTACAGCATATGCTGTACCGGCTTTTGGCTTTCTGCTCAGCCCGCAGCTTTCTCGCTGCCAGGCTTCTTGTCCTTCCAGGGATGATACGTCGGTACGACGCTGGCAATCGCCTCGACGGCACGCTCGTCGTTCTTGTCGACAACCTCTTCCAGCGTGCTGAGCATGCGCTCAAACTGTTCATCCTCCACGCGGTCCACGTTCGCCACGAAGATCTTCTTATGCGCCGTCTTGATCATCTTGTCGCGCTCAGAATCCATGAGCAGCTCCTCGTAGAGCTTCTCACCCGGGCGCAGACCAATGATCTTGATGGGCATATCCACGTTGGGCTCATAGCCGTATGCACGCACCAGCTTTTCAGCCAGATCCATGATGCGCACCGGCTCACCCATATCCAGCACAAAGATGGAACCGGAACGGGCAATACCTCCCGCCTGCAGCACCAGCTGCGCCGCCTCGGGAATGGTCATAAAATAGCGCGTGATGTCCGGATGCGTCACCGTAACCGGGCCGCCCTTTCGGATCTGCGCCTCCATCAGCGGGATGACGCTGCCATGGCTGCCCAATACATTGCCAAAGCGTACGGCCATGCACTTCATGCTTGTCTTTTCGCCGTAGCGCTGGATGAGCATCTCCGTAATGCGCTTGGTCGCACCCATCACGTTTGTAGGGTTAACCGCCTTATCGGTAGACAGCTGCACCAGGCGCTCTACACCGTGGCTGCTGGCAGATTCCAGCAGATTGCGCGTACCAAAGACGTTGTTCTTAATCGCCTCCGCCGGGCTGCGCTCCATCAGCGGCACGTGCTTATGCGCTGCCGCATGGAAAACCACCTGCGGCTTGTACTGCTCAAACACCTCGTCCAGGCGCTGCTTATCGCGGATGGAACCGATGAGCGTGACCAGCGGGCAATTGCTGCCGTACTTCTGCCTGAGTTCATATTCCAACTCATACGCACAATTCTCGTAGATTTCAAAGATGATCAGCAGCTTCGGCTTGAAGCGCATGATCTGACGGCAGATTTCCGAACCGATGGACCCGCCGCCGCCGGTCACCATAACTGTCTTGCCGGTGAGATAACCGGCAATCGATGCCGTATCCAGCTCAATCTCATCGCGGGAAAGGAAGTCCGAAATATTGAGTTCACGGATGAACGGCGTGCCTTCGGTGCCCGTGGGATCCGCAGGCTCGGAGAGTATGCGCGTATGGCAGCGGGACTCATTGCACAGCTCCAGAATCCTCTGCATACGCTTGCCGTTGCCCAACGAAGGAATAGCCACAATAATCTCGCGGATACCATAGCGGGCAACAAGCTTGGGAATATCCTCCGTTGTGCCGCGAACCGGTACATTCTGGATGCGCAGGCCCAGCTTGCCCGGCGCATCATCCACCAGAATGACGGGCTTGCCCATCTGCTTGGGGTTCTTGTTGCAGATATTGACCGCGTAAGCGCCGGCTTCGCCCGCGCCTACGATCATCACCGGCGCAGCATCGCCCAGGCCGCCCGGAATGCGATCCTTGGAGAAGACACGCCAAAGCATGCGGATACCGCCTACGGCAATGGTGCCAATCAGCGCAATGAAGACCAGCACACCGCGGAACAGACCCAGATTCAGAAAATGATTCGCAGCCAGCGTGATGCCGCAAGCAACGCCGCTGAGCAGGCAAAGCCTGGCCGTATCACGCACACCAGCATAGCGCCACATGATCTGATAAACGCCGCCCACGGCAAAGCAGCCCATATACGCAATAAGCACCACGGGCAGCTGCGCAATCATCGTCCTTGCATGATGCGCAGGAATATACATTTCAAACCTGAGTTCCATACTCAGGTATACGGAAAACGTGATCAGCACCAGATCCAACAAAAACATGCTGATCTTGCGCATCCACATATGATCTCTAAGCCACTTCATCGCTGACCCTCCGGACGTCTGTCCTGTGTATAAACAATACTGCACGTCACAGACATACATAATCAATTATGTATTATACCATATGAACAGATTGGATTCAAGATTTGGTCAGACGATATGCATACGGACACGAAAAAAGACGGAGCTGCCTGAAAACAACTCCGTCTGCGTTGTATTCCTTACGCCTGCATCGGCATCATGACCGCGCCCTCCGGGCGGATCATCAGCGGGGTGCAGCTGCCCTTGCCGAATACGCTCTCCATCAGTTCAATATAAGCATCCAGCTTCGCCATCGGCACGTAGGACTGGATGGTGCCGGCAAAGCCGCCGCCATGCACGCGCTGTGCGCCTTCGCCCTTGAGGAAGCGGCGGCTGAGCTCAATGCCCATCGCCATCTGTTCCTGATTCGCACGCGCGTAAACATTCTGCAGCAGCTTCCAGCTGCTGTCGCCGGAGGCCGTAACGTCGGCGAAGAACTTCTCCAGATTGCCCTCGCGAACGGCAGCAACCTGCTCCACCACGCGGGCATTGTCATCGAAGAAATGCATCGCGCGCAACACCGGGCGATCGCCCACCACAGCACGGACCTTGCCGATATTCGCCTCGAACTCGGCCGGATCAACCTCACGCAGCACGCTCTTGCCGAACTGCGCCGCAACGGACTTCATCTCAGCCGGGATCGCCGCATAATCGTCGGTCAGATCGCCATGATCGCCGCCGGTATTGACGACGCACAGCGCGTAGCCCTTCGCCGCAAAGTCGCACGCAACAGCGTCAACCTGGGCGTCGGCAGTTGCAAAGTCGAGCGCGACCATGCCGCCGGCAGAAGCCGCCATCTGATCGAGCAGGCCGCAGGGCTTGCCGAAGTAAACGTTCTCCACCTTCTGCGCGATGACGGCACGGGTCTTGAAATCGACCACCCAGCCGTTGTACAGGCCGTCAAGGATCGCCGCAATGAGGATCTCGAACGCAGCGGAAGAAGACAGACCGCTGCCGCGGAGCACAGACGAGGAAATCGTGGCCTTAAATCCGCCGACCTTGTAGCCCAAGCTCTGCATTACGCCGGCAGTACCGCGGATAAGCGCGAGCGTAGTGCCGAAGTCCTTTTCACGGATCTCCAGGCTGGAAAGATCCACCGTGATCGGCGGGAAGCCTTCGCTGTCCACGACGATGGTGTTGTCGTCGGTCTTTTCCACGCAGGCGATCGTATCCAGGTTCACCGCGCCGGCAAGGCAGCGGCCATGGTTATGATCGGTGTGGTTGCCGCCGATTTCCGTGCGGCCCGGCGCAGAGAAGAAGCACAGTTCACCATGCTGATCGCCGAAGCGCTTTTCAAAGCGCTCCACCAGCTTGCCATAGCGCGCCTTCTGCTTGTCCAGTTCCTTCTCGCCTGCGCCGTAAAGCGTCGCAACGCGGGAAGCAAACGCCTGAGAATTCTGATAAGCCGTCCACTGACTGTTCATCGGATATCCCTCCATGATCATGCATAAACAGATTGCATGTGCAAAAAATGTCACTCTTATTATTGACCGTTTATGTGATTTTGTCAAGTCTTCACAGACATTCCAAAGTACAAAAGCGATTGTTTCACTTGCGAATCAGATCATATTTTGTTATACTTTCGGTACGTGCGATTGAAACATTTCAGAAATATCTCTGATTTGCTGAATATGACTTGACAGATGCGCTCTGATCGTATATGATACGCATCGTCGTTCATTTATTAAACCTTTATGTTGAGGAGGCGTTTTAATGACCGACATCAGCTACGCCGGCGACAAGCTGCTGGACGCCTGGCTGAACCTGACAAGCACGCTTTGGAATACGCGCATTGTCTCTTCCCTGACGTACAACGAAGCACATGTGATGGGCCTTCTGCTGCGCCACAGCTCAGAACGGAATCCCATGACCGCTACCGCTCTGATCCGCCGCACACGCCTGCTTAAAAGCCAGATGAACAAGATTCTGACCGCGCTTGAAAGCAGAAACTATATCACCCGCACCCGCGCTGAGCTGGATAAGCGCATGATCTTCATCCGCCTGACGGACGAAGGAAAAGAGGCTTATCTTGAGGAACACAAGAGCGTAGAAACCATTCTCGGTCAGCTGATTGAGAGAATCGGCACTGACCATGCACTGTCCGTCGCCCGGGATCTGGCTGAAATCACGGAGATCCTCGACGGTATTGTCACCGCAGAAAAGTAACCTCATCCATTCTCGAAAGGACAATTCATGATCCGCATTATTACCGATTCCGCTGCGGACTTTTCCGCATCAGAACTTGAACAGTACCGAATCACCGCCATTCCGCTGCAAATCACCTTTGGCTGCGACGCTTATGAGGATGGCGTAACCCTGACTTCCGACATCTTCTGGCAGCGCATCATCAGCGGCGAAAACCCGAAAACCTCCCAGCCCTCACCTGATGCATTCCTGACTGCCTTTGAAGAGGCAAGGGAAGCCGGCGATGGCGTCGTATGCATCCTCCTCTCCTCCGGCCTTTCCGGTACCGTGCAAAGCGCGCTACTGGCCAAATCCATGGCCGACTATAACGATATCCACATCGTCGATTCCCAGCAGGCAGCGACTGCGGAAAAGATGCTCGTTCTGCGCGCCTGTCAGCTGCGCGACGAAGGTACGCTCACCGCTCGGGAAGCAGCGCAGGAGTTGGAGCGTTTCACCGGGCGCATCAAACTATATGGCTGTCTGGATACGCTGGATTATCTCGCCCGCGGCGGCCGTATTCCGCAGGCAGCGGCAAGCCTGGGTTCGCTCGTGCAGCTCAAGGTGCTCGTCACCATCAGCGAAGGCAAAGTCGCCCTCGCCGGTAAGGGCATGGGCCTGCACCGGACCAGCGCCGGCCTGCTCAAGCTGATTGAGCAGCACAAGATCGACGAGCGCTTCCCCGTCATCCCGCTGTATACCCATACGCCGGACAACTGCCTGAACTTCATCAAGAAGCTGAACCAGGCCGGTATCCCCTGCAGCGAGGAAAACCTCGCAGCCGTCGGCGCTACGATCAGCACACACGTAGGCCCCGGCGTGTTCGGCTGTGTGTTCGTCGAAGCCGAATAATCCACCCGCAATCAGCGCTCTGCAAATGCAGAGCGTTTTTTCGCTCTTGACAGAATCTTCCTTGCGTTGTATGATATGTATAGTTCATAAGATGAACATATTTTAACGTTTTCTTTATGCTAAAGGAGATTCATCTATGCGTATCATCACCGATTCTGCTGCGGATTTCACCCGCGAAGAATTCGTACAATACAAGATTGACTGCGTGCCCATGCAAGTTATGTTCGGTACGGAAAGCTTCAGCGCCGCCGAGCTTGAGCCGGACGCTTTCTGGCAGCGCCTGCTCTCCGGGGAAATCGCCAAAACCTCCCAGCCCTCGCCAGACGCCTTTTTTTCTGCCTTTGAAGCAGCGCACAAGGCCGACGAAGAGATTCTCTACGTAGGCGTATCCTCCGCCATCTCCGGCACGCTGCAGAGCGCTCATATTGCAGCTTCTATGCTTGAAGAAGCAAAGGTACATATTGTCGATGCCCTGACCGGCGCAGGCGGCCAAAAGCTGCTTACGCTGCATGCCTGCCGCTTGCGTGACGAAGGCAAAAAGACAGTTGCGGAAATCGCCGCTGATCTGGAGCGCCTGCGCAGCCGTATCCGCCTGTACGCAAGCCTGGACACCCTGGAAAACCTTGCCCGCAGCGGCCGTATTTCCAAGGCAGCCGCAAGCATCGGCACGCTCGCCCAGCTCAAGCCCCTGGCACGCCTCACCCCGGAGACAAACGGCAATATCGAGGTTTGCGGCAAGGCTATCGGCCGCCATCGCGCCATCGATGCCGTCGCCAAACTGATTCTCAAACACAGAATCGACGAGAGCTTCCCTGTCATTCCAATCTACACGTACTGCCAGGACAACTGCACCGCACTGGTTAAGAAGCTCAAGTCTGCCGGCGTAGCCGTCAGCGAACACATGTACAGCGCGCTCGGCCCGACGCTCTCCACGCACATCGGCCCGAATGCTTACGGCATTGTGTTTGTTGAGGCAGAGTAACGTTAGGGCTGCCGCCCTAAAACCCGCCTAAGGGCCCAGTCCCTCAGACTCCCTTCTTCGCTTCGCGGCGGCATAAATCAAATATACTGAAAAATGCCTCCGGCTTTGCCGGAGGCATTTTTGCATATACATCTTAAAACAGCACGAAGCGTAGTAGGGGCTCGGGGACAATATCCGCGAGCAGGTCTTAGGGCGGCAGACCTAACGTTTTCTCTTCGCCCCCGTCACCTGCGCGTGCCCATCGCCTTGAGATGCTTCATGACCATCTGTGCAACAACACCCGTGAGCACGCCCGTCACAACGCCGGAAACCATGAGAATCGGCAGATAGGTAAAGATGAGCTGCGGGGTATTGAGCATGAGCACCGCAACCAGAATCTGGCCGACATTGAAGAAGACCGCACCCAGCGCGCTCACGCCGATAATACTCACGCCCTTCATGCGGCTGACAAGAATCATCACGATCAGCGAGAACAGGCCTCCGCCCAGCGAATAGAACATGGCGTTCATGTTCGTATAGATCAGCCAGCTCATCAGCGCCTTAAGCAGCATCAGTACAAAGGACTGCTTGACGCCCAGCATATACAGACTGTAAAGCAGCACGGAATTGGCCAGACCCAGCTTCACGCCCGGGATCGCCGCCGTGAGCGGAAACTGACGCTCAATGAGGCCAAAAACCAGCATCAGGCTGGTGAGCAGGCCGGAGAGCGCAATATTCTGCGCACTCTTGTTTCTCATGGAAAACTTCCTCTCTGTGATCCGGACCGGTTATTCGGCAGGGATCATTTCAATACTCACGTTGTTGGGCAAGCAGATGACGTACGTACCCAGGATGCGGTCCTGATACGTATCCACATGTACCTCGCCCTGCTGCACGCAGTCCTGATTGTCACAGGTGGACGATTCCATATAGACCTTTTCGGGTGTGATGTGCACCTTGTTGATCTTATCGTCATCCTGTCGCAGGGTGATGATCTTATCGCGATCCATGGGAATCGGATCGCCGTACTGGCGGCCGCCCACGGTGAGAATCACATGACCGCGCACTGTCTCCACCTTCTTGGGCGGCATCGGGCCGACCATGGCAGCTTCCCGCTTCGGTTCGGCAGTCGGCGCCTGCGCAGGCTCGGCAGAAGGCTCAGCCGTCGGCTCCTGCGTCGGTTCTGCCACCGGCTCCGGCGTTGCGAGATATTCGATCGCATCGGGCGCCAGCGTAGCATCCGCCGTCTTCGTGCTCAGATCTGTCTTGGGCATGAGTTTGGATACGCCCAGCATCGCGGCAGCAAGCACAATCACCACCGCAATCAGCAGCAAATCTTTCCTTTTCGGCATCGGGGATTCCTCCGGGATTACGCCTGCTCAGACTCTTCCTTCTCAAAGGAGAGCTCCAGCTCATTGGTGCCGTCGGCCCACAGGCGCTCCAGCTGATAGTATTCGCGATCCTGCTCATGGAACACGTGAACCATCACATCGCCGTAATCCAGCACGCACCAGCGGCCCTCGGTATAGCCCTCGCGGCGCTTGGGGAAGGCGTCAATCTTGGCAAGCTCCTCCTCCACATGATCTGCCAGCGCCTTCACCTGCGGCACGGAGCGTCCGGTCACGATAACCATATAGTCGGTGATCACGGTCATCTCGTCGACCTTGAGCACAGTGATATCCTTGCCGCGCTTGTCGTCAAGCGCCTTCGCCGCAAGCAGCGCAATCTCTCTGGTTTCCATATTTTCGCTTCCTCCTGATTATTCAGTCAAATCGGGTTCATAGGTTTTCAGCGCCGCAAGCGTATCCGGATGCAGCGTCTTTCCCTGTTCCTTCACATGTTCAAGGCTCATGCGCAGCGCTGTATGCATCGCCTGATCCAGATCCTGCATGCACAGCGTGCGAAGCTCCTCCAGCCCCGGAAAGGGCTTTCTGTTTGGCTCGATCATATCGGCCAGATAAATGATCTTTTCCAGCGCAGTCATCTGCGCGCAGCCCGTGGTATGCCAGCGGATAGCGGAGAGCACCGCTTCGTCCTTTACGTTGTATACGTCTCTGGCCATGCACATACCGGCTACGGCATGCATAAGCGCCTTGGACTCCTTCATTACCGGATCAACCGATTCGTGCCTGGCAGCCTTGACCATCTGGGAAAGCGGCAGACACTTGGCGCAATCGTGAAGCAGACCCGCCAATGCAGCCCGCTCCTCGTCCTCGCCGAACGCCTGCGCCATCTTCCGCGCGGTTTCCTCCACGCCGAGCGTATGTTCAAAGCGCTGACGGTCCAGCTCCTTTTTGAGCTTGTATTCCATCTTTTCGCGTTTCATAAAAGGCTCAGTCTCCGTTATTCTGATAGAGTCCGTGTGCGCGGATATACGCCTCAACCTGCGCCGGTACAAGCGTTTCCAGAGAACGGCCATCCTCCAGACGCTCCCGGATTTCCGTCGAGGAGATATCCATCAGAGGCGCAGACAGAAACTCAATCTGCGCGCCCGCTGCACGCCAGCGCGCAGCCGCGTCAAGCACATCCGCTTCATCCTCACCCGGACGCATCACCACCAGAAACGCGCACAGACGAATCACATCCTCCGCACGCCGCCAGGTATGCAATACCCTGAGTGTGTCCGCGCCGATGAGATAATAAAACCTCGTATCCGGCATCTTTTTCCTGAGAATCGTCAGCGTATCCACGGTATAGATCACGCCTTCGCGGTCGATCTCCTCCGTGCACACGTTCATCCCAGGCTCTCCGTCGATTGCCAGCGTGGCCATGGCCAGCCTGTCCATCTTGTCCGCCAGTCCGGAACGCTTATGCGGCGGATTGCCCGACGGCAGAAACAGGACCTGCTCAACCAAGCCGCTGCTTAGCGCGGCCCTGGCCATATTCAAGTGTCCGCAGTGAATGGGATTAAAGCTGCCGCCCATCAGACCGATTCGACGCATCCTCTTTCATCCTTTCTGCAAGACATGGCACAACAAAGTATTATACCAAATTCCTTCCCATTTTCAAAGAGGAAACCGAATACAATTTAAAAAAAACAAAAATACTGTATATGAAAGAATATCCAGTCAGGAGAGAACGCCCATGATGTCGCCCTTCGACCGAAAAAACGCTCTGGCAGGCACGCTGGACCGCCTCGCGCTCAAAGCACTGCTGCTCGTGCTGTGCGTGGGGTATTTCTTCTTCCTCTGGCGCAGCCTACCGGCCAGCCTGATTGCCGGCGCAGCGCTGCTGACGCTGATCTGCCTGAGCGCCGCACTTTTGGAAAAACGCACACTGTCCAAACGTGAACGCATGCTGCGAGAACGCGTGGGCGGAATGATCGCGCTGGAAGAATTGATCATGTCGCCCGCAGGATCTGCCCGCGAGCGCGTGTGCGCAGCGCTGTGCGAAACGCTCGGCGCGCTGCATATAGACGGGCCGGTGATGCGCTACAGCGGCGAAACATGGATCGTATGCCTTGCGCAGTGTCTGCCAGGCACAAGCGCTTCACAGGGCGATGTGCTCGCCGCACACCGCGCACGCATCGAAGGCGGCGCGGACAAAGCCGCGCTTGTATCGACGGCATCCTTCTCACCGGAGGCCGTGCGCGCGGCTGAATGGGCCGATCCGCCTGTTCGCCTGATATCCGGCAGGCAGCTTTCTCTGCTCATCGGGAAACTGCATCCGGCGACGGACGAAGAAATTGCCCGCCATCTCTCCCGGCAGAAAAAGCCGTATTCCTGGCAGCGCATCCGCTCACTTGCACTTTCGCCTGCTAAGCAACGGCGCTATCTGCTGTGCAGCTTTCTGCTCCTTCTTCTCTACCTGATTGCCGCTTCGCTACCGGCGCTTACCGCATGCCTGCTCTCCTTTGCGCTGGCAATACTCAGCGCAAAGGAAGCCAGAAAGCGGTTTATTCTGTAACGTTCTCGCCGTAAATCCTGCGCATTTCGCTGGTGAATTCGCCCTGCGCGTCATGCGTAATGAGCATCGGCAGCACATGCAGGCCAGGCCTGCCACCCTTGAGCCCTTCTGCCAGTGCAAGCTTGGGCGCGCTCGTCTCTCTGGCGACGACAAAGCGCACACGCTTGGGTTCCATGCGCGCTGCGCGCATCGCATCGCAAAGCTCAAGAAATCTGGGTACAGGAAACACACAGCACAGCCTGCCGCCGTTTTTGAGCACGCGGCTGCAGGCAGCAATCCATTCTTCGAGCGAGCAATCCGAGTCGCTGCGCGAAAGCGCGCGCGTCTTTTCCGGGCTCACCAGGCCGGCGCCTTCCCTTGTATACGGCGGATTGGTAACCACCAGATGACAGCGTTCATATCCGATGGCTTTCGCCGCATCCCGGCAGTCGGTATTGTGAATGCGGATGCGATCCTCCAAACCATTGATCCGCACACTGCGCGCAGCCATATCCGCCACATCCGGCTGGATTTCAAACGCATCAAACGTCGTATTCTCTGCCCTGGCAGAAAGCAGCAGCGGCAGCACGCCGGTACCCGTGCCCATATCCGCTACATGATCGCCCTTCTTCACGCCTGCAAAATCCGCCAGCAGCACAGCGTCCGTACCGAATCGGAAGCCTTCTGCCCGCTGAAGAATGCGCAGTCCGCCGCGCTGCAGATCGTCCAGCCGTTCTCCCTCGCGGATCAGTCCGCTGTCCATTACCGTTCTTTCCATTGGTGTATGCCGCTCCTTCTTCTGATTAACAGCATTGTACAAAATCCGCGCCCCGATTGCAACCGGAGCGCGGATTTTCAGATTCTGTTCACAGCTGCTTTCCCATCACTGTGCGCCAAAGGGCGTGACATAATCCCGGGAAACATAGCCCGTATATCCTGCCCACTGCACATGCAGGAAGCCGTTCTCGCTCTCGCCCAGAACGGTCAGCACCATGCCGTAGGGCAGCACATATACCACCTGGCTGGACGTATGCGGCGCTGCGCGCAGGTTCAATCCATTGCCGCTCTCCACCACAACACGGTACTCTCCGGCATCAGGAACAGCTGTCGGCACAGGTGTGGGCGCCTGCACAACGGCGCTCTCGCCAAAGCGCAGGTAATCTGCACTCACATAGCCGCGCAGCGTACCCACCTGCACCGGGTAGTAGCCGCCGATATACTCGCCTGTAACCAACACATCCACGCCATAGGCCAGCGTAGCAATCACATCGGCATAGGTGTTGGAATCCGCACGAAGGTTCAGCCCGCTGGCCGCAATCACCGTTGCGCGGCGTCCTGTGACAATCTGGGACGCCTGCGGCACCTGCGTAGGCACAGCAGTCGGTACGGGAGTAGGCAGCTGCGTGGGCGCTGCCGTCGGCACGGCGATCAGCGCCTGCTGCTCAAAGCTGAGATACGAGGCTGCTGCATAACCCTGCAGGTCGCCATAGCGCACCGGGAAGAAGCCGTTCACCTGCTCACCCGTCACCTGCACGCTCGCACCCATAGGCATGGTCGTCAGCGTTGCGCTCTGCGTATCCGCCTGCGCACGCAGCTTGAGGCCGCTGCGCGCGGATACGGTTGCTCTGCCCTGCCATGGCACGGGCGTTGGCGTGGGGGTAGGTGCCGGAGTCGGTGTTGCCAGGCCCAGTTCAATATCCGTCGCCGTGTACACATATTCGCCGGCGACATAGCCGTTCAGACCGCCGAGGGCAACCGGCAGCATGCCGCCCGCTTCTGTACCGGTCACACGCAGCATCGTGCCCTGCGGCAGCGTCATGATCACGCCAGAGGTACGGCTGCTGGCGGAGCGCAGATTCAGTCCGCCGGCAGGCAGCACGATCGCCGTTCGGCTTTCCGCCAGCGGCGCGCTCGTCTGCTGCGGCGCGGTCTGCTCGCCTTCCGCCGCCTGATAGAGAATGTAGTCATTGGACACATAACCGCTGAGCGAGCCCATCTGCACATAGGTCCAGCGCTCATAGCGTTCAATTACCGTCAGCGTCTGACCATGCCGCAGATGCGAGAGCACAGCAGAATTGACCGTAGGCGCGGCACGCAGATTGAGCGTCTGGCTCTCATCCGCCAGCGAAACCACGGCTGTGCCGCGACTGATCACGCCCTCCGGCGTTTCATCAACGCTTTCATCCTGTATGCTGATAAACTCGTTTTTCACATAGCCGCTGAGCGTTCCATACTGCACGCGGCTCCAGGCGCTGCCCGTTTCCAGCAGCGTCACCTGCGTACCGTGCGCCATCGTTGCCAGAATCGCCGACGTCGTACTGGCCTCCCTGCGCAGGTTCAGGCTGTCCAGCGGGTTAGAGAGCGTGACAACCGCGCTCTTGGCATCCGCCACCGGGCCATCTATCGCGCCTGTCGTTCCATCGATAGAAGGCAGGAGGGTCCGGGTCATCGTGTATCGTGTACGCACAAGGCCGGGATAATAAAAGGCAAGAATCTGATCGTAGGTCATGCCCTCTTTGGCCATCTGCTGCGCGCCGCGCTGGCTCATGCCCACGCCATGGCCGTAGCGCCTGGCGGTCAGCTTGTAGCCGTCCGCCGTCTCAGAGACGGCGAGCGTTTCATTCTTGAGCACATTGATCGACATTGCACAAAGGCTTTCGATCTGATTGAAATAATCCAGCGTCACGGTGACATTGCCGTAATTGGCCAGCGTCAGGCCTACATCCACCTTCTTGTACACACGCGAGGGCGCGTCATACTTGGGTGAATGCGGCTGCACATGCGTAATGCCCGTAATCCTCACCGAAGAGGCGCCCACCAGCGCCGCCGCCTCCGTGCGCAGCAGCTGCGTGAGCGCAGATACGCTGGTCGTACCGTCGCGATAGAAGGTGACGGACTTGGCAATCGACGCGCTGTTGCGCAGATCATAAGGATCGTCCTTATTCTGCAGGTAGGTATACGCAGCGCTGCCCCATGCATTGGCGACAGATTCCGTCTGACCGCCGTTGGACGCCGTGTAATAACCGGCCATGTATTCGCCGTTTACCGTGCCGATGATGCCGCTGGTTTCCTGCACAGCCTGCACACAGCGCTCGTTGCCTGCGGGCGTACCGTTATACACCTGATCGCTGGTGGTATCCACCAGATCGTACGTAGACGACTGCGCGCTCATCTTCTTGAGCGCATAGGTGCGCGCTGCAACGGCTTGCGCCTTGAGCGCCTCCAACGGGAAGGAATTATCCATCTCGTAGGGCAGCACGCCGCGCATGTAATCCTCCATGTACACATGCACCACAATCTGCACATTGCCGCCTTTGGCGATGAACTCGATATCTCCCGGATAAAGGCTTTGGGGCTTTCGTGCCTGGGCGATATATACGCCGTTATTGCCCGAAGACTGATGCCGCCTGAGCTTGAAGCGGCTGCCCATGGTCTGTGTGCTTCCGTTCATAGCGAGCCGGAGCGTTCCGCTGCTGTTGGATACCGTGAGCTGCGTGCCACGCGCAATCTGCCGGCTGCTGTCCCCACCGATGGAGTAGCTGCCGTCCACCGTCACATCAACCGACGTATTGGAAGCGATTGAAGACAGATAGACGCGCACCGTGCCGGACACCGTTGTCCCGCTGACCACGCCCGAATCTGCCAGAATCGATGGAACCGGCAAAAGCGCAAGCAGCGTAAGCAGCAGCGCGGCAAGCCTTTTTGTCTGTACCATAGTCATGTCCCTCTTTCGTCCGTAATCCATATGCCTGTGTACATCGTACAAAAGCAATCGCATTGTACCATAACCTGTCGCCTTTTGTAAATCGCCGCGCGCTGCCAATGCCTGTCACCGCTTGGCTTCCGGGCACATATTTCCATGCTGTGCGGCTTGTTACGCATGCGCTTTTCTGTTATAATCAATCCATCATCATCAATGGAGGTCACTGCTTACGATGAAAAAACTGGCTGCCGCGCTGCTGCTTCTGACGCTGAGTTTTGCGCTCGTCCTCCCCGGCAACGCCCAAATGAACCGATACAGCTCGGTCTTTATGGATACATTCGACACGGTCATCACGCTGATCGGCTTTGCTGACAGTCAGGAGACCTATGACATGTGGTCAGACGCCGTGCATGAGCAGTATATCTACATGCATAAGCTCTTTGATACCTATCACAGCTACGAGGATGAAGGCATTGTAAGCGTATATACGCTCAACCAGAAGGCCGCCAAGGAACCGGTCGCCGTCGATCCCATCCTCTACGGTCTGCTCAAATTCTGTAAAAGCAACTATGAGCTGTGCCGCGGTCAGACCAACGTGGCCATGGGCAGCGTGCTTTCCATCTGGCATCATTACCGTGACGCGGGGCTGGACGATCCGCTGCATGCGCAGCTGCCGCCAATGGAAGCGCTTGAAGCTGCCGTTCCCCATGCCGACATCCATAACCTGATCCTCGACGATGAAAACATGACGGTATACTTCGCCGATCCGGATATGAAGCTGGATGTAGGTGCCGTAGCCAAGGGCTATGCCACCGAGATCGTGGGCCAGATGCTGCTGGCCGGAGATATGAATTCCTACATCATCAGCGCAGGCGGCAACGTGCGTTTGGGCAATCCCCCGCTGGATGGCCGCAAGGGCTGGGGCGTGGGCATTCAGGATCCCGACGGCGCAATCTTCGGCCTGTCGGACATCGTGGAGACGCTGTTCATCGCCAATGGATCCGTCGTCACCTCCGGCGACTATCAGCGCTTCTACACCGTGGACGGCAAGAACTACCATCACCTGATCGATCCGGATACGCTGATGCCTGCCGATCATTTCCGCTCCGTATCCATCATCACCAGGGATTCCGGCTATGCGGATATGCTTTCCACCGCCGCGTATCTGATGCCCTATGAGGAATCCCGCGCATTCGTGGAATCGCTGGACGGCGTGGAAGCTATCTGGCTCTTCCCCGACGGCACCAAAACGATGACCGACGGCGCAGCGAAGATCGCCAAATCCCAAGGTGCCAAGAACAACTGAGTCCTCTCAATCAAGACCTCGCCGTGTCGGCTCTCCCTGCAGGGAGAGCTTTTTATTTGCCTTCTTTTTTCTGACCTTTGGCTTCTTTTCTGTAAAGCAGTATCGGAGGGTCCTCTACCCGAACGATGCGGATTCAAACTGGCACGAAGCGCAAATGGATGCATGCGCAGCATGCAAAAACGCAGCCCAGTTTCCTGGACTGCGCTGATCGCCAAAGTATCCCAAAGTGCCGCTGCCGTCGTTTTTCACCCACCGCTCGCGGTAGGTCGGTGCCCTGTGGCGCGCTTCTGCCGTCCCCTGGCGTACAAAGTACGGGGGCATGACATCCACGAACCAACATCCGGGCTCCTGTTATGTAAATGTAGGAGAAAATACAGACGACTGGCGCACACCCCAGGACATCTGACCCAGCGGATTGCCCCGCTGGCTTCTGGGATTATTATATCAGTCTCCCCGCGCCCATGTCAACGGTTTTTCAGCCATTTTCACCAGAGGAATCTTCCATTGTTTGGGGAGTATCCATGGGTTCTGGCGTGCTCATCATAACGCTTGTATTCGTCTTTGCGATACGCACATCCATCGCCTCCTCAAAGAAAGCTGCAGGAACATAGACCACGCTGTCTCTGGTAGACAACCTTGTATCCACGGGAATCAGCAGTCCGTCCTTCTGCCAAGCGATGTTCTTGACCGTATTATCGCTCACCGTCCAGGATACCGTGATGCGGCTGTCCTCTTTTTCAAGGGTAACGGTTCTCTTGATCTGATTCTCTTCCTCGCTTTCCTCGCTGCTCGCTTTCCAGCCCAGCGCCTCACCTGTCTGCTCCAGCGGCAGCAGCAGTTCCTCTCCTGCGCTGATCGCCTGTGCATCCAGCGGACTGCCGCTCACCTGAAGCGACAGCATCTGCTCCTTCGGCGCCTGCGCCGTCGCTTCAGCAGTCGGCTGGGCCGTTGCCGGTTCTGCTGTCTGCTGCTGCATAGCCTTAGGCGCAGCGGTGGAAGCCGGTGCAGTATTTGCCGTACATCCCGCAAGCGCAGCCGCACTGATCAGCATGAATACAGCAAGAAGCGCTTTTCTCTTTGCATGCATATTCGCGTTCCTCCTTGATCTCTCCTGTTGTTTGGCTTGATATCAAGGATATGCCATACACGATCGTATTATTCGCAAAGAAAAAACAGGCCGCTTCCGCAGCCTGCTTCTGCTCATTCTTCCTGTGCCATGATCCACGCCGCAATATCCGCGCTGACCTTTTCATCCACCGCTTTCGGCGTTTCATATGCAGCCTGAGCGTTGAGGATCGAATCCCTCTCGCCTGCAGGCATAAACAGATGATTCAGCCCCGGATAGGTGATATACGCATAGCGATCATCCTCACCCAAGCGATCGTGCCATGCATCAAACGCATCGCGCTCCACCTGAAAATCCGCCTCTCCCCACAGAAACAGGAACGGCTTTTCACTCTGCTTTGCTGTCCCGGCAAGATCGATTCGCGCCATGTGCGCCAAATACACGCCCGGCATACCAAAGACCGTTTCCAGCGCCGCTTCTTCATCGCTCATCTGCGCAAGCCTTAGGCCCTTTTCTCTTTCCGCCTCGATCTGTGCAAGCAGCATTGCGCGCTGCGCTTCGGGCACACAATCCATCAATGCGAGATTCTGCGCCATGGAGATTTCCCACAGGGCAAGCGGCGTACCTGCCAGAGAAACGCCCCCATCAAAGCCGCATGCGTCAACCAGATATGGCGTAAGCATGCCGCCCTCGCTGTGGCCAAGCAGATAGACGCTTACCGCCCCCGTAGCCTCGCGCAGCACGCGCAGCGCTTCCATGGCTGGTTCCAAGTATTCCTGATCGATCGTTTCACACGAACGCTGCGGATGGCTGTAGGTGATCTTGTCATGCCGGATACTGCCCACGCCCAGCGCCGCCAAATCATAGGCAAGATCTCGGAAGGGCTTGTTGGCCCCGATGGTTTCATCCATATCACTCGGACCGGAGCCGTGCGCAAAAACGACATACGGCGTATGCGCATCCGCGTTCGCAGGCACGACAATCTCGCCCGCAAGCGGATACCCACTTCCTTCAAAGAGCGTAACAGCCAGTGCCTGTGCGCCCTGGCCCAGCGCCTTGGCAAGCGGCGCGGCCTGCACCTGCAGCGGCGCTATGTACATCGACGCAATCCTTCCCTGTATATCAAAGGCAAGCGAGAGCATCGACGCACCGCTTTCATGTAAAAGCTGTATGGCAGCCGTACCCGACGTCTCATCCGCCTGCACGCCGGCAATGCCTGTACAATCACCCAGCTGCAGCGCGATAGACGCCACACCTGCAGCCAACGCAGCCTCGCTTACGGCGCCGCGCATATTATCATCAAACTGTGCGCACAGCGCAGCATAATCGCCGGCAATCAACATCTCCGCGGCCATCTGCGCCTGCTGCTGCGTATCCGCCAGCGCGCAGATTGGCAGCATCGAAAGCACAAGCAGTACCGCAGCGATCGTTTTCACAGGTAATCCTCCTCCTGCTTACTTATCCTTTCTTCTGCGCCTCAATGCGCTCGACCAGATCGGTCAGATACAGCCAGCGCTCTTCGGCGTCAAGCAGTTCCTGCTCCGTCTTCTCTTTGAGCGCGGCAAGCTCCGTCAGCTTGACAAAATCGCTCGCATATTCCGCAATCTGATTGTCGATTTCTGCAAGCTTTTCGTTGAGCGATTCGATGCGCGCATCAATCGTCTCGTAATCCCTCTGCTCCTTGAAGCTCATGCGCAGCTCGCGCGGCTTTTCCCTGCGCTGCGTATTCTGCGTGTTATCTGTCTTCTGCGTTTTGGCCACCAGCTCCTGCTGCTCAGCCATATGATCCAGATAATCCGAGAAAGAGCACACATACTGTACCAGCTGCGCGCCCTCCTCAAAGGCGAAGAGCCTGCCCGCTATGCGATCCAGGAACGAGCGGTCGTGCGAAACGACCACCACCGCGCCCTGGAAAGATGCAAGGTAGTCCTCAAGAATTTCCAGCGTAGCGATATCCAGATCGTTGGTCGGCTCATCCAGCAGCAGTACATTCGGCGCGCTCATGAGCACACTGGCCAGATACAGCCTGCGCTTTTCTCCGCCGGAAAGGCGATTGACAGGCGTAAGCTGCACATCCGGAGGAAAGAGGAACTGTTCGAGCATCTGGCTGGCAGAGAATCGTCCATCCGGCGTATTCACATACTCCGCAATGTCCTTCATAAAGTCGATCAGGCGCATACTCTCATCGACAATCGGGAATTCCTGTTTGAAAAAGCCGACCTTCACCGTATCGCCCAAGGCAACCGTCCCTTCGTCCGGCGCCAGTTCGCCTGCAAGCATACGCAGCATAGTCGTTTTGCCGCAGCCATTGGGGCCGACGATTGCCATGCGCTCATCGCGCAAGATCGTATAGGTAAAGCCGGAGAGCAGCGTTCTTCCGCCCATGCGCTTGCCCACGCTCTCGCATTCCACAATGCGCCTGCCCAGCCGCGAACTGGTGGAGGACAGCTGAAGCTTTGCCTCGGCCTGCGGTCCCCTGATCGCGCTCATCTCTTCAAATCGCTGGATGCGCGCCTTCTGCTTGGTGCTTCTGGCCTGCGCGCCGCGGCGAATCCACTCCAGTTCACGGCGCAGAATCGAGCTGCGCTTACGCGCAGCTGCGTTCTCCATATCCAGCCTGGCTGCTTTCTGCTCCAGATAATAGGAGAAATTCCCGTCGTGCATATACAATCCACTCAGATCCAGCTCCGCGATGCGGTTGCACACGCGATCCAGAAAGTATCGATCATGCGTAACCATCATCAGCGCACCGCGATACGCCGCCAGACGCTTTTCCAGCCAGGCGATCGTCTGCGCATCGATATGGTTGGTCGGCTCATCCAGCAGCAGCAGATCCACCGGGCGGATCAGCGCCGCGGCCAGCGCTACGCGCTTCTTCTGGCCGCCGGAGAATGTTCGCACGTCGCTGTCAAAATCCGTGATGCCCAGCTGGGTAAGCAGCGCCTTGGCTTCATATGCATCCGGAGCGCCGACATCCTTCGGGCTATCAAACAGCACCTGATCAACGCTGGTGCGCTGCACGTCGTACACAGGCATCTGCGGCAGATAGCTCACACGCAGACCGCTTCTGCGCATAATTGTGCCGCCATCCGGTTCCTCCATGCCGCAAAGCAGTTTGAGCAGCGTGGACTTGCCCGTGCCATTGACGCCAACGACGCCAATGCGGTCCTGCTCGCCGATATAAAGCGTCGCGTCGGTGATCAGTTTTTTGAGCGTATAGCTCTTTGCAATGTGTTCTGCAGATAGAATCGCTGCCATGTCAGTTTCGTTCCTCGGTCGTTTTCGTCTGCGCTTGGGCTGTTTCCTGCTGCGCCTCTTCATTCTTCACGGCTTCTTCGCCGAGAATGGCCATTTCTGCGTCGCGCTGTGTGATCTCGCAGAGCATGTCTCTGGTGATTTCGCCGGTCAGCGCCGCCAAGCGGTTCGCCTGCTCCTGCACAAGCTTCTCCAGGGTATTGCGCATGCCTCGCGCGTTGCCAAAGTCCAGTCTGTCAGAAACGGTCATGCCCTCCAGCATGTCGCGCACAACCCTGTTGGCGCCGTCGGAGACAACATAGCCCTGCTTTTTCGCATTCATCGCCAGGATCGCCATCAGCTCGTCATCAGTATAATCCGGGAAATCGATGTACTTATTGAATCGGGAGATGAGACCCGGGTTGCTGGTCAGGAAATCGTGCATTTCATCGGTATATCCGGCGACAATCACCACCAGATCGTCGCGGTTATCCTCCATGAGCTTGACCAGTGTGTCGATCGCTTCACGACCAAAGTCGTTATCCATGCCCTTGCGCGCCAGCGCATATGCTTCGTCGATAAAGAGGATGCCGCCCAGCGCGCTCTTCACCACTTCGGTTACCTTGCCCGCCGTCTGACCGACATAGCCGGCCACCAGCCCGCTTCGGTCGGTTTCAATGAGCTGGCCCTGGCTGAGGAAGCCGAGCTGCTTATAAATCCTGGCCACCAGGCGCGCGACCGTTGTCTTGCCCGTGCCTGGATTGCCGGTGAAGACCATATGGAAACTCATGTCCATGACCTTCAGGTCATGCTGCTCACGCAGCTTCCGCACCTTAATGAGGTTGATGAGCGAATGCACCTCGCGCTTCACACCGTCCAGACCGATAAGGCTGTCCAGCTCGGCGAGCAGTTCGTCCACCGTCTTTTCCGGCTCTTCCTCTTTCTTTTGCGGCTGCGCAGCGGCCTTCTCCTCTGCCTCAGGCGTGCCATCAGGCTTTCCGGTGCTGCCCGGCACATCCACACGCTTCATCTCCTGCGCCGCACCCGCATGACGGCCCGCTGCGCGGGAGAGCAGGAATGTACGCAGAGCGCCCAGATAGGATGTGATGAAATTGAGCGTGAGTCCGCCCATAGAGCCATCCACGTCCGCTGCGGCATAGAGCAGCTGGCTGACGCCGTTTACAAATTGCTGCGCGGTGTTTGTTCCGTCCTTGTCATCCATCGCCACGCAGCAGCGCAGAAGCAGAGGCGTGCCTTCGGCAAAGGAGCGGTTCTTGTAGCCGATATTCAGCGCCGCTTCGCCTGTTGCCTTGCCGATGGAGAGTACATCGCGCGCGGGCACTTCGGCGACAAAGTGCTTCATCTGCACAGAAACGCCGCCCTGAAACTGCGCCATTTTGAGCAGTAGTGCCTGAGTATACATATCCAAAAACAGGCGGATATCGCTTGTGCCTACGCGCTGCCAGTTGCCGCTGGTAACCAGCTGCTCACAGGCAGCCTCCATCTGTGCATAAGCCGCGCGGCCCTTTTTCATCTGTTCGCTCATATGTCTTCTCCTTTACGCCCCTGCGCCAAGCTTTCTTCTGACCTTGCCGACCATACCCTTCAGACGCGCGATTTCCTCGGACTTGAACAGGAACACATCGCGCGCAGGGATGTGATAGGTTTTCAGATAATACACGAGGAAGCAGCCGCCCGCCACGGTATAGGAAACCACCGACGCAGCCGCTGCGCCCATCTTGCCCCACAGCGGGATAGTGAACAGGTTGCAGATGATATTCGCTACGACGGAAAGGGTGAGCATGCCCAGGTAGGTATACTTCTTGCCCTGCGCCAGCAGCAGCGTACCGATGATCTTGAAATAGCTCATCGGGATGATACCGGCAATGAGCAGCACGGTCACCGGATAAGCCGGCAGGTACTCCGCACCCGCCAGCAGCCAGATGACCGGCTTACCCAGCAGCAAAATACCCGCGATCATGCAGAAAGTGAGATAGAGGTTGACCTTCATGCTCATGGTCACCTCGCCGATTGCGTCATCTTTCGCCGTGCGGGAGAAGAGCACCTCTCGGAACGCATCCGGGATCAACCAGCCATACTCTGAGAGCGACACACCCAGTGTATAAAAGCCGATTTCTGCATCGGGAACGCCAAACATGTAGCCCATCATCAGCGTATCCACGCGGTAATTGAGCGTGACCATCAGCGTCGTAATCATCGACACGATGCCAAAGGGCACAATCTTCACAGCAAAGCGCAGATCTGCCTTGAGCGGGTTAGGCATACGCTTCATACGGTACAGCGCCATGATGACCGTGATCAGATCGCCCACAACCACCAGCGCCAGAGAGACCATGATCGTACGATTCATCGTGTAGAATGCCAGAATCGTGATCAGCGTGTTGGTAATTCGCGCGGTGAAGAAGATCTTATTCTTGAACTTCACATCCTCCACCATGATCATGAAGCTCAGCTGATTGGCCAGCACCTGAATCGGCGCGATCAGGCAAACTGCCGTCAGCGCAAAGGAATTCAGCGCCACTGCGGCAAAAACACCGATCACCGTGTACGCAATAAACTGCAGCAGGAAGATGCGCAGGAACTTATTGAGCACATCCGGCTCGTTCTGCCGCTTGTAATAGGGATACGGCTGATACAGGCCAAAGTTTGCCGTAACGGCAACGATAGAGATCATCGAGGAGATCTGGCCCAGTTCGCCCTTGAGTTCCGGACCCAGAAAACGGTTGGAATAGCTCGAGGCAATCAGGCCGATGACTACCGCCATAATCTTGGTAAAGATGGTATAGACATAATCGTTGTCCGTAATCCTGCGGACGATACTCTTTAGCCGCATAGCACTACCCTCTCATCATAGACGTATGTATACAGGATATATTATACAGCGAAACGGAAGGGTTTGCAAATCGTTTTGGCTTTCCATTTCACTCCGGCACACCGGATGCACGTCGCACATATCATGCAGTGGAGCTTCTCCCTGCTCTATACGGCGCCAAACGCCGAACGTTTCCCGCGGGTATGCCAATGGCGGCGTCCCGCTTCCCATAGACGAACCGGAGGTGCAACGTGATGTCTTGCTGTCATCATTCCTGCCACACCGATCATCTTTCCTACTGTCCGTATCCGCAGTGGAAACATCCTCTGCTGTGCAATCAGGCACATTTCTGCTGCGCTGATTCCAACAATGATTACGGACCGACACTGGTCATTCACCTGATTCTGCTTGAGCCATGCGGCAACCAGAGCTGCACGCCGCGCAGCTTCACAGTCCGCGTCACTGGCCCCAGCTATCCCTGCGGCGAAATGTTCACCCTGCGGGCAGGCAGCTGCACACAGCTCGATGAGCCGCTCGTCATCGCCGGACTCACGCCCGGCCAGTACGAAATCGATCTGGTCGATTACCACGGATGCAGCTGTGGTAACAGCTGCGGTAACGAATACGACACGACGTTCACCGGACCGATCTGCGGCGGCGAAATATCCATTACCGCGTCCCGCGTACCGACGGTGATCACCATCGTCGCCCGCAAACGCATGTGCGGCCGCCGTCGCCGCCGCTGCGTAAACACCTGCTGCTGAACACAGGCAAGGGGAGATACAAGGTATCTCCCCTTTTCTGTTTATATAACAGTCTCGCCTTGTTCGGTCTTCTCTGCACGCAGGATCTGCACAGCCTCGCCGCTGCGCGCATCCACATAGGCATAATATGTCCCATCCAGAAATCGTCCGCAAAACTCCCAGCACAGCCGCTCACCGCCATTTGTCGGGATAATACACAGCCGGGAATACTGCACATCCAGCCGATCTGAGAGCGTCAGATGCGCCTGTCCGGCGCTCAGCGTAGGCAGCAGTCCGTGCCTTCGTTCATGGTTCATCAGGTACTGCGAACATTCTGCGCCGACCACCGTGCCCGTCTGCCTGCTGACCTGCACCTTCACCTGATCCGGATAGAGCAGCACGCCGTCCTGCAGCGCCGCGAAATTGGCCACGATCATGCCGTCGTATTCCTGCACAAAGCAACGCTGCATTTCGCCAAAGCCCATATCCGCCAGATAAACCTGCGCGCTCCTGAGGCATTCCTCCCTGGAAACACGCTCCTCATATTCCGCTGCTTCCGGCATCATCCACAGCAGATGACCACCCTGTCCCGTCACCTGCACGCTGAGCGGCCCGCTGTCTGTATCCGCCGCAAAGCCAAAGGCCTCAAACAGGCCGCCGCTGTCCGCTGCGTCGCGGACACGATCGACCGTTGTGCCCGCATAGCGTGCAGCAGCATTTCTGGCCTGCTCACGCGTGATCCTCTCGCCAGTAAGCCCTTTGGGCGTATCCTGCGTTCTGCCGTCGGAAAACGGTCCATCGTAAATGAGTGATGGATATTCCAGTCCGCTTCCTCCCGCAATCGCTTCCTCCTGCCAGGCATCCGACGCACCGCCATAGAGTTCTGCTTCCTCCATCGGCTCGCTGTAAAGATTCTCTCCCACGGCACTCAGATGCGCATTGAGCCCCTGGCAGGCCGTCAGCAATCCCTCAATCTGCGTCTCATCCGCCGCAGTCAGCATGCCGCCGCGGGACACCTGTGTGGCCAGCGTCATCACATAATCACCCATCTGCCCGGCGAACTTCATTGCGCCTGCGGATGCTTCCAAGCTTAGCGGCAGGCGGGAAAGCCCCGCCTCCACATGCTGGGCGAGCAGCGCTGTTTCGCCCAGCAGCGTCACGCTCTGACTCGCGCCGGATGCAATGAGCAGCTTCTGCAGATTAATCTCAATATCCGCCATAGCACGCACCACATCCGTCAGATCCCGCTGGCGCTCCATGGAAAGCGCCGTTTCCAGTTTCCATCTCTTCATACTCTGCGCAGCGTTTACCCCCAGGGACAGGCACAGCAATACGCCGAAAAACACCGACAGCTGCACACCCCTGCTCATTCTTTTCTTTCTCATTGCCGCGCTCCGGTCATACTGCAAAGCTGTGATCGCCGATATTCAGGCGCACCTCGCGCGTCCAGATCCACTTGGACGTCGCCGTCGCCGGATTATAGTAATACAGACAACCGCCCGTCGGATCCCAGCCATTGAGTGCATCGCGTGCGGCACGCCGACTCTGCTCATTGGGCGTCAGGTTGATCTGACCGTCTGCGACCGCGTCAAATGCGCCCGCCTGATAGATCACTCCGGCTATGGTACTGGGAAACTTGCTCGAGCGGACACGATTAAGCACCACAGCGCCGACGGCCACCATGCCTACATACGGTTCGCCGCGCGCCTCGCCATGAATCAGCCTGGCCAGCAGCTCCACATCCGAGGCATATGCCGCGCCCGCATTCGCAGACGCCTCCACCACCGTCTGTCCCACATCCGAAATGCCCATCGCCTCCAGCGTTCTCGATCCTGCGACGCCGTCTGCTGCCAGGCCGTTCTTTCGCTGGAAATATGTGACAGCATCATACGTCTCCTGACCGAACACTCCATCCACCTCGCCGTCATAGTATCCCCATTGCTTCAGCTTTCGCTGCACCTGACGCACCTGATCGCCCCTCGATCCCCAGTACACCGCCGCGCTGGCCTCGCCCGAGAAGGAAAGAGCAAGCAGAATTGCGCAAAGCGCACACGACAAGTATCGCACCCGCTTTTTCACAGCTCCACCTCCCGCCCAGTACCGCTTTCGAGCAGGCGCTCAGGAATCAGCTGCGGAAACAGCAGGCTGAAAAAAACCGGCTGCGCCCACGAATGCGGAGCAGGCGCCGGCAGCAGCAACGCACAAAGCACAAACGCAGAAAAAAGGCGACCCATGTCAAGTATCTCCTCTCAAGGTTGGATACTGACAAGGATCACCTGATTATCCAAGGCTTATACCTGCTTACACAATTTCTTCAATCACCACGCCACATTCCGCTGTGCGCATCATCCGGCAGGCCGGATAGGTCTTCTGCAGTTCCTGCGCTGCCTTTCGGCAAACGCCCGCATGCAGGAATACGCCAAACACCGCTGAACCGCTGCCCGTCATGCGCGCACCCACTGCGCCGGCCGCCTCGATATCGCGGATTGCCCGGTCGATATCCGGGCGAAGGCAACGAGATACCGGCTCGAGCACATTGCCCAGGCTCTTTCCAAGCAGCCGCACGTCGCCGCTTTCCAGTGCGCGCTGCGCAGATTCGTTATCCGGTCTGTCCTCGTCGTGGATGCCGTCTTCATGCAGCGAAGTAAAAACTTCCTTGGTGGACAGGCCTTTGCACGGCTGAAACGCCACAATGTACAGCGGGCGCTTCATCTCCACAGGCGTCAGCCTCTCGCCCACGCCCTGCGCACGCTGCAGGCCTCCGCGGATGCAGAAAGGCACATCCGCACCAATTGTCAGGCCGATTTCCTCCAGCACATCATCCGAAAGACCAAGGCCCCAGAGCACATTGAGGCCCTTAAGCGCAGCAGCCGCATCGCTGCTTCCGCCGCCCATGCCCGCTGCAACAGGAATATACTTGCGCAGCGTGATCCGTGCGCCCTTGCTGCAGCCGCTGTACCGCTGCAGAGCCCGCGCTGCGCGCAGTACCAGATTGCTCTCGTCCGCAGGCACAAATCCGCCGCCCATACGCACGCTTAGCGTCAGATCGTCCGCATCCTCCATGGTCATCTGATCGCAGAGCGTGACCGACTGCATGAGCATGTCCAGATCATGATAGCCATTGGGGAGCACACCCACCACATCCAGCGTCCAGTTGATCTTCGCTCTCGCCTGAATTTTCAGCTTCATCGTTTTCTCCTGTATGGTATCAGCGCGCCATCAGCGCTTCGATCTCTTCGGTTGTTCGCGGCACATCACTGGAGAGCACCTCGCAGCCATCCTGGGTGATGAGCAGATCATCCTCAATGCGGATGCCGATCTCTTCTTCATCGATGTACAAGCCCGGCTCATTGGTGATGACCATGCCAGGGGCAAGAGGAACCTCGTCATGCGCGATAGCATCATGCGTATCCAGACCCAGATGATGGGACACGCCGTGCATGTAATACGTACCGATATCCTCCGCCTTTTCAATCTTACCGATGGCCAGCAAACCGTCTGCAAGCACCTGCTTGCAGATCTCGTTGAGCTGCTTGAGCGTAAGTCCCGGTTTGGCAGCCTTTGTAACCTCCTGATTGGCCCGCAGCACGATATCGTAGATCTGCTTCTGGCGCTGCGAATACTTGCCGGAGACCGGATAGGTGCGCGTGATATCCGCGCAGTAGCCCTTCATCTTCGCACCAAGATCGAGCAGCAGCAGCTTGCCATCCTCCATGCGGCAATGATTCGTGCCGTAGTGGAGCATGCAGCCATTGATGCCGCTGCCGGCAATCGTATCAAACGCCGTCCCCTCAGCACCGTTGTAGCGGATCGCATACTCAAACTCAGCCTGCGCCTGATACTCCATCTGGCCCGGCGCAAGCGTGGACAGAATGCGGCGCAGTCCCTTGTCCGTCACCGCAATCGCCTCGCGAATTCCGGCAATCTCGCTCTCATCCTTTACCATGCGCATCGCAGCCAGCATGGAATGGGCGCTCTTGAGCGTCACCGTAGGATACGCCGCAGCAAAGGCTTTCGCCTTCGTCACGTTATAGCTGTCCACATCGGTCATCGCGTTGCGGTAGCAGTCAAAATACGCGGCCGTCACCTGTTCGCGGGCAACCATACGGCCCAGCGCACTTTGCAGGCTGTCGATATAGCGTACATCGTCGATGCCGCTGATTTCCTTTGCCTCGTCCCTGGTTACGCGCTTTCCTGTCCAGCGCTCCATGCTGGGAATGGCCTCCTCAATAAAGAGGATGGTCTTATCCTGACTGGCGCTCCTGCTGAGCACCAGCGCCATGTTCTCCCTGCGCAGGCCGGTCAGATAAAAAAAGTGATGATTGGCCTCGAACGGGCAGCAGTCGTCCATGCTGCAGGGAATTCCCTCGCCGCTGTACAGCACAAGCACTGCGCCATTTTCCATCTGTTCAAACACCGCTTTGCGGCGTGATTCATAATACGCTCTCATCGTCATTTCGCCCCTTCGCTTCACATTGCTGGCTCTATTTTACCATAAATGACGCTTTCCCGCAACGCGAGCATCTTTACACATACCGCCATTCCATTTCTCTCCACTTTTTCATTCATTTCAATCAATATAGAATATATCCCTCCACTTTTAATCTGCAATCTTTTAATTTTCGAATATACCCTCCACTATTTCTCCACATCGTTCATTTCAATCCGCTTGACAGACGATGCTTCATCCATTATGATGAACCCAGCTTTATCGAAAGGATCTGTTGATTTGCGCATATCGCTTCGCGCCTGCCTGCTCTCCCTGCTGGGCAGCGCCATACTTGCTTTCGGTCTGTACAATGTACATGCTTTTTCCGTCGTCACGGAAGGCGGCATGCTGGGCGTCACGCTGTTTCTGCATCACTGGTTTGCCATATCGCCTTCGTTGTCCGGGCTGATCATCAATGCTCTGTGTTATCTGGCCGGCTGGCGCACGCTGGGCAATATGTTTATCTTCTATTCCATCATTGCAGGCGTCGGCTTCTCTGTGTTCTATGCCATCTTTGAGCAGTATCCGCAGCTGTGGCCGCAGCTGGCGCATATGCCGCTGACTGCCGCCATCGTGGGCGCGCTGTTTGTGGGCGTAGGCGTCGGATTGAGCGTCCGTGCCGGCGGCGCACCGGGTGGCGACGATGCACTGGCGATGACGCTGGGCAAACTGCTGCATCAGCCAATCGAGCGCATCTATTTGATCAGCGATCTGTGCGCACTGGCGCTTTGCTCCACCTATCTCCCCCTGGAAAACCTCGCCTGCTCGCTGCTGACCGTCGTACTCTCCGGGCAGATCATCGGCGTGATTCAGCGTATTCCCACCAAGAAACAATAAAAAGAGCGTATCCTCCACTCTTCCGGAATTCATTCCGGATAGAATCGGGATACGCTCCATTTTTATTTCATTATCTTTGAATTTCGGAATTTTTACTCCACATTCCCGTTGATATAGACATCCTCTGCAATCGCAGCAAGGCGGCGCGTGATGCGCATGATTCCGTTGTCGCGATTGGTTTTACATCCGTTGGTCATCACGCAGATAACAAGTTCATTTTCCGGCTCAACGTACAGATTGCACACAATACCCTCGTCCGTACCCTGATGACCGTACACGCGCAGGCCGTCATAGAGTGTGTCCTGACGGATCGTGAAGAATGTATACGGCGAATCCGCCGTGATGCCGTCCGTTTCCAAGCTGTGCTCCTGGCGCATGGCCATCACGGAATCCTCGCTGAGCACCTGCACGCCATCCACCGTGCCGTCGCCGCACAGCGCAATACCGAGCCTCGCCAGATCCCGCGGACGGATAAGCAGGCTGCCGATGGTCACGCGATAATGCTGATCCGGCATTGCCTCCTGCACATATTCCTGACGCAGCATATACGACGGCGCAGCGTAAAGCGATCCGTCTTTTTTATACGTAGCCGCAATGCAGTCCGGCTCAGCCAGCTGCGTGGCGCTGTATGCAGCATCGATCCCCAGCGGCTCAAAAAGCGATTGGCGCATGTAGCTGGATACGTCCATGCCGGTTACGGATTCCACAATCGCGCCGGTAATGCCCGCGCCGAAGTTGGAATATGTATACTGCGTGCCGGGCTTGACAGCCTTCTTGAAATTGGATCCCGCTTTTTTCTCCACGTTGATCATATCCGAAAGGATCGCGGATTTATAGGAGAAGGTTGCGTTCTCTACCATACCTGCCGTATGCGACATGAGCATGCGCAGCGTGATCGGCGTATTCATAAACCGCTTATTGCGCACGGTGTAGCCCAGATAGGTGCTGATGTCCTCATCGGGATCGAGAATTCCTTCGTCCATCATCTTCATCAGACCGATGCCCGTGACCAGCTTCGTCACCGATGCACAGCGGAAATACGTATCCTCTGTCACGGGAACATGCGTCGTCTTCTGCTGCTCGCCATAGTAGCGCTCGTAGACGATCTCGCCGTGCTGAGCAACAACAAACGCGCCGCCCACCGTTTTCGTCGCGCGGAACACTTCGTCCACGCGCTCGTCCATCGTCATCTCCTCAGCCATGCAAGGCACACACAGCAGCGCCATCAGCGCAAAAAGCGCCATCCATTTTCTGATCATTCTCATTAACCCTTGCTCTGCCCTTTGATATACTGCGGATAGACGGAACGAATAGCTCCTTCATCCACCTTCACGCGACCCAGATGCCTGGTCATTCTTTCCTTCGCGCGCTCGGCATCCCCGGCAGCAATCGCCTCGCAGATCGCCTCATGATCCTCAATAATCTTGCTGTCCTTGACAACGTTCAGCGCCAGATTGCGCACGCGGTCAAAATGGATCGTCATGCTGCAGAGCATGTTGTAGGTATTCTCCTTCTGCGCAATACGGAAGAGCATCTGATGGAATGCGTCATCCAGTTCCATCATGCTCAGCGTCTCGCCCATACCGGGCTCCTGCGTCAGCGTCTGCAGGCGCACATTCTGGCGCAGCTGCGCAATATCCGCCGGCGTAGCGCGCTCGCACACTACATCCAGGATCGCCACTTCGAGCACCTGCCGGGCAAAGCGCGCCTCCTCCACCAGGGTATAATCGATCAGTGCGATTCGACTGCCGCGTTGGGGCAGCACATCCACCACGCGGCATTTTGCCAGATCCATGAGCGCCTCGCGCACGGGCGTACGGCTCAGGCCCATCTGCGCAGCCAGCTCATTCTCGCTGACCATTGCACCGGGTTCAAGTTCCATGGTGATGATATTGCTCTTGAGCACGCGCAGCGCATAATCGCGCGCCGTTTCTGCGTAGCGTCTTTCTTCAATACGCATGATGCGTCACCGTCCTGTGATTCTTATCGAAAAGAACCCGCCGCCATTGCAGCGGGCTTTTGCTCAAAATGATCGGGATTACGCCAGGTACTTCTTCAGCGTCGCACGAACGGCGCCCACGCCGGCAAGTTCCTCGATAAACATCTGCTCGATGCGGTCCGCCAGACCGATTTCGCACAGATCGCTGCCGAAGATCACCTTGTTGGCGAGGATTTCACGCAGCTGGCCCTGATAGGTTTCCGGCTTACCGAATTCGATACCCGCAAGCTTCTCCTGCAGGGCGTCCTTCATCGGATCGGAAGAGATCTCGATCGCCTCGCCATCGTCGCCAACACCCAGCAGATAGCGCATCCAGCCGGCGATGGCCAGCGGAATAGACACCAGATCGTTCAGATCGCGGCCCTGCGCCACGTAGCTCTTGATGGTCTCACCGAAGCGAATGCCAACCTTCTGAGAGGTATCGGTCGCAATACGGCGCGGATCATCCGGCATGAAGACATTGGGCAGGCGCTCCTGCATAACCTCGTCAATGAACGCCTTCGGGCTGAGAATCCTGGGATCCACAACGACCGGCAGACCCTCGACATAGCCCAAGCGGCTGACCAGCTTAACCAGATCCTCGTCCTTCATCTCTTCACAGATGAGCGTATAGCGCAGCAGACAGCCATAGACAGCCAGCGCGGTATGCAGCGGATTCAGACAGGTGGTCACCTTCATGCGCTCGGTGCAGTTGACCGTATCGCGATCGGTGAGATAGACGCCGGCCTTCTCCAGCGCCGGGCGGCCGTTCGGGAATCGATCCTCGACCACAAGATACTGCGGACGCTCGGCATTGACGAAAGGCGCGATGAACGTATTGCGGGATGTAACAATCGGTGCCATGTCCTCGATGCCATCGGCCAGCAGGGAATCCTCGACCACCTTCGCCGGACGCGGGGTGATCTTGTCGATCATGCTCCACGGGAAGGCAACCGAGCGCTCATCATTCAAATAGGCGATAAAGTCCTCACCGACGAATCCCTTCTCCTTCCAGGCCGCGGCAATCTCCACAACGGAAGACTTGAGCTTTTCGCCATTGTGGCTGCAGTTGTCCATGGACACCAGTGCAATCGGATACGCGCCAGCCTTGAAACGCTTATACATCATCGCGCATACGATGCTCATCGCATGGCGCGCGCTGTCCGGTCCTTCGTTCATATCGGCGACAACCACCGGCATCAGCTCACCGGCCATATTGCGCAGCGCATAGCCCTTCTCCGTGATGGTAAAGGAGACCATCTGCAACGAAGGATTCACAAAAATCTCGGCAAAACGCACCATCTGCTGCGCATCCTTTGCGTCGGCACGCAGGCCTTCGGCAACGGAAGCGATGATCTCGCGGCTGGTGGTCGCATCCGGATTGAGGGTGACGTTCATGGTCAAACAGTCAAACGGATCATAGATTTTGGAAATGATTTCGTAATCAAACGTATCCGCCGCGATGATGCCGCGATCGGCCAGGCCGTCGTTGAGCAGCTTCTGCTGTAGGGCAGCGATAAAGCCGCGGAAGATATTGCCCGCGCCGAAATGCACCCAAATGGGACTCTCTTTCGTCGCATCCACCATCGCCTGCACGTCGTACTGCGGCAGCACGACATTTGCCTTTTCCCACGCTGTGCGGCTAGCGAGCGCTGCACGATTCATTTTCATATGGATCACCCTTTGCATATACTAGTATATCACGTTAGTGAGATTATATCACAAAAGGCATGCACTTGCTACCCCTTTTACGTGATTGCTTCGTAAAAGTTTCACAAATGCATGCCTTGTTGCTTATGCTGTTATGATGCGATTGCCGGAATTAGCCGCCCACGCCGTACACGAGGTTCGGCAGGAACAGCACGGCGTCCGGGAAGAACACCATGACGACGACAACCAGCAGAACCGCCACATAGAACGGCCAGCCGTCCTTGACGACGTCCTGGATGGTACAGCCCATGATGTCGGCGGTGGTGTAAAGACCGGTGCCGACCGGCGGGGTCATGACGCCGAAGGTAACGCAGGTCATCATGATCATACCGAAGACGACCGGATCGACGCCGACGCTCTCCATGACCGGCTTGAGAATCGGGGTCAGGATCAGCGCGATAACCGTGGTCTCCATGAAG
>JAFQIF010000211.1 GCA_017397695.1 Clostridia bacterium
CTCGTCATCGATCCGATCCTCTACGATTACCTCGATCTGTGCAAGGTTCTCGAAGAAGACGACCTGTCCAACAAGGGCACCGCTTGGTCCGAGGCTTGGTTCAACGGCATGAAGACCGACACCACCCTGACCTTCTTCCTCCCGACCTGGGGCCTGCACTACACCCTCAAGCCGAACTGCGGCCTGACCACCAACGACACCATGACCGACGAAGAGATGAAGGCTGCCTGCGAGAAGGACGGCGGCACCTACGGCGATTGGCGCATGGTTCCGGGCCCGGTCGGCTACAGCTGGGGCGGCACCTGGATCGGCGCGAACGAGGCCAAGGTTGCTCAGATGGACGACGCCACCAAGGCTGCTGTGAAGGACTTCATCCTGTTCTTCACCATGAGCGAAGAGTTCCTGTACACCTACGCGAAGGATTCCGGCGACTTCGTCGGCTCCAATGCTGTGGTTGAGAAGATCCTCGCCGAAGGCGGCACCCCGAACCCGTTCCTGGGCGGCCAGGATCATTACGGCATCTTCGCCGAGGCTGCGAACCTGGCCAACGGCGCGATCATGACCGACTATGACGAGAAGATGAACTCCCTGTGGAGCGACTACGTCACCACGCCGTACTCCAAGGGCGAGGCCGAGCTTGACGCCGCGATCGCTGAGTTCAAGGCTCAGGTCAAGGCTCAGTTCCCGGAACTGGTTGTTGAGTAATTTCACAATCAAACATACAGCGCAGCTGTAAGTAACCCGGAATTACGGGGGGCTGCCTCTTGCAACGGAATCGGGGCAGGGGCAGCCCCTTTCGTCTTCTCATCGGCAGTGTGCCGTTCCACCCCGGCTGGGGTGAGATTTCCAAGTAAAGGGGTGGGCATATGCAAGGTACAAAAAAACGCAAATCCATCAGCTATGACAAGTATGGCTACTTTTTTGTTGCGCCGTTCTTTATCACGTTCCTGATTTTTCAGCTGTATCCGATCTTCTTTACATTCCGCACGTCTCTGACGGATGCCGCCGGATGGAGTAAAGTTCTTGAGAACTCCATCATCGGCTTTGACAACTTCCAGAAGCTCTTTGCCTTCGGCACGGATGTTTCCCGTTTCTTCTGGCAGTCTCTGGGCAACACGGTGATCATCTGGGTTTTCAACTTTGTGCCGCAGATTGGCATGGCGTTGATTCTGGCCAGCTGGTTTACCGATACGCACCTCAAGCTCCGTTTTCAGGGTGCTTTCAAGGTGCTGATCTTCATGCCCAATATCATCACCGCGGCGACTATCGCCATGCTGTTCTTCTCTCTGTTCAATTTCCCGATCGCGCCGGTCAATACGCTGCTTCAGCAGTTTGGCCTGATTTCTTCTCCGATTGAATTCTTCCGCTCCGTCACTGCTTCCCGAGGCCTGATCTCCTTCGTGCAGTGGTGGATGTGGTATGGCAATACCATGATCATCATGATCGCCGGCATGCTGGGCATCAACCCGGTCCTCTTTGAGGCGGCGATGGTGGACGGCTGTACCTCCAGACAGGTGTTCTGGAAGATCACGCTGCCGCTGATCAAGCCCATCCTTCTGTATAATCTGGTCACATCCCTCGTTGGCGGTCTGACCATGTTCGATATTCCGCACCTGATGACCCAGGGCAACCCGAACTACACGACCAATACCGTTGCCCGCTTCATTTATCAGCAGGGCTTCGAGACGCCGAACAACTTCAATGTTTCCAGCGCCGCTTCGGTCGTGCTGTTCATCATTATCGTGATCTGCTCGCTGATCCTTGCGCTGCTTATGCGCGATCGTGATGCGAAGCCGAAGGAGAGGAGGGCCGGAAAATGACCAAGGCAACGAGAATCATTTGTGCCCTTCTGCTCATCGTGACGGCAGGTCTCATGTTTATGCCGATTGCGACGTTTGAAGATAACTCTGCTGCTGCGCTGCAGGAAGAGATTGATAAGCAGGTTGGCCGCCTTGAAAGCGAGCAGGCCAAGCTGCAGCGCTATATCGATCAGGGCAAGAAGCAGGCAGACCTTGATAAGCAGCAGACCAAGATCGACAAGCAGCAGGTCAAGGTCGACGAGCTTCTTGCCGAGCAGGCTGCGCTTGCCAGTCAGGCCGGACAGAGCGGTCTCAAGTATGCGCTGATGCCGGGCCAGCTTCCCGCCGAAATTGAAGTCAATATGCAGGTCGTCAATGAGAACGGTGCGATCTATCCGACTGATTTTGCCGATCTGTATCTGATGACCAAGCTTGCGGCAGCGCTGCTGGTGATTGCAGCTGCGTGTGTACTTATTCCCAATGGCAAAATCGTCAGCAAGTTCTACACATATTCCAGCTTTGCCAATCTGGTGGCTGAACTGCTGATCATCTATACGGTTTTCCGTGTGCAGGCAATCCCGGTAAAGCTTCCCTATGGAGATCCACAGATGAACTGGACGCTGGCTGGCCTGCTGATGGTGCTGCCGGTCGTGGCGCTGCTGATCAATTGCTGCGCCGTGCTGAACAGCAAGCGTTCGATGATCTATGTGCTGTGCATCTGCCTGTGCATCCTGAGTCTGCTGCCCTTCTGGATCATGGTGGTCAATGCGACGCGCAATTCTCAGCAGATTCAGGGCGGCATTTCGCTGATCCCGTCCACGTTCCTGGGCCACAACTGGCAGGTGCTTGAGCGCAAGAGCTTCAGCGTCTGGGTTGGCTTTAAGAACAGTGCGATTATTGCTTTCAGTGCGACGCTCTTGAGCGTATACTTCTCTGCGCTGACCGCGTACGGTCTGACGGTCTATCGTTTCAAGGGTGCGAAGTTCCTCTACAGCGTGATCCTGGCGATCATCATGATCCCGGGTCAGGTTACTGCGACGGGCTTCTACATGTTCATGTATCGCCTCGGCTGGACGAACAGCTATCTCCCGCTGGTCATTCCGTCCATCGCGGCGGCGTCTACGGTCTTCTTCTTCAAGCAGTATCTGGAGGCAAACTTCCAGATCTCGCTGGTGGAAGCAGCGCGTATCGACGGCGCGGGCGAATTCTACACCTACAATACGATCATCATGCCCATCATGATTCCGGCGATGGCGACCATGGGCATCATGGCGGTCATCGGATCCTGGAACAACTACCTCACGCCGCTCATGCTTTTGTCCGATCCGACGATGAAGACGCTGCCAATGATGGTCAAGGAGCTGCGCGGCGATATCTACCGCACGGAATTCGGCTCCATTTACCTGGGTCTTACGCTTACGGCGCTTCCGCTTCTGATTGTGTATTTCTGCTTCAGCAAATACATCATCGCAGGCGTGGCAGTCGGCGGCGTCAAGGAATAACCTCCTTATACAGAAAATGCTCCCGGAGTTCCGGGAGCACTTTCTGGTCATGGCATAAACTGCCGTCCGAGCATGCTGGAATCAGGTATTTGATATCGTAAAGGAGCAAAATCATGTTGACAGAACGGGGACAGGTAGCGATGCCGGGCGACGCGAAGGCGCGCAATCGACAAATGATGCTGCGGGTCATCCGCTCGGGTGAAGTGCTTACGGCGGCCCAGATTCATCAGCTGACGGGCATCAGCCGTCAGACAGTCATGCGCTTTTTGCAGCATTATTGTCAGATGGGTGTGATTGAATCCATCGGCTTCGGAGCGAGCACGAGCGCAGGCGGAAAGAAGCCCGAACTCTTTCGTTTCTGTGACGAGCGAAAGATTCTGTGTGTCAATCTCTGGCCGCGTTCCATCACGCTGGCTATGAGCGATCTGGTCGGCGAGATTCTTACCGTAAAGGATTATGATTATCCGCTTACCGGCGATCTGGAAAGAAGTCTTCAGGATGTCAAGGCGCTTGCCGATGATTATCTGGCAGCGCAGGGCATTGAACTGAATGCGCTTTATGGTCTGGTGCTGACGGTACCGGGGACGGTGGACTATGATACAAAGGCGCTGCGCTATAATTCTCAGGCGCCGCACTGGGGCGCGGATGTGGATATGGAGCAAAAGCTCCGGGCGGTCTTCGGCGATCGGCTGCATTATTACATCGATAACGCTGGAAAGGCCGCAGGCCGTGCGCTGCTGCTGGAGCATCCGGAATACGAGAACCAGCGGCTGTTGACGATGTTTACCACCTGGGGTGTGTCCGCTTGCCTGATTGAAAAGGGGCATGTGCTCAATGGCCGCGATTCGCTCATCGGCGAAATTGGTCATATGATCATCAGCGACACGGACGAGATTGTTTGTGGCTGCGGCAAGCGCGGCTGCCTGGAGAGCATGGTCGGCCTGGGACGCGTACGCAGAATGATGCAGGCGCTTGGCGAGACGGAGGAAAGCGCAAAAACGCTGACCTTCCGTTCTCTCTTTGAAAGGTCAGCGCTGGGGGATGAACGCGCGAGGAAGGCGACGGGCTATCTGGCGCATTGCTTTGCCGTTGCGCTGCAGAATCTCTCTTTGGCATACAACCAGGAAATGGTCGTTTTCCAGGGCGATTTTGCCTGGGCGGATGCACATTTTGATGCATGCCTTAAGGAAGAACTGCGCCAGTTCCGCTATTATCCGCGCGGTGCGCTGTTTTCTATCGAATATGACCGCCGCGAACTGACGCATCTGGCGGTGCAGGGGGGCGCAGGTAAGCTGATTGAAAAGTATTTCAGCGCGCTTGCGCAGGCATGAGGCGCAGGATTTCCTGCGCGGCATAGTCCAGCGCCTGCGCCGATGTATGCCGGCCGATGCTTACGCGAATCACACGGACGGCCTCTTCGTCAGTCAGTCCCATGGCCGTATACACATGGCTGGGCCTGGCAGAACGGGAGGCACAGGCTGCGCCTCCGGAGACAAGCACGCCCCGAAGATCCAGCGTAGCAATGGCCTGCTCGGCGGAAATGCCGGGCAGCATCAGCGCTGCGATTCCCGGCAGGCGTATGCGCCCTTCGCCAAGGCGTCTGATACCGGGCAGCCCGGCAGCCAGACGGCAGACAAATGCTTCGAGTAATTCGCTTTCGCGATTCATGCGCAGCTGCATATCCTCGTCCGCGATCTGCGCAGCTGTATGAAAACCGCAGATCGCGGGCGTGTTTTCCGTCCCCGCACGCATACCGCTCTCCTGACCGCCGCCAAAGAGCAGCGGGGGAAGAGAAGTGCCGCTGCGGACATACAGCGCGCCAATGCCGCGCGGACCATAGAGCTTGTGTGCGCTCAGGCTCATGCTGTCGCAAAAGGCTGCATCCGCGGGGACATGGCCGAAGGCCTGCACCGCATCGACATGAAGGTGAATGCCCTTCGCTTTGGCAAGTGCATACACCTCGCGTACGGGCTGAATAACGCCGGTTTCGTTATTCGCCCATTGCAGGGCGATCAGTCGCGTATCCGGCTCGATCGCGGCGGATACAGCCTCCGGGGAGACAAAGCCAGAGGCGTCGGGCGCTGCCAGCGAGATGCGGCAATGTGCAGCACGTGCGGCCTCCAGCACGCTGTGGTGCTCGATGGATGATAGGACGACATGATGACCGGCGAAAGCACGGATTGCCCAGTTGTTGGCTTCTGTTCCGCCGCTGGTAAAGAAGATGTCTTCGGGCGGACAGTTCAGCATTGCGCCCAGCTGCCTGCGGCATAGCCTGTGAATGCGCCGTGCGCTGCCTGCTGCGCTGTATGCGCCGGAGGCATTGTAGGGTATATCGCGCATGCACTGCGCCATGGATGCGATGACCGCTTCATCGGCGGGCGTGCTTGCGGCGTGATCCAGATAGACGGGCAGATTCACCATGACGGCCTCCCATTCATTGATACAGGCATTATAGCAGATTCGGCTTCTTGTCGCAATCCTCTAAAAATACGGTTGTGATTATAAAAAATCTTGACAACAATAGGTGTTTCGCTTATCATGAGGATAAGTTAGGAAAGATTGTTTTAAAACTTGCTTTGACAACTGGAATTCCGGTAAGGAGTGAGCGCAATGGACAGAGATCTGGCGAGGAAGAAAGCGCAGACGCTTGTGGCGCGGATGACGGTGGAAGAGGCGGCGAGCCAGCTTCGCTATGATGCGCCTGCGATTGAGCGTTTGGGCATCCCCGCATACAACTGGTGGAACGAGGCGCTGCACGGCGTTGCCCGGGCGGGTACGGCAACCAGTTTCCCGCAGGCGATCGGCCTGGCGGCTGCGTTTGATGTGCAGCTGGTTCGTGAGCTGGGCGATGTGGCAGCGACAGAGGGGCGGGCGAAGTACAACGCTTCCGTGGCTCATGGGGATCACGACATCTATAAGGGCTTGACTTTCTGGTCACCGAATGTGAATATCTTCCGCGATCCGCGATGGGGCCGCGGCCACGAAACCTATGGCGAGGATCCGTATCTGACGGGCGAAATGGGCAAGGCGTATGTTCATGGCCTGCAGGGCGAGGGCGAAGTGATGAAGAGCGCCGCCTGCGCGAAGCACTTTGCCGTGCATTCCGGTCCGGAGGCAATCCGCCATCACTTCAATGCTGTGGCGACGAAGAAGGATATGGCAGAAACCTATCTGCCTGCCTTCCGCGATCTGGTGGTCGATGCGGGTGTAGAGGCTGTGATGGGCGCGTACAACCGCACCAACGGCGAACCCTGCTGCGGCAGCAAGACGCTGCTGAAGGATATCCTGCGCGGGGAATGGGGCTTTGAGGGACATGTCGTCTCCGACTGCTGGGCCATCCGCGATTTCCATGAGCACCATCAGGTGACGGATACGGCGGAGGAATCCGCGGCGCTGGCGCTGGAAAACGGCTGCGACGTCAACTGCGGCAATACATATATCTACATGATGAAGGCCTATGAACAGGGTCTGGTGACCGAGGAACAGATCCGCCTGGCGGCTGTTCGCCTGTTTACTGCGCGCTATCTGCTGGGCATTATGGAGGGCAGCGAATACGACGCAATTCCCTATACTGCCGTGGAATGCCGAGCACATATCGAAAAGGCGCGTGAGGCGAGCGAAAAGAGCTGCGTGCTGCTGAAAAACGACGGCATGCTGCCCCTTAGCAAGGAAAAGCTCAGAACGTTGGCGGTTATCGGTCCGAACGCAAACAGCCGTATATCGCTGATTGGCAATTATCACGGCACATCTTCACGCTACATCACGGTGCTGGAAGGTATTCAGGATGAGTTGGGCGACGATGTGCGCGTGCTGTATGCGCAGGGCAGCCATCTCTTCCGCGATCGTGAGGAGAACTTAGGTATGGCGGATGACCGCATCAGTGAAGCGCTTGCCGCTGCCGAGGCATCCGATGCGGTGGTGCTGGTGGTCGGCCTGGATGAGACGCTGGAAGGCGAAGAGGGCGACACTGGCAATGCGGCCGCATCCGGCGATAAGTTTAATCTGCTGCTGCCTGAAACTCAGCGCAAGCTGATGGATGCTGTGCTGGCAGTAAAGAAGCCGACGGTGATAGTTCTCATGGCGGGCAGTGCCATCGATCTGGGCAGGGGAGCGGGCGAAGCAAACGCTGTGCTGCTTTCCTGGTATCCGGGTGCGCGCGGCGGCAAGAGTGTAGCGGATATCCTCTTTGGCAAGGTATCCCCGTCCGGTAAGCTGCCGCTCACGTTCTATCATAACGATCAGCTGGCGCTGATGCCGGAGTTCACGGATTACAGCATGAAGGGCCGCACTTACCGCTACTTTGAGCATGAACCGCTGTATCCGTTCGGCTTTGGCCTGACCTATGGCGACGTATCTGTGGAAAGCGCACAGGCAGAGGATGCGGGCGAAAAGATTGTCGTGCACGCCAGAATCCGAAATGTTGGCAGCGTGGATACGCAGGACGTTCTCCAGGTTTACGTACAGAATGAGGGCAGTGCGAATGCGCCGCGCAACCCAAGGCTCTGCGGCTTTGTGCGCGTGAACTGTCCGGCGGGCGGCACGATTGATGCGGCGCTGGAGATCGATCACAAGCGCCTGCTGGTTGTAAACGATGAGGGTGATTTTGTCTGCGAGGGCGCACCGGTATTGTATGTGGGCATGAGCCAACCGGATGCGCGCAGCTTGGCGCTGACGGGCCATGCATGTGTGAAGATCGCGCTGTAAAGCGCAGAGCATTGAGAAAGGGTGAACGATTCATGAGTTATTATATTGGTATTGACCTGGGTACCTCTGCTGCGAAGCTTTTGCTGATGGATGAGAAGGGCGAGATCGCAAATGTTGTGACCAAGGAGTATCCGCTCGAATTCCCGCAGCCCGGCTGGAGCCAGCAGAATCCTGAGGACTGGCGCAAGGCCATGATGGAGGGTATTCCGGAGCTGCTCAAGGATGTGGACGCTTCGCAGGTGGCTGGCATCGGCGCCGGCGGCCAGATGCACGGTCTGGTGGTGCTCGATGAGGACGACAATGTGATCCGTCCGGCGATTTTGTGGAACGACGGCAGAACGGCCGATCAGGTTGATTATCTCAACAACGAAATCGGCAAGGCGAAGCTCTCCGAGCTGACGGCGAATATCGCGTTTGCCGGCTTTACCGCACCCAAGCTCCTGTGGATGAAGGAGAACGAGCCGGAGAATTTCGCCAGAATCAGCAAGATTATGCTGCCCAAGGACTATATCAACTACGTCCTTACCGGCGTGCATGCCTGCGATTATTCCGATGCTTCCGGCATCCTGCTGCTGGATGTGAAGAACAAGTGCTGGAGCAAAGAGATGATGGAGATCTGCGGTGTATGTGAAGCGCAGATGCCGCAGCTCTTTGAGAGCTATGACTGCATCGGTACGGTGAAGCCGGAGCTGGCGATCGCGCTGGGCCTGCCCAGCGGCGTGCGTGTGGCGGCCGGCGCGGGCGATAATGCCGCCGCTGCCGTGGGCACGGGCATTGTGGGTGAGGGCGGCTGCAACATCTCCCTGGGCACATCCGGTACGGTGTTCATTTCCTCCAAAACCTTCGGTGTGGATGAGAATAACGCACTTCATGCCTTTGCGCATGCGGACGGCGGCTATCACCTGATGGGTGTTGTGCTCTCCGCGGCTTCCTGCAACAAGTGGTTCATGGATGAGATTCTGGGAACCAAGGACTATGCAGGTGAACAGGCGAAGATCGACGAGGCCAAGTTGGGCCGCAACAGTGTGTTCTATCTGCCGTATCTGATGGGCGAGCGCAGCCCGATCAACGATACCGACGCGCGCGCGACGTTTATCGGCATGAGCATGGATACCACGCGTGCGGACTTCACGCAGGCTGTGCTGGAAGGCGTTGCATTCGCCATCCGCGACAGCGTGGAGATCGCCAGGAGCCTGGGTATCGAGATCAATAGCTCCAAGATCTGCGGCGGCGGCGCGAAGAGCCCGCTGTGGAAGAAGATCATGGCCAACGTGCTGGGCGTGAAACTGGAGAGCCCGGCCTGCGAGCAGGGCCCGGGCATGGGCGGCGCAATGCTGGCGATGGTCGCCTGCGGCGCGTACGAGAGCGTGCAGGCTGCCTGCGATGCAATCGTAAAGACCGCATCCGTGCTGGAGCCGGACGCTGAGCTGACCGCGCTGTATGAGGCGCAGTACCAGAAGTTTAAGGTCATCTATCCGGCGCTGAAGGAAGTTTTCCCTGTGATTCGCTAAACACCACACTGCCGGAAAATCAAAATGTTTTACCATTTGTTCGACATAGAATCATGACAGGAGGAACGCTTATGTACTTTGAGAACATTCCCGTGATCCCGTATGAGGGCCCGCAGAGCAAGAACCCCCTCGCTTTCAAGTTCTACAACCCGGATCAGGTGATTATGGGCAAGACCATGCGCGAGCATCTGCCCTTCGCCATGGCCTGGTGGCACAACCTGTGCGCCGGCGGTACCGATATGTTTGGACGCGATACGGCGGATAAGTCCTTCGGCGCTGAGAAGGGCACGATGGAGCATGCCAAGGCCAAGGTTGACGCCGGCTTTGAATTCATGCAGAAGCTGGGCATTGAGTATTTCTGCTTCCACGATGTGGACATCGTGCCGGAAGCTGACGACATCAAGGAAACCAACCGCCGCCTGGATGAGATCTCCGATTACATCCTGGAAAAGATGAAGGGTACGAACATCAAGTGCCTGTGGGGCACCGCGAACATGTTCTCCAATCCGCGCTTCATGAACGGCGCAGGCAGTTCCAACTCTGCCGACGTCTTCTGCTTCGCTGCGGCGCAGGTGAAGAAGGCGCTGGATATTACCGTCAAGCTCGGCGGCAAGGGCTACGTTTTCTGGGGCGGCCGCGAGGGCTATGAGACGCTGCTCAATACCGACGTTAAGTTTGAGCAGGAAAATATCGCTCGCCTGATGAAGATGGCCGTGCAGTATGGCCGCAGCATCGGCTTTACCGGCGATTTCTACATCGAGCCCAAGCCGAAGGAGCCGATGAAGCATCAGTATGACTTTGACGCGGCGACTGCGATCGGCTTCCTGAAGGCGCATGGCTTGGATAAGGATTTCAAGATGAACATCGAGGCCAACCATGCCACGCTCGCCGGCCATACCTTCCAGCATGACCTGCGCATCTCCGCGATCAACGGCATGCTTGGCAGCGTCGACGCCAACCAGGGCGACTATCTGCTCGGCTGGGATACCGATGAGTTCCCGTTCGATATCTACGAGACCACGCTGTGCATGTACGAAGTGCTCAAGGCTGGCGGCCTGACCGGCGGCTTCAACTTCGACGCCAAGAATCGCCGTCCGAGCTACACGCCGGAAGATATGTTCCACGCCTATATTCTGGGTATGGACGCGTTCGCGCTGGGCCTGATCAAGGCGGCGAAGATCATCGAGGATGGCCGCATTGATGCGTTCATCGAGGATCGCTATGCCACCTATAAGACCGGTATCGGCGCGAAGATCGTTGCCGGCGAGACTACGCTGGAAGAGCTTGCTGCGTATGCTGCTGAGATGGGCGCGCCTGCGCTGCCGGGCAGCGGCCGTCAGGAGTATCTGGAGAGCGTTGTCAACAGCGTCCTCTTTGGACTGTAATCGCCCGATTCCGTTTACGGACAGCTTGATATGCCAGAGGTTTTCTGGGCTCGCTGAAAGCGCTTGCAAGGATTCCGAAAACAAGATGGGGCTCCGGCATTGGCCGGAGCCCTTTTCTGTGCGCTGCATGGATTGAAAAATCCGGAATGCTATGGTATAATAAATCAAGGATTCATATCGGGATATAAGCTCATAATAGGGTTGAGCGTTTCTATCAACTGCCGTAAATGGTTGACTGCCGGATAAGCATTCCCGTGGTCATTCGTTTACTTTTTTTATGCCTGTTTTCATGAGTCGGGGAGGAAGTCTCAATGAATTATGACGTGATTATCATTGGCGCGGGTCCGGGCGGCATTTTCTCCGCCTACGAGCTCATGCTCAGAAAACCGGAACTGAAGGTGGCCGTGTTTGAGGCGGGACATGCGCTGGAAAAGCGCCGCTGCCCGATCGACGGCGAGAGGATCAAGACCTGCATCGGATGCAGGAGCTGCTCGATCATGAGCGGCTTTGGCGGCGCAGGTGCGTTCTCCGACGGCAAATACAACATCACCAACGATTTCGGCGGCACACTGTATGAGTACATCGGCAAGAGCAAGGCGCTGGAGCTGATGCGCTATGTTGACGAGATCAACATGCGCTATGGCGGCGAGGGCACGAAGCTGTACTCGACTGCGGGCACAAAGTTCAAGAAGATCTGTATCCAGAATAACCTGCACCTGCTCAATGCATCCGTGCGCCATCTGGGTACGGATATCAACTATGTGGTGCTCGAGAATCTGTATGCGCATTTGAAAGATAAGGTAGAGTTCTTCTTTGACACGCCGGTAGATACTGTGGCGGCGATTGAAGGCGGATATGAGGTGCGCCTCAAGGATCGGACATATACCTGCACGGATTGCATCATCTCCGTGGGCCGTATCGGCAGCAAGTGGATGGAGCGCGTGTGCAGGGAGCTGGATATTCCTACAAAGTCCAATCGTGTGGATATCGGCGTGCGTGTGGAACTTCCGGCAGAGGTCTTTTCACATCTGACGGATGAACTCTACGAGAGCAAAATCGTCTATCGCACGGAAAAGTACGGTGATCTGGTGCGCACGTTCTGCATGAATCCCAAGGGTGCGGTGGTCAACGAGAATACCAATGGCATTATTACCGTCAACGGTCATAGCTATGAGGACCCGGCGAAGCAGACGGAGAACACCAACTTTGCGCTGCTGGTGGCCAAGCATTTTTCTGAGCCGTTCAAGGATTCCAATGGCTATGGCGAGAGCATTGCGCGCCTGAGCAATATGCTCGGCGGCGGCGTGATCGTGCAGCGCTTCGGCGATCTGATTCGCGGCAGGCGCTCCAACAGCGACCGCATGAAGGATTCCTTCCTCACGCCCACGCTTAACGCAACGCCCGGCGATCTGAGCCTGGTGCTGCCCAAGCGCATTCTGGATGGCATCATCGAGATGATCTACGCACTGGACAAGGTGGCGCCCGGCACAGCGAACGACGACACCTTGCTTTATGGCGTGGAAGTCAAGTTCTATAACATGGAAGTGGCTGTCAGCGAGCAGCTGGAAACCCGTTATAAGGGCCTGTACATCATCGGCGATGGCAGCGGTATCACGCATTCGCTGTCCCATGCGTCTGCCAGCGGCGTGCATGTGGCAAGGGCGATTGCCGATTGCTGAGCGAAAAATCTGAATAAAAGGAAGCGCCGGGAAAATACCGGGGCTTCCGAAATTTTTTGTGTACAAGCGGGAAGAAATTCCCTTTTGCATGCGTCTTTATGGTGTCGTGCAACGAGGCACGATACTGATGAAGCAAAAAAACAGGAGGATTTGAAACATGAAGAAAAAGATTGTGATGCTGCTTCTTGCAGCTGCCGTTGTGATTGCGCTGGTGACCGGCGCAGTGTATATGCTGAACAAGGACGTGGCCGAGGTGAAGGTGACCGAGGTTGTCACCGTGAACGGCGAGGAGGCGGCGCAGAGTGGCGAAGAGGGCGAGGAAGAGATGATCGAAATCGTGGAAGTGAGCGGAACGATCACGGAGATCACCGATGAATATGTGATGATCGACGCGGGCGAGATGGGTATGATCCAGGCGAATACCTCCGATGATACCCTGATTGAAGGGGTGGAGGAGCTGAAGGTCGGCCAGACCGCCGTGATCCTGTACGACGGCAAGATGACCCGTTCCCTGCCGGCGCAGATTACGGCGCTGAAGATCGGCGTTTATGAGGTTAAGGGAACGGTGCAGGAGATTGCCGAAGGCCGCGTGACGATCACCGGGATCGAGGGCGGCGACGAGGTCGTGCTGACCCTGCCGCAGGATGCGCCGGAGCTTGCTGTGGGTGATGCGATTACCGCATATACCACGGGTGTGAGCACCATGTCCCTGCCGCCGCAGATGAATGCGCTCGCCATCGTGAAGTAATGCAGCGTGGCTTATCACCAGCGTGAAGCGAAGAATGGTCAAGGGATGACGTCCCTTGCAGGGGATCGGGGACAGCGTCCCCGATCGTAGCCCCAATATAAAAGCCGGACGACTTGTCCGGCTTTTTTGTATCATCGATAGCTTGTGGGAATCCTTTTCACGGCTTTGCTCACTGCGCCCAGAAGAAGGCAATCGATCGGCAGCTGAATGATGTTTTTGAGCGCGCGAAGCGGCAGCGTCGCCAGGCGCGACGGGCCATAGAGCATGATGAGGAATACGGTGTTCAAGCCGATATTCACAAACAGGCAGACGATCACGCGCGCAGCAATAATCTGCCAGGTGGCGCGCTTGGTTTTGTAGAGCAGCATGCCGTAGATCACGCCCAGCAGCGCGGCAGTCAGCGTGAAGCCGGGGAAATAGGGCCCCGTAGGCTTGAGCATAAAGCCCAGCACATCGCTGAGCGCCCCCTGCAGGCCCGCAACCACTGGGCCGAAGAGAATCGCTGTGGGCGCGATAGCCAGATGCGCGAGCGAGATTTTGAGGCTGTCGGTCACCTCGATCACACCATAGGAGGAGAGCACCATCTGGATGGCGAGCAGAAGGCCTGTCGTGGTGAGCGTACGCGTGCGGGAAAGCGCGCGCAGCGATCCGGAGAACTGGCAGCGAATGAGGGAAATACATGTACGCATAAAAAATCACCTCTGCAAATCAGACCCAATACGGGCGAGGAAGATTCGCAGAGATGACAATATCATACCCAGGGTAAAGAGACAGTCGGGGCCAAAGCGATACCGCGAAGGCTGCTGAAAAAAACCTTCTTCGTCCCATGTTATTCCCGTACATGAGCACTTAACGCATCGTCTTCGTCGCCGCACGCATCGCGACGCCCTGTCATCTTCACGAATCGCATGTGACATATGCATTATAAAGGATACAGGAATAAAAGGCAATGGCTTTACTGAGATTCGCCATATCTCTTAGTCACTTTGAGTGCCAGTTTTTCTTAAGGAATAATTCTATCAGCAGAGGAAGCGTCAGTGCAAGAATCCGTGATCGGAACGAAGTTCGCGCCCGTGGAACGACTATAAGCCGCCGCAAAGCGAAAAAAGGGTTAAGGAATGAAATCCCTTGCAGGGGCATGGGGACGGCGTCGCCATGCGTTTTCTTTTACAGCACGAGGTCTTTAAGAATATCGTGAAACTGTCCGCCGCAGCGCTCCATTTCGCCGAGCACCGTGTCAATGCCTTCGGCAGTGGTGAGCCAGTTTTCTTTTGTGATCGCAGCGCCGGGGGCGGGACAGACCAGCAGTTCTGCGTCCGGATAAAGCGTCTCGTAGTACATGCGAGAGCGGCGCGCATGCACCGGCATGCAGCAGATGATCGCGCGGGTGATCACCAGCTTTTCTGTGTCTGTGCGCTTTCTGGAATAGATGGCATTCTGATAAGTGTAGGTCGCCTCGTCCTCGCGCAGAATGGCATGCTCCGGTACGCCGTTTTCCATGAGGATGTGTCTCATGAATGCCCATTCGGTTTCAAATGCGCCCTCGTAGCGGCGCGCGCCGGATTTCTGGCCTGCAAAGCCGCTGGTGCCGATGGCATAGCGCCCGGAGGGCAGGATGCGGGATGCGAAACCGCTGCGGTAGAGCTGTGCGGCCAGCTCGGAGGGGAGCGCGTGGCCGTTGCCGGGTACAAAGATGATGTCGGCGGGCACGGGATCATCCACCAGAAAGATAAATTCCTCGATATCTTTCATCCATTTGAGCATATAGTACCTCCCGAAAGAAAAAAGCGCAGCACCGTTGCGCTGCGCCTGGAAATCATTTGGATTGGCCGATCAGGCCTGCAAGCGTGCCTACGCCGTAGACGATGTGCACAGCGGGGAAGAGGAAGGGCAGCGTGATCAGGGCAAGCGCCTTGCCGTGATCCTGAGAAAGCGCCCCCCTGACGGAAAAAGCCAGATCGCAGAGCAGATAGGCAGAAAGCAGAAGAAGGAGTGGCAGAGCGCTTAACGGCAGCGCAAGCAGACCGGCGGCAAGCGCGAGCACAAATACGGCGGGAATGAGATGGCGCGGGGCAAAGCAGCGCGGCTGGATGCGCATGGTACGCCCAATCCAGTAGCCGTTGCCCCACTTCTGGCGCAGCTGGCCGCGCATGGTGGCACGGGCTGCGTGGTAGGAGATGATATCCGGGGAGAAGAAGAACCTGTAGCCCGCCTGACGCATGCGGTAGTGCATGTCGTTGTCCTCGGTGCGGCGCAGGCGCTCGTCGTACAGACCGACCCTGTCGTAGACCTCGCGGCGATAGAGCGCATAGGCCAGCGTATCCACGTAGCGTGCCTGGCCGCCATTGCGGAAGGGGGCTGCGCCGCCGCAGAAGCGGGAGGTATCCACCGTGCGCAGCACATTTTCCCATGCGCCTTTGGGTTCGCCTCCGGCTACACAGCCGCCTACGATATCCTCGCCTGACTCCAGCGCGAGCAGGTTGCGTGCCAGAAAATCGCTAGGAATGCGCGCATGCGCGTCCAGACGGATGATCGCATCGCCTGTAGCCGCCTTCAGCGCAACGTTGATGCCGCTGGCCAGCCAGCGTTTGGGGTTGTCCAGCACGAGCGTTTCAAACGGCGCTTTTTCAGCAAAATCCAGCATCATGCTGCGCGTGGCGTCGGTGGACGCGCTGTCCACCAGCAGCGCCTGAATCTGCTCGCAGGCAATCGTCTGCGCCAGCAGATCCTTCAGCAGCGCGCCTATGCTGCCCGCGGCATTGTATGCCACGATGATAAAGCTGATCTTCGTCATAACATGCACCGTTTCTGAATCGTTTTTAAAGAAGCTGTCCGCTTATGCAGCGGTATATTCGCGGCTGCGTACGCGGTAGGTAAGCAGGCCGGCAGGGAAGGCAAAGAAGAAAAGCTTCTGGGAGACGAAAGCGCGCAGGCGGCGCTTGGCCATAAAGCTGCCAAGCTGAGCCATCTGGAAAAACAGCGCGCCCAGAAAACCCCATACGCCCAGCAGCGCGATGAGAATCACGCACATCCAGTCGACGGAATAGAGCAGAAACTTTTCGTTTTCGTGATGAATGTAGGCGTTTGCCTGTTTCTGTGCGATTGCGCAGCGAAGTGCCTGTCCTTCGCCAAGCCTGCGGCGGGAAAACATGACGCCCAGAATGCCGCGGCTGTCGCGCACGGCGTCCGTATGCGTGATCATATTCACCGGCAATTCGGCGATTTGAAGCTTATGTGCCTTCAGGCGCGCGTGCAGCTCTGCTTCCTCGCAGGCGATGGTATCCGGCGACCAGCCGCCGGCCTTTTCCAGCGCTTCTTTTTTGATGAAGAGCGCGCCGCCGAACTCCGGCGCAATACGCTCGGCATGGCAGCCGAAATAATTGTCATTTTCTCCGGCAGGCTCGCCGTTTTTGAGATAAATGTCTTTACGGATACCGGTGCATCCATCGTAGCCGCGCTGCGACATGGCCATCATGGCCTTTTCGCAAAAGCCTTTTTCCAGCTGCATATCGCCGTCCAGAAAGAGGAGATATTCGCCCCTGGCTTCCTTTGTGCCGATGCAGCGGCCAAGACCTGCAGTGGTATTTTCTGCGGAGAGAATGAAACAGCGCGCGCCGTGGGATTTGGCGATCTGCACGCTGTTGTCCCGTGAGCGGGAATCGACATAGATGATTTCGTGCGCCAGAATATGCAGCGAGGCCTGGATGCTTTGCAGGCAGTCTGCCAGCCTTTCGCCCTCGTTTCTGCCGATGACAACAACGCTGATCATCAATCTTCCCTCCTGATACGGAATATGTTATAATACTCCATAGATAATCCTATTATCGCATAAATCATCCTGTTTCGCAAGGGTGAACTATAGACCATGGAGGATATGCCATGCTGCTGAGCGTTGTGGTTCCGTTTTATCATGTGGAAAAGTATATCGGGGACTGCCTTGCGCTGGCTGCCCGGCTTGCGGATTGCGAGATTCTGCTGGTGGACGACTGCGGCAGCGACGGTTCTGCGCAGATTGCAGCGGAGTATTGCACCCGGCATGCGCATATGCGCGTGATCCGCAGGGAGAAAAATGGCGGCCTGTCCGCTGCGCGTAATACTGGCCTGAGCGAGGCGAAGGGAGAGTATGTCTACTTCCTGGACAGCGACGATCTGCCTGAGCCGCAGGCGTTAATGGCGCTTGTGCAGGCGGCCAAGGAAGAACGGCTCGATATTGCCAAGGCGAGATTTGTCTATTTCGACGACGAGACCGGGAAGGAAACGCCGGGTCCCGCGATCGAAAAGACCGGCGTGATGCCGGGTGGCGCGCTGTTTGCTTCGCAGTGCAGCGCGGGTACATATGAGCCGATGGTATGGCAGTGCGTATACCGCAGAGCTTTTCTGGAGGAGTACAACCTGATCATGGCGGAAGGCCTACTTTTTGAGGACGAACTCTTTCAGGCGCCGTGCCTGATCAAGGCAGAACGGACGGCTGCGTATGATATGGTGATCCTGCACTATCGTCAGCGCGCGGGCAGCATCATGGGCTCGTTTGCCAGATCCAGCCGGTGGTGTCACAGTTATCTGGAAGTATGCAGGCGTCTTGGCGCGCTGGCCGAGGCGGTCAATCCGGGCGAGGCAAGAGCCGCGCTCAGCAAGCGCGTCGGTCAGATTGCGCTGAGCACAGCCAAGAATATCCCGGCATACCACCTGCCGGAGCAGATTGCGCAAGAGGCAAAAGCCTTTGTAAAGAAAAACCGCAGAGAGCTTTCCGGTTATGCCATTGCCAGCGGTAATGCTCTGGTGTGCGCGCAGGGATGGCTGATGCGTATATCGCCCGAGTTGTTTTTGCGCCTGTACAGCCGGGTATAAGGTTGGGGCGGGGAAACCTGCCCTGTTTTTTGTGTGCAGGGAAAATTTCTTATTTATATTTTCTGTTTTGTTTTTTCTGCCATATTTCTGCCATGAAGTTTTTTTACAATGATCAGGACTTAAGCAATACAACGTATTCGGGGTGGAGGAACAACCATGAGCGAAAAAAAGACGAAGAAGCGCCGCGGCAGAGCCGGACGCAGCATCAGGAAGTGGATCAAGCGTCTGATCCTGCTGGCGATTGTGCTGACCGCTGCGCTTTTTGGCCTGAAGGCATACATCAGAAATCAGGCGGAAAACACGGAGCCTGAGGAAACCTACAGCCAGACACAGGTGCTTCGCGGCGCAATGAATGAAACCGTCTACGGCATAGGCACGACGTCTGCGCGCAGCCAGCCCAATATTCTGGCTGAGGCGGACGGCACGCTGACGGATCTGCGCGTGTCCGTGGGAGACGAGGTGAAAAAGGGCGACATTCTCGCGGTGATGACCAACGATACGATCGATGATACGATCACCGATCTGGAGTTTGCGCTGTGGGATCTGGATGCGACGATCACCGATACGCGCGCGGGCGCGAAGGTGACCAAGATCGAAGCGCCGGTTGCTGGCCGTGTGATGGCGATTTATGCCAAAGCCGGCGACGATGCGTTGGCTGTCTTCCGCCGCGAGGGCGCGCTGGCGATTATCTCCACCGATGAGCGCATGCGCGTGGAGCTTGTCAGCGCCGGTGGTGCGCTGGGCCTGGAACTGGATGAGAAGGTAACGGTTATCGGCGATCATATCTTTGCCGAGGGCACGGTTGTGGAGCTCACGCGCCAGGGTACGCAGGCGGCGATTACCATCATGGAAGAAAACCTGCCGGTTAACGAGGATTTTGACGGCGATGGCCGTGCGGATATGATTCTGGGCAGCATCGTTGAAGTGCGCAATATCGACGGAGACATTGTCGGCGAGGGCGAGCTGAAGGCGAATAAGCCGATGGCCGTGTCTGCTTTCGGAGGCACGATTACCTACGTGGATGCGATCCTGGGCGAAGAGGTCGGCCGCAGCGAGCGCATGTTCCGCCTGGCGGATTCTCCGCTGACGCTGACGGTTGAAAACCTGCGCCTGCAGCGCGAGACGGCAGCCAGAGATCTGGAGGATGCGATTCAGCAGCGTGAAAACCTGATCATCGTTGCCCCGTGCGACGGTACAATTGCGTCGATTGACGTGGCAGAGGGAGACGAGATTACCACCGGAACGCTGTTTGGCTCCATCCTGGAGGGCGAGGACATGAACCTGACCATCGCGGTGGATGAGCTGGATGTCGTTCAGGTGGAAATCGGTCAGCCGGTGTCCATCACCATTGATGCGCTCAGCAGCCTGAAGCTGAACGGCGAGGTCTATAAGATTGCGCCGGTAGGCACCAATTCCGGCGGCGTAACGACCTATGACGTGGAACTCACCTTCGACGCAGCGGGTACAGGTGTGCGCTCGGGCATGAACGCGACAGGCGAAATTGAAGTGGCCTCTGCGGCCGATGTGCTTTATGTGCCGGTGGAAGCGCTGATGACCATGAACAACAAGACGTACGTCATGGTTGCGGACGGCGGTGCGACGACGCTGGCGGATGCGGCGCAGAGCGCGGGCGGCCAGCGCGGTATGCCCGGTCAGGGCGGCATGCCGAACCGGGGCGGTATGCCGGATATGGGCGCCATGCCTGCCAGCGGCGAAATGCCTGCTGCCATGGCGCATGGCGGCGCCGGGGATGCGCAGGCGGATATGAGCTTCCTTGTCAGGGCGAAGAACGCGGCGGAGCAGGCTGCCGCCCGTGTGCATGCCTGGCTGTATGAGGGCGTGGAAGTGAAGAGCGCCCAGCAGGTGACCGGTTCCCTGGTTCAGGTGGAAACCGGCATGCAGAATGACGACTATGCGGAAATCATCTCCGGCCTGTCCGAAGGCGACGTCGTGCTCTATACTGCCAGCGAAGAGGAAAGCAGATCCTCCATGTTCGGCGGCATGGGCGGCATGATGGGCGGCATGGGCGGCCGCCGCTAAGGGAGGTGCGCACATGATTGTCATGCAGGGAATCCGCAAGGAGTACCGCATGGGCGATAATGTTGTGGCTGCGCTGGATGGCGTGGATATCCACATCAAGCCCCGCGAGTTTGTGTCTATCATTGGCCCTTCTGGTTCCGGCAAGTCGACGCTGATGAACATCATCGGTTGTCTGGACACGGCGGACGACGGCGTTTACCGCTTTGATGGGCTGGATATTACCGATTATTCCGAAGACGAACTGGCAACCATCCGCGGCAGGAAGATCGGCTTTGTGTTTCAGCAGTTCAATCTGCTGCCCAAGCTGACGGCGCAGGAGAATGTGGAACTGCCGCTGATTTATCAGGGCATGAGCGCGGGCAAGCGCCGTAAGCGCAGTCGTGAGGTGCTCGACCGCGTAGGCCTGCTGGACCGTATGCACCATAAGCCAACCGAGCTTTCCGGCGGCCAGCAGCAGCGCGTGGCGATTGCCCGTGCGCTGGCCGGCAATCCGTCGCTGATCCTCGCCGACGAACCGACGGGCAATCTCGACTCCAAGACCGGCGCGGACGTGATGAAGCTCTTTCATGAGCTGCATGAAGCGGGCAATACCATCGTGCTCATCACGCACGATTCAAAGATTGCCGCGCAGACGCCGCGCGCTATCCATATCCATGACGGTAAGGTGCTCGAGCCGATGGACGAGAGCGAGGTGGTCATCTGATGAATCCATTTGAGACGATCAAGATGGCCTTCAGCGCGATCTGGGCCAACAAGGTTCGTTCCTTCCTGACGATGCTGGGCGTCATTATCGGCGTAATGAGCGTTACTGTGCTCATGGGCATCGGTCAGGGCACGACCTCTTCCATCACCGATTCCATCGCATCCATGGGCACGAACATGCTCACGGTCGATATCCAGACGCGCCGGGTGGGCTTCGGCGGCCGCAATATGGGCCGCAACACGCGCAGCTCCAGCGCAAAGGGAACGGTCATTCTCAAGACGGAGGATGTGCTTTCCCTCAAGGATAATGAATACATTCAGTATGTTTCCCCAACGGTATCCGGCAGCCTGACCGTCAAGGCCGGCAGTACGAATACGTCTGCGTCCGTCACTGGCGTTTATCCGGATTATGCCAGCATCGTCAATACCGAGCTGGCCTCCGGGCGCTATCTCATCGACGCGGATATCGCCAACCGAAGCGCAGTGTGCATCGTCGGTCAGGAATTGGCGATGGATCTGTTTGGAAACGCAAATGTTGTGGGCAATACGATGCACGTGAACGGACGCAAATTCCGCATTGTCGGTGTGCTGGATTCGGAAAGCTCCGAGCTGATCATGCCTTTCACCCTGGCGCAGCGCATGCTGGATTCCACAACGATCAGCACGTTCTATGTCTCGGCAACGGATTCCACAACAGTCAACCGGGCGGAGGCGGCGATCAACAGTTTCCTGTACAAGAAGTATCAGGACGACAGCACCTATTCCATCATGAATCAGGAAGCGATGCTGGAGACCATGGAGGAGATGACCGGCACGCTGACGCTGATGCTGGGCGGCATTGCAGGCATTTCGCTGCTGGTCGGCGGCATCGGCATCATGAACATCATGCTGGTGTCCGTAACGGAACGCACGCGTGAGATTGGTATCCGCAAGGCCATTGGCGCCAAGCGCCGCAATATCCTGCTGCAGTTTCTCGTCGAATCCGTCGTGCTCTCGGGCATGGGCGGCGTGTTGGGCCTGCTGCTGGGCTATGTGGTGATGGCGGCGTTTGAAAACTATCTGGGCATGACGGTTTCGGCAAGCGCAAGTGTGGCCCAGCTGGCGATGGGTTTCTCGATGTTTGTCGGCATTGTTTTCGGCCTGTATCCGGCCAACAAGGCTTCCAAGCTCAAGCCGATCGATGCGCTGCACTACAGCTAAAGAGCGAGGTGTGGCCATGAAAAAAAGAATGATGTTCCTGCTTGCGGCTGCCTGCTTGTGTCTGGCTGCCTGCGCCGAGGCACAGACGGCGCGCGTGACGAGCGGCAGCATATCCAAAACGGTATTCGGTACGGGCGAGGTGCAGCCGGCCAGCCAGCCGGGCGTATATGCCAGAATTGATGCGGATGTGCTGGAGTGGTATGCGGAGCTGGGCGACGAGGTAAAGGCCGGCGATGTGCTCATGAAGCTGGAGAATGATACGCTCGCCGGCGAGGTGGCGCAGCTGGAATACGATATTCAGCTTGCGCAGGAAGATGTGCTCTATACCGAAGGTCATACGCAGTACAAGTATAAGCCTGTGCTCAACGAGGCGGGTAAGCCCCGCAAGGATGTGAATACGGGCGAACCGCTGATGCAGAAATACTCCGACGAGATCACGATCCGTGCTCCCAGTGCCGGCCGTGTGATGGCGGTGTATATCGAAGCGGGCGATGATTCTCTGGCAGTATATCGCGAGAATGGCTGCGTAGTCATGCTCTCCACGGATGGCAGGATGAAGGTTGAACTCAAGGGAGAAGATCCTCTGGGGCTTGAATATGATCAGGCTGTTCAAGTAACCGGCGAGGGAATTGATGCGGCGGGCAGGGTTGTCGATCTGACGCGCTATGGCACCGAGGCTGTTATCCAGGTGAACAGCGACGAATACCCGATGGATGCTCCGGTAACCGTTTCAACGCTCGAGGGCGAGGTGATCGGTGAAGGTATCCTTCAGATCAACAAGCCGATGGCGGTCTCTGCCTACGGCGGCACGGTCAAGGGTCTGGCGTGGAATGTACAGGTCGGCAAAATGCTGGAGCGCTATGATGTGATTGCGCGCATCGATTGGGATGAAACGCCGCTGTATTACGACAACGACAAGGTGCTGCGTGAATACACCAAGAAGAAGATCGAGCTGGAAAAGGCCATGGAAAAGCAGGAACAGCTGGCGATTGTTGCGCCCTGCGACGGGCGTCTGGCCAGCATCGATGTGGAAAAGGGCGCCGCTGTGACCGCAGGCACGAAGGTGATGAGCATTGTGGAAACCGGCGCGGGCATGCAGCTGATTCTCAGGATTGACGAACTGGATATTCCGCTGGTTGAAAAGGGTCAGCAGGTGACGATTGCCGTTGATGCGCTGCCGGATGTGACGCTCACGGGTTCCGTGCTCAAGATTGCGCCGCTGGGCAATACGGAGACGAGCGTGACACGCTACGATGTATATGTGCAGCTGGAGGGAGAAGTGGATCCCCGTGTGCTGGGCGGCATGAATGTATCCGGCGAGATTCTTGTTTTCAGCGAACCCAATACGCTGCTGGTCAGCAGCGAAGCGGTTTTCAGCAACGGCGGCAGCTGGTATGTGCAGCTGGGCAGCGGCGAGATGCGAGAGGTGGAGCTGGGCATGACGACGGACACGCAGGTTCAGATCCTTTCCGGTCTTTCTGAGGGCGACATTGTGGTATATTGACAAAAGCGGGCGTAAGCCCGCTTTTTTTGTTGCATCGGCATTCGTTTTGCGATAGAATACCTGTACCATATATGGCGATACAGAGAGGAGCTTGGGCGTGAAGGAGATTACGAGTGTGCACAATCCGCAGGTACAGATGCTGCGGGATCTTCAGAAGGCGAAAAATCGTCGTCAGGCCGGGCTCTTTTTGGCGGAGAGCGTGAAGATGGTGCGCGAAGCGCTGGAGCTTGGGCTCTGCCGAACGCTGGTGGTGGACAGCAGGCGCAGCGAAGAATATGCGGATATGATTGATGCGGCGCAGGCGATGGGCTGCGATGTGCTGCTGGTCACCGGCGCGATTATGCAGGCTGTCAGCGAGCAGAAGACGCCGCAGGGCGTGTGCTGCACGGTGCAGATTCCTCAGGAGCCGCAGGCGCTTTCTGGCAGTCTGCTTGTGGCGATGGACGGCGTGCAGGATCCGGGCAATGTCGGCACGATTCTTCGCACGGCGGATGCTGCAGGTTTTGACGGCGCGCTGCTTTCTGGCGCTTGCGCCGATCTGTACAGCGCCAAAACGCTGCGCGCGACGATGGGTTCTGTGTTTCGCGTGCCGGTTCAGCGTGTGGATAATCTGCCTGCTGCGCTGGAAGCGCTCAAGGCACAGGGCTATGTGATCGTTGCAACGGAACTGGGCGGCGAGGATTTTTATACGTATTGCCCGCATGACAAAGCGGTACTGGTCATCGGCAGCGAAGGGCGCGGCGTATCGCCTGCGGTTCACGCAGCAGCGACCCATCATCTGGCGCTGCCCATGCGCGGCGGCGCGGAGTCGCTCAATGCGGCGGTGGCAGCCGGCATCATGATTTACGAAATGGCGAGAAAAGCCTGATATACAGGAGGAATACAGATGTCTGTTACGCTTGGTATGATCTTGGAGGCGCGCGAGCGCCTCAAGGGCGTTGCGCAGAGAACAGGCCTTGTGCAGTTCAAGGCGCTCTCTGACGAGCATACGCAGGTATACCTCAAGACGGAGGATTTGCAGAATACCGGCTCTTTTAAGGTGCGCGGTGCATATATCAAGATTGCGAGCCTGACGTGTGAGGAGCGCGCGCATGGCGTGATTGCATCTTCTGCGGGCAATCATGCGCAGGGCGTGGCGCTGGCGGCGAAGGCGTTTGGCTGCCCGGCGACGATCGTGATGCCGGCGGGCGCGCCGCTGTCGAAGGTGATGGCTACGCGCGAGCTGGGTGCGAACGTGGTGCTGCATGGCACGGTGTATGACGATGCATACGCTGAGGCATGCCGTCTGCAGGAGCAGACGGGCGCTACGTTCATTCATCCCTTCAATGATCCGATGGTTATCGCCGGACAGGGCACGATCGGCCTGGAGATCATGGATGATCTGCCGGACGTGAAGACGATTGTGGTGCCCATCGGCGGCGGCGGCCTGGCTTCCGGCCTGGCAGCTGCGGTAAAGATGCTCCATCCTCATGTGCGTGTGATCGGAGTTCAGGCGTCAGGCGCAGCGGGCATGAAAGCCTCTCTGGAGGCGGGCTGCGTCGTATCGCTGGAAAGCGCGAAGACGATTGCCGACGGCATTGCTGTCAAGCAGCCGGGGGATCTTACGTTTGAGCTGTGCCGTCAGTATGTCGACGAGGTTGTGACCGTCGACGATGACGAGATTGCGCAGGCGATCCTGTTTCTGATGGAGCGCGGCAAAATGGTTGCGGAAGGCGCGGGCGCCGCTGCGGTGGCTGCGATTATGGGCAAAAAGTTTGATACCAGCGGCAAAGTGGTTGCAGTGATTTCCGGCGGCAATATCGATGTGACGATGATCTCCCGCATCATCGAGAAGGGCCTGCTGCGTGCCGGCCGCGTGAGCAAGCTGCGCATCCTGATGCAGGACCGCCCGGGCCAGCTGGAGCTGGTTTCCCGTATCATCGGCTCCAATGGCGCCAATGTCATGGCGGTACATCACGACCGCACCGACGTCGATCTCGATATCCGCGACGCTATTTTGGAAATCACCATGGAAACGCAGGACCGAGAGCATGCTGCGCGTATCATTGCGGCGCTTCGCGAGGCGGATTTCAAGGTGTTCTGAGCCAGAACAAAAAACGCAGAGCTTCGGCTCTGCGTTTTTTATGTGCCCTGAAAGAGCATGTATGGCGCGGCGACCGGAGAACGCATGAGCAGTGCATGAAAGGGATGGCCGAGCGCGGCGGCGGCAAGCGCAAGAAAATGCGCCGCAGAATCGGGTGCTGCATCGCCGGACAATGCAAGCCGTTTGAGGAATGTGTGAGGGTGCGTCAGCGGCAGGGTAAGCACATGCTGCGGCATGGCTTTTGCGGGACCGAGCGGCAGAAACAGCGCATCAATGGGATGCGTCATACCGTCGGGTAAGGCAGCCGCGCATACAGACGATTCCAGGCGGGCGGGCAGATCGCGCAGCGCTGCGTCACAGTCGGACATGCGTTCGCGGATATACTGCGCGGCGGTCAGCGCCGCGGCGCGGTCAAAGGCGCGCGGATATGCCTGCCCGGGGACAAGCTGCGCCTGTACCTGCCGTGCGGCTTCGTCCGGCTCAAGAAGGCCGAGCATACATCCGGCGCAGGCAGCAAGCATGCGCAGCGCGGGCGAAGCATGCTTATCCTGTCCGGCGGAAAAGTAAGCATTCTCTGCCAGCGAGTGCAGCAGCGCTTGCTGCTGCTGTGTGAGTGGGATACGCTCGATGGTCGGTGATTCCAGCGCCGGCAGGAGCAGCGGCGCGCCCAGCCAGGCCAGACAAACGGGCAGGAGCGCTGTGAGTGCCTGCGAGCCGGAAACGGCGAGGGGAAGGAGCACAGCACCCGCGAACACAGCGCCCCAGGGTGAGATCAGGGCAGACGGAATGCGCAGGCGAAAGAGCGGCGCACGGGCAAACCGACGGCACAGCAGCGTGTCGGCGGAGACAAATGCGGTCAGCGGCAGCAGCGCCATGCGCAGCAGCACGCCAGGCCATTGCCGGGGATGGATAAGCGCCCAAAGCTCCGGAAACAGCGCAGAAGCGGCCAGCGCGGGCATGCCGCGCGCCGCGGCAAGAAAGAGCAGAAGAAGCTGTGCAAAGGGAAGAAGCAGATGAATACTGGTTTGCTTGAGGCTATTTATGCGGTATTCGGCAAACAGAGCGCGTAGCGTGACCGGCTTTTTGCGCAGGAAGAAGCAGCCTGCCGCGGTGGGTACGGCAAAGGCTGGCGTGCGTAAGGAGGCGGCCAGTGCGTCGGCGGTATACATGGTCGGTGCGTCTTCGGTGCATAATCTCCTGGCGGAGAGCGAACAGCGCATGAGCGCATCCATGGACGAAAGCGTGAAAGGAAAAACCCTGTCCAGGCGTGCGAGTATGGTTTCCGGATATTGTGCCCAAGTGCGGATTGCTGCGCCGAGTATGCCGCCGGGAGCATCCGGCAGCATACGAAGCATGCGCAGAGGCGTATCGGGCGTGCAGATATGCGCAGCGTCGGAAAAGAGCACGGCGTCGTATGCGCCCTTCAGGGAGGATGGCGTGCAGGTGGATGCTTCAAAGATCGTCTGTGTCTCGCCGGAGACGGCGAGCTGTGCGATTACCTCGCGGCAGGAGGACGTCTGGCTGTGGCCCAGGTATTGCCGCGCGGCGTCGCTCCACTGCCGCCTGCGTACCAGCAGATGAATGCTGCAGCCTGTTCGTGCGCCTGTGCTCATGACGCCGGACTGCAGCGCGCGAATCAGCGGCGCATCCTGCGGGAGGGCCTGCGCCGGCGCGTCGGGCAGATCGCAAAAGAGCAGCGTTGCGCAGCGCGGCGCATCCTTGCCGAGCTGCAGCCTGCGCAGATATCTCAGGATATCGGCTGGCTCGCCGTGCAGGCCGGGCACATAGGAAACTACATGCAAAAGACGGAGCATTGCTGTCCTCCATGGGAGAGAATATGGCGGAGTATGCCCTTGCGCGGGCAGATTTATGCGTAGATGCAAAGAATCGTGCATAAAGGCGGATGCGTACGCATAGGTATGGATAATGACGGAAAAAATGAATGGGTTTTCTTTCAAAAAACGGGAAAAACTGCATTTTGCAGCGTGATTGAGGATTGATCTTCTTTCATAAGTGTGCTACAATACAAGATAGCGCTCTGGGCTTCAGGGCGCAAAACATGTTATTCCATCAACATTGATTGATATTCAGGAGGAGCAAAAGCATATGAGCACCACCGTTGAGAAGATTGCCAGCAATAAGGTGAAGCTGTTTTTTGACGTTGACAGCGCCAAGTTCGACGAGGCGATGGCCAAGGCGTACCTGAAGGTCCGCAATCAGGTCACCATCCCGGGCTTCCGCAAGGGCAAGGCTCCGCGCAAGATGATCGAGAATATGTACGGCGAAGGCATCTTCTACGATGAGGCCTTCGAGCTGATCTTCGACGAAGTCTACGGCCCGGCTGTCGAGGAGAACAAGATCGAGGTCGTCGACCGTCCGGAGATCGAGATCCAGGAGATCGGCGCGGGCAAGAACCTCAAGTTCACCTGCGAAGTGTTCGTTAAGCCGGACGTCACCCTGGGCGAGTACAAGGGCGTGTCCGTGAAGAAGGAAACCACCATCGTCACCGACGTCGAGGTTGACGCCCGTGTCGAGGAGGAGCGCAACAAGCAGGCGACCGAGATCGAGGTCGAGGGCCGCGCTGTCGCTGAGGGCGACACCGTGAACCTGGACTATGCCGGCACCGTGGACGGCGTGGCTTTCGCCGGCGGCACCGCGCAGGATCAGACCCTCAAGATCGGTTCCGGCAGCTTCATCCCGGGCTTTGAAGAGCAGATGATCGGCATGGGAATCGGCGAGGAGAAGGACCTCAACGTCACCTTCCCGGAGCAGTACCACAGCGAGGAGCTCGCCGGCAAGGCCGCGGTCTTCCACGTGAAGGTCAACTCCATCACCGAGA
>JAFQIF010000212.1 GCA_017397695.1 Clostridia bacterium
ACAAATTCTTTCAAAGCTGTGTCAGAATCAAAAGCGTCGCCTTCGGCTCCTGTTTGATTCTTGCTTATCTGGCGCTTCGCGCATGTAAACGTTGGGCTGCCGCCCAAACCCGCCTGGGGACATTGTCCCCAGACCCCTTCTTCGCTTCGCGGCGGTTTCAAGCTGCTTAGTGAACTAAATATCCCCAAAGAAAACAAAGCCCCGGATTTCTCCGGGGCTTTGCCTGCATAAGAAATTACTTGGCTTCCTCGACCGGGGCCGGCTCATACCAGGAAGCGTCGGCGGCGTAAGCGCCGGCGTTCACAGCGTTGCCCTCGTAGTACAGGGTGCCGTCCTCGCCGCGGGAGTACTTGCTGAAGAACTCATACCAGACGGTCTGCGGCTGCTCCGGCAGGTAGATGTGCGCGGTACGCAGCACGTTGGTGAACTTGACCATCGGCACGCCGTCGGCGTTGGCGAAGGTCAAGGTCTGCCACTGGCCGTCATACTGTTCGCTCTTCTCCGGGGCGGCCTCGTTCACGCCGTTCTGAGCATTCCAGCTCTGCAGCATGGTGACGGTGGCGTTGCCTTCAACCAGCGCCGGGGTGGCAGCGGAGTCGAATTCGCCGCACATAGCCCAAACCGGCAGCTGCGCGTCGCCGGCGATCTCCAGCGTGGAGAAGGCGCCGATCGGCGCGATCGCAGCAAAGCGGGAGGCATTGGCAGCCGCGAGGCTGAAGGTCATCATGGAGCCGTTGGAGTGGCCGCCGCAGTAGATGCGGCTCTTGTCCACGTTGTAGGCGGCTTCGGTCTTGTCCAGGATTGCGTTGATGAAGTTGATATCGGTCATCGGATCCAGCTCGCCGGCGAGGGCGCTGAACGCGCCGCCCAGCCACATGGCGCACGGAACGTTGCCCATCAGCGGGATGTCGCGGACGTGGCCCTGCGGATAGATGACGATGAAGCCTTCCTTCTCGGCGATCTCGTGCCAGCGGGACTCCTCGACCATGGACGCATGAGAAGCGGTGTAGCCGTGGATGCTCACGACGACCGGCACAGCCTTACTGCCGTCGTAGCTGGACGGAACGTAGGTGATCCAGCGGCGGGTTTCGCCGTTGACTTCTTCCTCATGGAAGGTGAAGTTCTCGGTGGTCTTGTCGATCACGAACTCGACGCGGCCGCCGTCAGCCATGCCCATGAAGCGCTTGTTCTGGCCCGCGAACGCGTTCCAGATGGTCTCGGCGGTCTGGCCGCCCTCGGTGCTCACCCAGATGCGAACAGCCTTATTCTCGGCCTCGTAAACGGTCTGAGCATACTCGTTGGCCTCGGCCTGCGCAGCCTTGCCGGCGGCGACATAGTAGTCCAGCGCGGCGTCGGTCGCGGAGCCTGCGAACCAAACCGGAGTCGGCACGGTCTTGGCGATCACGTTCATCTCGACGATACCCTGGGTGCCGTCGGCCGGGAACGGGATCACGACCTGCTCGCCGATGGCGGCAAGCACGTCGGCCGGGACAGCCGGAGCGTCCACAGCGGTGATGTTGGCGAAATCGGTCGCATATTCAGCGCCGAAGAGCAGGGCCGCAGCGCCGCCCTCGCCGTAGCCGACGAGCGCAGTGTGGGTCTTGTCCATGGAGAACGGCGCATCAAGCTTCACGCTCTTGGAGCGCATGGTGAAGTAGAGCTGGTTGATGATCGCGCCATCATCCGCGCCCTGTCCATCGAGATTCCAGGTGCCGTCCACCGGCGCCTGGAACGCAACGGCCATCATGTTCGCCTCGGCAACGGCCTTCCACTGCTCGCCGATCTCGCTGTCGGCGAAGGCTTCGGCGGTGGTGTTGTCCGGGGTGAGGACGATCGCGGCGTTGGCCCACGGGGTCAGCCCGTCGGGCAGGTAGTAGGTGGCCAGACCAGTATCCGCTTCAACGGTGATGGCGACGTTGTTGAACTCACCCTTCATCACGCCAACGTACGGATTGGCCGGATCGAAGGTGTACTCGGCCGCCAGCGCGCAGCTCATCATCATCACGAGCGCGAGGAACAGGGTGGCAAATACGTTCTTCTTCATGGGGAATCATCCTTTCATAACAGATTTGCACCGCGGCAGACCGGGGTGCTTCTGATTGGATTATATCACATAGAGTTGGTTGTGCAAACAGTACTTTGGTAAAAAATAACCGACAGATGGTGTGTCTGCCGGTATTATGGATTATATTGAACGGGAAATGTGAATATGCATGCAGCGTGCACAGGGCAACTCCGGGATAAATGATGGTTCACATGAAGGGCGGCCGCTTATTTCTTTTTGCGGGCGGCGGCGCGTACGGTCAGCGCGCGGAAAAGCACGGATGTGACCGCGGCGCCCACGGCGATGGCGGCGACAATCTGCACGGCTTCCAGACCGTGGGAGGCAAATGCCTGTCCGTTGTGCTCCACGATGGCGAGCATTGCGCAGTAGAACGTGTATCCGGGCACGAGCGGCACCAGCGCGGTGAGCAGGAAGATGGTGGAGGGCATGCGCATCATGCGCGCGGCAATCTCGCAGATGACCGCGATGACCACGGTGGCAAGGAAGTAGCTGAAGATCATGCCCTGAGAAAACAGGTTGATCAGGATTTCGTAGAGAACGTAGCCCAAAAGGCCTGTCAGCGATGCGGGGAGCACGGTGTTCATTGGCGCATTGAGCAGGAAAGCATAGCCGAGCGTACCGCCGAAGGCGCCGATGGAATGCAGGATGATCTGTCTGATCACAGCAGCACACCTCCTGTCATAACCGCCAGCTTAAGGCCCGCGTATACGCCGAGCGCCACGCAGCCGGCCAGCAGCAGCGCCTCCACGGCGCGCGCGATGCCGGAGATGAGGTCGCCGTACATGGTATCGCGTACGGCAGTGGTCATCAGCAGGCCTGTGAGCAGCGGCATGATGCCGCCGATGATGGCTGCATTAACGTCGCCGTAGGGCAGGATATGTTCAATGAGCTGGCATAAAAGCGCAGTGATGCAGCCGCCGCAGAAATTGAACAGCAGCGTACCCATCGCCATGCGCGAAAACAGCGGCTGAATGGCCTGCACCAGCATGCCCACCAGCAGCGCAATGAGCAGCGCGCCGGCCGTGCCGCCGAAGAGCAGGCTGAAGGACGCAGCCGATACGCCGTAGGCGAGGATCAGCGTGCCCTGACGCCAGCCGGGATCGCCCGCAATGGCGTCCAGTGCGATTTCGGCCTCGTCGGCGCTGAGATCGCCGTGCTCCACCCGGCGGGATACGTCGTTGATGCGCGCCAGGCGCGAGGTATTGGTGCCCCGGTGCGTGATGCGGCGGATGCGGGAAAAGCCATTGACGTTCACGAACAGCGACGTGGGGAATGCGACGATGTTTACATCCTCCAGGCCGAGGCCGTTGGCCATGCGCATGCCGGTTTCCTCTACGCGGTAGGTTTCGCCGCCGTTTTCCAGTACCATCTGCGCCGCTGTGCAGATGAGGCGGATTTTCTGCTGCTCGCTTTTTTCAAGATGATGCATAGGTGTATTCTCCCGATGCTTGCTGTAGGCGTGATGAATGCTCCTGATTATATCGGCTTTGAACGGGAATGTCAACGAAGATACGGACGGAAAGAAGGGGTGATTATTTCCAGAATTCCGTTGTGTTCGCGCCGTCCGGCCAGGGGAATTGCGCGTCCATCTCCGCCCAGCTCTGCTCACTGATCTGTGTTTCACCCCTTGCGCGGCTGATGGCCTGCGCCCCGGCGACAAAACGCACCAGATAGTCCTGATTGTGCATCATCTGCAGGCAGACGATGTGCGCCATGATGGGGCAGGCTTCAGCCATGCCGCTGCTGATGAACTGCGCGCGGAGCAGACCGGTATCGTATGGGACATAGTATGGACGCAGCGCGGCGGCGTCTTTTTCGAGGGTGAGCATGGCGTAGGGCGCGGTGCCCGGCACGCCGTCATCCATGCAGCCGACGGAGCCGATGGAATCGATGGTCAGGTTGTCCATGCGGATGTGCGTGGGGTTGTGGCCGTGGCCGCAGATGATGTGTGTGGGTTTGTCAATGTGCATATCCCTGAGCATGGGGATCGCGCGCTGCGGATCGAAAACGGGAAAGCGGTCGTCCTGGGGCAGCGCATGGCAGAATGTGACGCCATCCAATTCGTATGTCATGGGGAAGGTGATTTCCTGCGCGGAAAGCATAGAGGCGCCCCAGCGCACCACATCAAAATTCGCGCCGGCATAGCCGGGATTGCCCGCCATGGCGGAGAGTATATAGCGCTCGTGGTTGCCATGCAGGCAGTGCACGCGTTCCGCCCGGAGCAGAGCGAGCACCTCGCGCGGACAGGGGCCGAGATTGACCTGATCGCCCAGGGAGAGGATCATGTCCGGCTCATGTTTTTTGATGGCCTTCAGGGCCGCCTCGAGCGCGGCGAGGTTGCTGTGTACGTCGGCGATGAGCGCAATACGCATGGGACGGCCTCCTTACGGAAAATTGAAAGACGCTGTGCTTTATGGTATAATTCTGTACAGACGGCGGCTTTCCTTTGCGGAATGTTCCATATGGAACATTTTGACCGGCGAGCGGCGGATGTTTCACGTGAAACATCCGAAGGAGAATAGCTGCAGAAATGTTTCACGTGAAACAAAGGGGGCGCGTTATGAAGGTCATCACTGCAAGGCCGCATCGCCTGCTCGATGTGTGCATCCGCCGCATTGGTGCGCTGGCTGCGCAGGGAGAGGGATGCATGTTCGTCGTGCCTTCGCAGTATACCTTGCAGGCGGAGATCGAGATCATGACGCGGCTTGAGCTTCAGGGCTCGTTTCTGATCGACGTGCTTTCGCCATCCAGGCTGAAGGGCCGAGTATTTGAGCGTGCGGGCCAGCCGGACAGGGTGATCTTCGATGAGCGCGGCAAGTGCATGGTGCTCAGCGAGGTTATCGAGCAGGAAAAGGATCACCTGAGCGTATACCGCGCGGCAGCGCAGCAGGCTTCGCCAGGGCTGGCGGCCAAGTTTTCTGCGCTGATTGCGGATTTTAAGCGGAGCGGAAGAACGGCGCAGGATATCGCGGACAGCATTGCGGCGATGGACGATGCGCAGCGCAGGCAGCCGGCGGGCGAAAAGCTTGCCGACGCCGCCAGAATCTACGCGGCCTATGAGCAGCGCATGGCGGGCCGCCTGGCAGACGCGGAGGATGTATCCATGGAGATGCGCGTGCGCATGGAGCGGTCCGGCGTGCTGCGCGGGCAGCATGTGTTCGTATACGGGTTTGACATGATTACGCCAACCTTTGCGGCAGAGTTGGTGCATATGGCGCGCCTGGCAAAGTCGCTTACGCTGGCGGTAGAGACGGACGATAACAGCGCGATGGACGGCAGGCTCTTTGCGCCGGTGAATTTTTCATTGGAGAGGCTCGCAAAGCTGGCGGCGGACGCGGGCGTGTCCGTCGTGCGCGAGCGCGTCGAGGCCGAGCTTGCTGCGCCGGCAGATATACGCGTCATGGAGCGCAGGCTCTTTGCGCTGGGCGCAAGGCCGGAAGACGATAAGCCGCAGCATATAGAGGTGCATGCGGTCAGTTCCATGCGCCAGGAGGTGCACACGGCGGGCGCACGCATGCGCGCGATGATGGCGCAGGGCGCAGATACGGCGGAGATGGCGCTGGTGTATCCTCGGGGAGGCGGCTATGCGCCGCTGCTGGAAAACATTCTGCCGCAGTACGGCGTAAGCGTATACATTGCGAAAAAGCGCCCGGCGGGCGCACACCCGCTGAATCGATTTGTGCTTTCGGCGCTGTCGGCGGCGGGCAGCTGGCGCACGGCGGATATTGTGGAATGCATCCAGTCCGGCTTCATGCATCTGGAGCAGACGCAGGCGGACGCGCTGTGCGACTATGTCGAGGGCATGGACATACGCGGGGAGGGCTTCAAAAAGCCATTCCGCTACCACAAAGAAAAGGATGAACAGGCGCTTGCCGCGCTCAACGAAAGCCGCGCAGCAGTAGCGGATGTACTCGTGAGCCTGCAGAAGGCGCTTTCCGCGGCAAAGAACGCGGATGATACGATCGCGGCGGTGCTTGCGCTGCTGGAGGACGTCGGAGCATTTGACACGCTGGGTGCAATGCGCGATGCGCTGATTGGCGAGGGCATGCATGAGGAGGCGGAGGACTGCGCGCAGGTATGGAACCTGCTCATGGAGACGCTGGACCAGCTGCATACGCTGCTGGAGGGCTCGAGCGCACCGGGCAGGCTCGTGCAGCGGCTGCTGGAGAGCGGCCTTGCCGCGCTGGAGCTGTCGGCGCTGCCGCCGGCGGACGGCGCGGTGATCTGCGGCGAGATCGGCAATGTGCGCACGGCGCAGGTGAAGACGCTCTTTGCCGTGGGCATGAACGACAGCGCGGGTATGCAGGGCGACGGACTGCTTTCCACCCGGGAGCAGGACGAGGTCGCGGCAGCAACGGGCGCATATCTGGGCATGAGCCTGGCGGAGCGTGCGGCGCTGGCACAATTGGACGAGCTCAAGGCGCTCTCTCTGGCGGGAGAACGGCTGATCATCTCCTATGCGCTTGCGGATGAAACCGGGCGCGCGCTGCGCGAGGGAACGGCGGTACAGGCGCTCAGACGGCTGTTTCCGAAGATGGAAATCGGCGGCGGCTTGCTCAGCCGGGAGCGGGAGATGATGCTCACCGCACCGGAAAGCGCCATGGAGGCGCTGTCCGTGCAGCTTTCCGCTGCAGCGGACGGCAGGGAGGAACTGAGCGAGCGCTGCGCACAGGCCTATGCCGCGCTGGTGCAAAGCGAAGCGGGAAGGGAACGCCTGCTTGCCATCACGCGCAGGCTGGGCGATCAGGCGGATAAGCGCCTGCCCGGCGCGCAGGCCAGGGCGCTGTATGGCCGCCCGGTGATGAGCGTGTCGCGGCTGGAGACGTTTGCGCAGTGCCCGTATAGGCACTTTGTTCGTTACGGCCTTGCGCCGCGGGAGCCTCTGCAGCCAGGCGTGGACAGGGCTGAACTGGGCACGCTCTACCATGAGGCAGCGGAGCGCTTTACGCTGGCGCTGACGGCGCTGCCGCAGTTCCCGGATGTGGACGAAGGCGTCTGCGACAGCCTGATGCAGGAGACGATCGCACCGCTGATTGCGGATTGGCGGCGCTCGCCGCTGGGCGAGAGCGAGCGCGGGGCGGCGATTGCCCGGCGTATCGGCAAAACGGCGCAGCGCGCGGCGCGCAGCATTGCGCAGCAGTTTGCGGGCAGCCGGTTCAGACCCATGCAGTTTGAAATGGTTTTCGGCAAAAAAGGCGCCGCGCCCATCATGCTGGAACTGGCGGACGGCAGCTTTGTGTATCTGCAGGGAAGGATTGACCGCATCGACGTGCTCGATGGGGAGACGAAGTGCATTCGTGTGATCGACTACAAATCAGGCACGAAGAAATTCGACCCGACCATGGCGTACTACGGCATCCAGCTGCAGCTGCTGCTGTATCTGGCGGCGGCGCTTACGCAGGCGGAGGGCGCGCAGGCGGCGGGCTTTTTCTACTGCCGCATTGCCGATCCGACGATTAAGACCGAATCGCGTATCCGCGAGGAGGTGGAAAAGCAGATCGCCCGCAAGCTCTCACTGCACGGCATATCGCTCAGCGACGTGGAGATCCTGCGGGCGCAGGATGAGCGTCACGGCGCGATGGTTACCAGGGATGGAAAACCCAGTGGTCTTTATCGCGCGTCGATGACCGACAGGGAAGGCATGGATGCGATGGTTGCCTTTGCCAGGAGCAAGGCGGCGCAGCTGGCGGGCGATGTGTACGGCGGCGTAATCGCGGATTATCCGGCTGCGCATGGCGCATATCTGGCGTGCAGCACGTGCAGCTATGCGGCTGTATGCGGCTTTGACCCGGGCAGGCAGAAGAAAAAGCAGCTGACGAAAAAGAATGTGGAGGATCTGCGATGAAAGGCAAGACGCTGTATGTGTCCGATCTGGACGGCACGCTGCTACGCAGCGACGAGCGAACCAGCGCATACACCAACGAGACGATCAACGCCCTGTGCGCGCGCGGCATGCTCTTTTCCTATGCGACGGCACGCTCATACAGCACGGCGTCCCGCGTGACCAAGGGGCTGAGCGCGCAGATCCCGCTGATCGTGTACAACGGTGCGTTTACCGTGGACAATGCAACCGGAAAAATTCTGCTGAAAACCTGCTTTGATCAGGCGCAGGCGCGCGGCATGATCCGCGAACTGCTGGAAAAGGACATATATCCCATCGTTTACGCGATCATCGGCGGCGAGGAAAAGTTTACCTATGTGGCCGATAAGCAGACGCCGGGCGCGAAGGTCTTTACCGATTCGCGCCGGGGCGACAGGCGTGATCGCCCGGTGGCGGATGCGCAGCGGCTGTTTGACGGAGAAATCTTCTATATCACATGTGTGGATGAGCCGGAGAAACTGGAGCCGTTTGACGCGCGCTGGCGCGGCGAGCATCACTGTGTGTATCAGCGTGACATCTATTCCGGCGCACAGTGGCTGGAAATTATGCCCAGGGACGCATCCAAGTCCAGGGCGATTGCGCGGCTGAAGGAGCATCTGGGATGTGCGCGCGTGGTGGCGTTTGGCGATGGAAAAAACGATATCGATATGTTTGAACTGGCAGACGAGAGCTACGCCGTGGAGAATGCAGCGCCGGAGCTGAAAGCAGCGGCGACGGGAATCATTGCAAGAAACGACGAGGATGGCGTCGCGAAATGGCTGGCGAAGCACGTGCGACCGGAGGAATGAACGATTCCGGGTTGTATGATTTACAAAATGTGGAAGAAAATGCATGAAAATTCGGCAAGGGAACGTCATTTGGTATAGAATATAATAAACGTATTTGCTGAATTTCCCGCGGAAGCATGCGGAAGGGGGAGCACAAATGATCGCACGTGCAGCGCAGCTGCTGGAAAAGCTGCTTGGCAAGGAGCCTGAAAAGAAGGAGCCTGTGCGCAAACGCGCAACGTCGAACACGACGACGAGCATGCGCGCGTTGACGGACCTGGGCGACAGCATTGCGGCCAGCGTACATGTGATCGAAGCGAACTCGCATCTGTATCTGTGCGTGGCGATGGAACCCAAGCCGGACGCACTGGCGGCGCAGATGGAGCGCGACCGCAGGCAGGCCGCTGGAATGTTTGAGGTGGACAGAACATGGAGCGCAGCCGAGGTCAACAAGAGCTGGGCGAGAGAAGCCATGCTCATTGACGAGGATGGGCATATTCTCTACAAGGCGATGGACGGCGCGCGCGGCATGACGGAGGCCGGCGCGAAGGAGGTCTTTTTCGAGTTCAATGCGCTGGATGCGTATCCCGATAAGCTGTATCTGAGCAACGGAAAGACGCGCATACGCGTGAGGTGAATAGGAAAACGTGAGCAGGCGCTCACGTTTTTTGATAAGGAGTGGGGATATTTAGTTCATTAAGGAATCTTAAAACCGCCGCGAAGCGAAGAAGGGTCAAGGGATGAAATCCCCAACGTAACCCAATCGAAGAAAAACAAGAATCGGAGCGGAGCCGAAGGCGACAATTACGATTCCGGTACAGATTGAAAGAATTTCTCAGACTACACAAATTCTTTCAAAGCTGTGTCAGAATCAAAA
>JAFQIF010000213.1 GCA_017397695.1 Clostridia bacterium
GCGCGTACTGGACTCGATGCTTGCAAGCGTATTGCGCATCTCCGTAAAATACGGACGAGAACGCTCCTGGCGCTCTTTTGCTTTTCTGAGCTTGGAGGAGGCGACGAGTTCCATCGCTTTGGTGATCTGCATGGTGCTTTCTACGCTTTTGATGCGCAGCTTAATATCCTTCATGGACGCGCCAGCCATCACTTACCCCCTCCTTTCAATTACTTGGCGAGAAAATCCTTCGTATACTGCTTGAGCGCAGCGGCGAGCTTCTCTTCGGTGTCCTTTTCAAACTTGCCGGTCGTGCGGATCGTCTCCAGAATATCGGCATGCTGGGCATCCAGACGCTCATACAGGCCCTGTTCGTATACCGCAACCTTCTCGACCGGAACATCAGCCAGATAGTCATGCGTCACAGCGTAGATGATGCAAACCTGCTTCTCGACATCGATCGGCGTGCTGCGGCCCTGCTTGAGCACTTCCACAACGCGCTCGCCCTGAGCCAGACGCGCCTTGGTATCGGCATCCAGATCGCTGCCGAACTGGGCAAAACTCTGCAGCTCACGATACTGGGAATAGATCAGCTTCAGGCTGCCCGCGACCTTCTTCATCGCTTTGATCTGCGCATTGCCGCCGACTCGGGAAACAGAAATACCCGGGTTGACAGCCGGCATAACGCCAGAGTGGAAGAGCTCGCTCTCCAGGAAGATTTGGCCGTCGGTGATAGAGATGACGTTGGTCGGGATATATGCGGAAACGTCGCCTGCCTGCGTCTCGATGATCGGCAGAGCGGTCAGGCTGCCGCCGCCGTATTCCGGAGCGATGCGCGCAGCGCGCTCCAGCAGACGGCTGTGCAGATAGAAGACGTCGCCCGGATACGCCTCGCGGCCCGGCGGACGGCGGATCAGCAGGGACAGTGCACGATAGGCAACCGCATGCTTGGACAGGTCATCATAGATGACCAGAACGTCCTTGCCTTGCGCCATGAAGTACTCGCCCATAGCGCAGCCGGTGTACGGCGCAATATACTGCATCGGGGCCAGCTCAGACGCGGTAGCGCTGACGACAATGGAATAATCCATCGCGCCGGCCTGGGTCAGCTGTTCTACCAGCTGCGCAACGGTAGAATTCTTCTGACCGATAGCAACGTAGATACAGACAACGTCCTTGCCCTTCTGGTTGATGATTGTGTCGATGGCAATCGTCGTTTTTCCGGTCTGACGGTCGCCAATGATCAGCTCGCGCTGGCCGCGGCCGATCGGGATCATGCTGTCGATCGCCTTAATGCCGGTCTGCAGCGGAACGCTGACACTCTTACGCTCGATGATGCCTGGGGCCGGGCTTTCGATCGGTCGGGTTTGGGTCGTATAGATCGGGCCCTTGCCGTCAACCGGCTGGCCCAGTGCATTTACGACGCGACCAATCATTTCTTCGCCGACCGGAACGGACACGACACGGCCGGTACGCTTGACGGCGCTGCCCTCATGCAGGCCTGCATCACTGCCCAGAATGACGATGGAAACGGAGTTCTCCTCCAGATTCTGCGCCATGCCGAACTCGCCGTTTTCAAACTCGACCAGCTCGTTGGCCATGCAATTATCCAGGCCGCTGGCGCGAGCAATACCGTCGCCGACGAGGATGATCGTGCCAGTCTCGCTGGTTTCGAGCTTGCACTCGTAGTTTTTAATCTGTTCGCGAATGATCTTTGTGATCTCTTCGGGTCTTAATTCCATACCGCTCCTGCTTTCTCCCATCAGAGTATGGTGTTTTTGAGCATGCTGCTCACCGCGTCGAGGCGATGGATGATTGTATCATCGACGCGCTTGCCGTCGTAATCGAGGCGAACGCCGCCGATGCACGCCGGGTCAATGGTATTGGTCAATTCGATCTGCTTTCCGGTGATTCCCGCAAGCTTGGCAGCCAGCTTTTCCTTCTGGCTATCCGACATGGGTACTGCCGTCACAGCAGATACCGCCATGATGCCATGATCCTCGTTGTAACGCTCGTGGAAGACCTGTACACAGCTGCTGAACTGGCGGATATAGCCCTTTTCCATCAGAATCTTGAGGAAATTGAGCAGATATGGTTCCACCTTGCCCTTCAAGCAAGTATCCAGAATCTCCTTGCGTTCAATCTTGGACAGATTGGGGGCACTCAGAAGCCGGAGGAAATCCGGCTCCGCTGCAAAACATTCGTCCAGGGTCCTAAGCTGCTCCAACATCATGACGCTCTTGTTTTCATCCTTGGCGAGCGCATACAGGGCCTCGCCGTAAACGCTTGCAGCCTCTGTCATACTTCGCCACCCAATTCATCAATGAAACTGTCTACCATCTTGGCATGATCTGCTGCGGTCAGTTCACGACCGACAACCTTGCCTGCGATTGCCATCGCGATGTCAGAAATTTCATTCTTGGCGTCGTTGAGAGCACGCTTCTTTTCCTGCGCGATCTCAGCCTCTGCCTTCTGCTTCATGGCAACAGCAGTGTTCTGCGCGTCGCTGATGATCTGCTCACTGCGCAGCGCAGCGGTCTGCTGAGCGCTCTGCAAAATCTTTTCCGCCTTGGCCTTGCTTTCAAGCATGTTCTGCTCGTAGGTTGCCTTGATGACCATGGCCTCTTCCTTCGCCGCCAAAGCATCGGTGATCTCCTTGTCTGCGGCCTCGCGGCGCGCGTCAAGAATCGCCTTGATCTTATCCAGGAAGAATACCTTCACAAGGAACATCTGCAGGAACAGGTTGCAGATCTGCGCGATCAGGGTTACAGGGTTTACCGTCACAAGGGACTGGTAAAGATCCATTGTGCTGCCTCCTTCCGGCAAATTTTGTCTCTACGAATCCGCCTGAGATTATCCCAGGAAGTTCATGAACATGCCGGGGGCGACGAAGATCAGCAGCAGACCGGTAACGAAGCCGTAAATACCGGTGGTCTCGGACAGCGCGATACCCAGAATCATGGAGCTGGTAACGTCGCTCTTGCACTCCGGATTGCGGCCGATGACTTCGCAGGCACGCGCCGCACAGTTACCTTCGCCGATA
>JAFQIF010000019.1 GCA_017397695.1 Clostridia bacterium
GTCGCCTTCGGCTTCGCTCCGATTCTTGCTTTTTTCTTCGATTGGGTTACGTTGGGGATTTCATCCCCAAGCCCCTGACAAGGGATTTCATCCCTTGACCCTTCTTCGCTTCGCGGCGGCTTCAAGCTGCCTTAATGAACTTTCTATCCCTATTGTACACAAAAAAACAGAGCACCGCTTACGCGATGCTCTGCAGTTTCCGCATGTTACTGCGCGACCGGGTACACGGAGCACTGGGTCTTCTTCTTGCCCTTGCGCTCGAAGCGAACCACGCCGTCCACCAGGGCGAACAGGGTGTCGTCGCCGCCGATGCCGCAGTTGGTGCCGGGATGAATGTGGGTACCACGCTGACGGTAAAGGATGTTGCCCGCCAGAACGAACTGGCCGTCCGCGCGCTTGGCGCCGAGTCGCTTGGACTCGCTGTCGCGACCGTTATGGGAAGAACCGGTGCCCTTCTTATGAGCGAAGAGCTGAAGATTCATCGTAAGCATCTGCTTGCCTCCATTCTTTTTGCTGTATCCGAATCAGGTTCGGATAGATTTTTTGAATGTCTGTCAATCCTGTCATGATCGTACGAAGCACAATCTGCGCACTATCCGAAGTCTTTTCATCCAGGCCCTGCGGCAGGATGCACTTCAAATAGCCGTCTCTGACTTCGACCTCGGGCGTAAGGCCCGCAACCGAAACCAGCGCGTTCACGCCAGTCTGCGTCAGCGCGGATACCGCGCAGCAAACCAGATCGTAACCCCGTATTCTCTTGCCGCCTGCATGACCGCCGGCCTCAAAGCCAGCTATCGCGCCGCCGTCAAGAGTATAGACCGTGATCGTGGTCATCTGTCTTAGCCGATCTTGGTGATTTCCACCTTGGTGTACGGCTGACGATGGCCCTGCTTACGGCGATAGTTCTTCTTGGCCTTGTACTTGAAGACGATGATCTTCTCGCCACGAGTCTGGGCTTCGACCTTGCCTTCGACCTTCACACCCTCGACAACCGGGGTGCCAACCTTGACGTCGCCGTTGTTCTCAACCAGCAGAACGTCGAAAGAGACCGTGGAGCCGACCTCGGCATCGATCTTCTCGATGTAGATCTTGTCGCCCTCACTAACGCGGTACTGCTTGCCACCAGTCGCAATAATAGCGTACATAATGGTGCCTCCTAAAATTTACTCGCCGGGTTTAGGTATGCGCCGTTTTTGCGCATTTTAACAGACCAGCCCCGTGCGGCTTACCGTCCTATGATACCAGCTTTTTACGCGCATGTCAACGGATTTGAGCGTCTTTTTCCAGTTATTTTCTGGATTTTATACGTATCTGCCGCGCTCAGTATCCGCTGGCCGCCTCGTTCTTGACAATCTTGATGATCCTGCTGGTGCCCAGGCGCGTCGCGCCCAGAGCGATAAACTTCTCTGCGTCGTCCAGCGTCGCGATGCCGCCCGCCGCCTTGATCTGCTTGCCTTCCTTCATGTGCTTGGCCATCAGCGCCACGTCTTCAAACGTCGCGCCCGCAGTAGAAAAGCCCGTGCTCGTCTTGATAAAGTCGGCGTCAGAGCGATTCACAATATCGCACATGCGCGCTTTTTCCTCTTCGCTCAGCAGGCAGGTTTCAATAATCACCTTGAGCGGCTTTCCAGCGCAGGCTTCCTTGATCGCGTTGATCTCGGCAAGCACCTCGTCGTCATGACCGTCCTTGAGCATGCCGATATTGATAACCATATCCACCTCGTCCGCGCCGTTTTTCACGGCGTCCGCCGCTTCAAACACCTTGCCGGCCGTGGTGGAATAGCCAGTCGGGAAGCCGATGACCGTACACACGCCCACTTCGGAATTATGCTCCTGCATATATGCCTTGCAGCGGGCCACGTAGCTCGCCGGGATACACACCGTCGCGGTATGATACTTCATCGCATCGTCGCAGATCTCCTGAATCTGCGCCCAGGTGGATTCGGGCTTCAAAAGCGTATGATCAACCATGGAAAGAATCTTAGACAGTTCCATACAACATCCTCCTCATGAAATCCGTTTTCTGTTATTATTCATTATACAGCAAAAACAATGTGCAATCAACGCTCAACTTCTCCCTTTCCTTTTGCGCCCGATTGCCGTATACTGAATACATACCAATCGAGGAGGCCTTCCATGAAGACGCTGCGCGAAGCCATCGACGCCTGCCTGACCCTTCCGGACGCTTACGAGGACTATCCCTTCGGGCTGGATAGCTGGGCTGTCATGCGCCACCGGACAAACCAGAAGATGTTCGCCTCTGTATACGAGCGCGAAGGCAAGGTCTGGATCAACGTAAAGGCTGAGCCGAACTGGGGTGATTTCTGGAAGAGCGTCTATCCTGCCGTCGTGCCCGCCTATCACATGAACAAGCTGCACTGGATTTCCATCATTCTGGACGGCAGCATGCGCGATGAGGATATCTTTCACCTGATCGACGACAGTTACCGGCTGACCGCATCCAAAAAAGGCATCCGCACATAGACAGTGCAAGCCTCCGCGCAGCAGCGCAGAGGCTTGTTTTTTTATTTTGCGGTGATCGCCTGTTTTCTTGCGATTTCTTCCCATTTTCCGGAGTAATAGCGGATCGCACCGATGGCGACCGCACAGACCCAGGTGATCGGCGACACCCACCACAGGCCCCAGTAGCCCATCCATTCGGTGAACAGGAACGTGAAACCAATGCGCGTAATGACCTCGCTCACACCCATTGCCAGCGTCATCTTCACATCGCCCGAAGCACGAAGCACATTATGGTAAATGCACATCGTGCCGCCGATCAGGAAGAAGAAACTGAAGATGCGCATGTATTCCACACCGTAACGGATAGACTCCGGCGCCTGCGTAAACAGGCTCATGATCGGCTCGGCAAACAGCCATACAACCGGACAGAAAATACCGTAGCAAATGAAATGAATACCGTATGCGCAGCGCACACCCTGACGCACGCGCTTGTAATCGCCCGCACCGACATTCTGGCCGACGAACGTGCCCACCGCCGTGCCGATGGCCTCCGCCATCTGCCAGCCCAGGAATTCCACCTTGGTTGCCACGCCGTAGGCCACGATCAGCGCCGTAGAATAGGTATTGATCTTCGCCTGCAGAGCCATATCGGAGATGGAGATGATGCTCATCTGCAAACCTGTAGGGATGCCGAAAACCAGAATCTGCTTGGCCAGATACGGATCCATGCGCAGCTCATCACGCTTCAGGCGCAGCTGCGGCAGAATTTTGAACGCGTACGCCAGGCACAGCGCACCGGAAATTGCCTGTGCAAGCACAGTCGCCAGCGCCGCGCCTGCCACGCCCATGGGAATGATCGCAATCAGCAGGACATCCAGTACGATGTTGAGCACGCTGGAAACGATCAGAAACGCCAACGGCACCACGGAATTGCCCAGCGAACGCATGACGGCCGCAATCCAGTTATAGAGCATCGTGCCCACGCAGCCTGCAAAAATGATGAGCAGGTATTCATGCGCCATTTCCAATAGCGCATCAGACGTCTGCAGCAGCCGTAGCAGACCTTTGGCGCCAAGCATGCCAAATACCGTGATCAGCGCCGTTGCGCCCAGCGCTACAAAGATTGAACTCGCAAACGTCTCGCGGACCTTTTTCTCGTTCCCTGCGCCATAGTACTGCGCGATCACGATGCTTACGCCCGTGGTCAGGCCCATCATCAGCGACATCAGCAGATACATGGCCGAGCCCGCGATGCTCACCGCCGCCAGAGCCTCGTCGCCCAGATAACGGCCGACGATAAACACATCCACAAAGTTATAGATGCGCTGAAACAACATACCCAGCAGCACCGGCGTGCCAAACCTGACCAGCTGAGGCATGATCGGCCCACGAGTCATATCCATGACGTTCTTCTTCATTGTGTTCCTTCCTGCTTTCTCATTGGCTCAAATACTGTTCAAGTGCGTAGGCGATTCCGTCTTCATCGTTTGCGCGCGTAACCCAACCTGCTGCGCGCTTCACCTGTTCCACGCCGTTGCCCATCGCAATGCTGCGCGGATAAAAGGCAATCATTTCCAGATCATTGATATCATCGCCAAACACGGCAACCTCGTCAATGCTCCATCCTTCATCCATCCGGATGCGCTCAATGGTCTGCAATTTTCCCGCCTCTATGGAAGACAGCTGTATGGTTCGCCCGGCATCGGTCAGGTACACCCTGGCAATGCCTTCGCAGCTGCACTGAATTGCCGATGTCAGCGCCGTGGGCAGTTCCCTGCGCGAATCTGTCAGATGATCATAAAACAGCAGAACCTTGAGCGTACGCCCCATGGCTTCTTCGTCCGGCGTGCAGATTCTGGCCTGCGCCAACCCCCAGCCCTTATGCATCGATGCATCCACGGGGAAGTTAAACGCATATCCTTCCTGCGGCATATGCAGCGAATAGTGAACGTCTTCGTATTTTTCAGCCTCAGCCACACACAGCCGTACAGCCTTTGGATCAATAAAGCGGTACCAAGCGTCCTCGCCCAGCTTTACACATGCGCCGTTTGAGTAGATTCCGCCGTCAAACAGGGCAAATTCTCTCTCACCCCAGTTCAGCGTCTGGTCCAGCCTGGGCGATCGCGCCGTGGCAAAATATATGCGCACGCCCTTTTCCCGGCAGCGCCGGATCGCTGCCTTGGCCGATTCGGGGATTTGCTTTTTCGAATCGAGCAGCGTGCCATCCAGATCAAAAAACACGGCGCGAATCATACAATCCCTCCTGTTTGCAAAGCACAGTATGCCGGGAAACAAAAACGAGCACCCCGTTTTAGGGTGCTCGCATTTAATATGGTGGAGCATAGGGGAGTCGAACCCCTGACCTTTTGAATGCCATTCAAACGCGCTACCAACTGCGCTAATGCCCCGTCAACGGTATGTATTATACATCGGAGCATGCGCATCTGTCAACAACTTTTTTCGGATTTCGGCATTTTTTTGCACCGTATCATTCCCAGGCCGTATCAATCGTCACGCCCTTAAAATAATGCATCACGATCTCCTGCGCTGTTTTTCCTGCCTTGGCCATCGCGTAAGCGCCCCACTGACTCATGCCCACGCCGTGGCCATAGCCTCTGCCCTTCATCTTCACCTGGCCATCTTCCACACGCAGGCTCTCCAGCAGGCTGGAGCGCATCTTCGTGGAACCCAGCGCAATGCGCAGTGCAGGCGCAGAAACCTCTCTGCCGGAGATCAGCAGCGTCATCGCCCGCCCGCTCTCTCCCCGCTGGCCAATGGATACGTTTGTCACATTCTCGATCTTTGCGCCCACAGCAGCCATTGCAGCAATGATTTCATCCTCCGTGAACGCGGCCTCCCAGTTGGCCGTTTCCGGCGGCGCCTCGTCGTTTTCCATGCCCTTCACGCACTGCGTATAGCCAGGCTCATCCTTTTCATAGTCCAGCCCTTCCTTCGCGCGCGCCGTCAATCCGCCGGAATGCGCATGAAACCACGCATACGGCAGCTCGCCGCCCGCATTGAGCACAAGGCCTCGTGTGTCCTGTACAGCCTGACGGATTCTGTCGTTCACCGCCTCGGCGTTATACGCCTGTGCCTCTTCGATGTCCGTAGAGATATCTGCGCCCTCGTAGCGCGAGGTTTTCTCCGTCACAAACTGGAGCACAAACGTACGCGCCAGGATTGCCTGCGCCTTGAGCGCTTCCATTGGCCAGTCGCCCGCCATTTCGCCCGCCAGCACCGCCGGCACATATGCCTCCACAGACTCCTCGATCAGCTTCTCCTGCTTCACATCATACACCTTGAGCACCGGCACACCGTCCGTTCCGCGCCTGAGCTTTTCCGGCACGAGATCCGCCGCGCCTTTTCCCGGCGATGCGTCCGGGCTGGCCTGCGCAGCCGTGGTGTTCTGCGGCTGCGGCAGCGCAGGAGAATCCTTGGCTGCATCCCTTCGGGAAGAACAGCCGCACAGAAACAACACGCACAGCGCGCACACAATAAAACCGGCCTTTTTCAAGCATACCATCTCCTTCTATGGAAGAGTATGCGCAAAGGCCGGCGGATTATACATGGAATAGGGAATCGTTCGGGGACGCCGTCCCCGAACCCCTAGCAGAGACATTGCCCCTGTACCCTTCTTCGCTTCGCTGCAGCTTCAAGCTGCATTTGCTTATCGGTCCATCCACAGGAAATTCATGAACATCGGCACCTGCTTTTCCCAGTCGGCCTCACAGTGATGGCCGCCCGGCTGGCCGTACAGGCGCGCAATCGCGCCCTTCTCGCTGATGCGTGCGGCCAGTTCGCCGTTGCGCCCTGCCATGGTATCGTTGGTATCGTTTCGCGGATACATCTTCGATCCGCCGCCCTCCTCCGTGCCCCAGGACAGGTACACACGGGTGTCGGCAAACATATCCGTTTCGTCCAGATCCCGTCTGAAATCCTCCATGCACGGGCCGGTCGTACTCGACAGGCACGCCGCCTTGGAGAACCACATGTTGTACTTGATCGCCGCATACAGGCTCATCAGGCCGCCCATGCTCGAGCCGCCGATAGCCGTGCACTCACGAAACGGCATTGTGCGGTAGTCGCGATCAATGACCGGCTTGAGTTCCTCCACCATCCACCTGAGCGTTTCATCGCCCGTTCCCTTGATCTCGCCCAGAAAACCCTTGGTAAAATGATACGGACAGTATTCCACCAGGCGGTTGGTCATCGAGCAGGTCACGCCTACGATAATCAGCTTCTTCTCCCAGCTATCCATGAATTCCTTCAGACCCCAGCTCTTGCCGTAAGTCGCATCATGGTTAAAAAACAGGTTGTGGCCGTCAAAGAAGTACATCACCGGATAGCGCTCTGCACTGTGGTCGTAGTCATCCGGCAGGTAGATATGCAGCGTACGCATTTCATTCGCCGGCGTAAAGAGGATATCGCGCTTTTGAATCATGTCATTCGTCTCCGTTCCCGGGCGTCTTTGCCCGATTCAGCTTTTTATATCTTACCACAAAACATGCGCGCTGTCCCATCATGGTTATACTTCTATGAATACAAAAACACCAGCGCCGGAATCCCAATCCCCTCGCTGGTGTCGTTTTCTGTTGTAGATCTTTGCGCTTTCGATCTTCCTGGTTACCGGGCTTACATCGCCCCAGGTTGCGCGCCTTGCCTTGTCGATTTCTTTTTTCTGCTTCTTGGAGAGCTTCTCGTATTCGACAAATCTTTTCACTTCGCGAATCCTCCTTGTTTTGTGATAATAATATTATACCACAAAACAGAATTCTTCGCAAATCCGCTTACAGGATCCCGTACTTGGCGAATGCATCCCTGAGCAGCATGCCGCTGCGCAGCGCGTCGCGCACGAGGTTCTCACCCGCGATCTTTTCAAATGCCTTTTCGACAACCGTCTCCACCAGCTTTTCCGGCACCACGACAATGCCGTCGATATCCGCGAAGATCAGATCGCCCGGACACACGCGTACGCCGTCGCATTCCACCGGGCAGTTATAGTCTGCCACCAGGCAGCGTCCCTTCGAATCCAGCGGATTGCGTCCCTTGGTGAAAAGCATGAATTGGTCCCTGAGCGCCTTGATCTGCGTGATATCGCGGATCGCGCCGTCGATGATTGCGCCGCGGGCGCCGCGCGCAATGGCCGCATTGGTCATCAGCTCGCCCCAGATCCCGTTATTGCAGCTCTTGTTCACGCACACAGCAACGCTGCCAGGCTTGAGCGCGTCCACAGCCTTGATCTCGGTGGCATAGGCTTCCTTGGGCTGTTCGAACACATCATAAGCGAGGATCGTATGCGCCACGCCTACGAGCTTATAATCCTCCTCCAGCGGATAGAGGCTGCCGTCCATCGCCTGATGGCGGTAGCCCAGGTCATCCAGGATATCGCACAGCACGGCAGTGTTCAGTTCCTTCTGGATCTTGTCCAGATATTCCTTGGTAAACGTCATCATCGCATCCTCCCTATTCCTTTGTTCCTTCATTTATGCTCTCTTCCAGTAGTCCTGATCCAGATTCCGGTAGGCCAGCGCTTCCAGCAGATGCGCCCTGCCGATCTTCTCTTCCCCAGCCAGATCCGCAATCGTGCGCGCCACCTTCTGGATACGCGACACCGCGCGCATAGACAGATTGTACTTTTCGCATGCGCGCTCCAGCACTGCGCGGCAGCCTTCGTCCAGCGCACAGTTTTCGCTCACCTGACGCGCGGTCAGCTCTGCGTTGCAGCTGATGCCTTTGTCTGCGTATCGCTGCTGCTGTCTCTTTCTTGCCGCCTGCACGCGAGCGCGGATCGCACCGGACGGCTCCTCCTGCACGCCTGTCGTGATCTCGCTCACCGGCAGAGCGCTGACCTGCAGCTGCATATCAATACGGTCCAGAAGCGGCCCGGAAATACGCGAAAGATACCGTTCAATCTCGTGCGGCTTGCAGCGGCATGGCTGCGTTTTGCTTCCATAATGGCCGCAGGGGCAGGGATTCATCGCCGCAATGAGCATGGCCCTTGCGGGATATTTTGCCTGTGCGCTCACACGCACAACGCTCACATGCCCATCCTCCAGCGGCTGGCGCATGGCTTCCAGCGCTACCCGCTGATACTCCGGCAGCTCGTCCAGGAACAGCACGCCGCCGTGCGCCAAGCTGATTTCGCCCGGTCTGGCCTTGCTGCCGCCGCCCACAAGCGCCACCGCGCTCACCGTGTGATGCGGCGCGCGGAACGGGCGCTCGAGCATCAGCCCTTCGCCTGCGCGCAGCGTGCCCGCCGCGCTGTGGATACGCGTCACCTCCAGCGCCTCTTCCAGCGTCATATCCGGCAGAATCCCCGGCAGGCAGCGCGCCATCATCGTCTTGCCGCTGCCAGGCGGGCCGATCATCAGCACGTTGTGTCCGCCTGCCGCAGCGATCTCCAACGCACGCTTTGCGCTCTTCTGGCCGCGCACATCGGCAAAGTCGCTGACCGTCTGCCGCTCACGCATCAATTGTGCATAAGGTACCGTCCTTTGCGGTACAATGCGCTTCTTCCCGCGCAGGTGGTCAATCGCCTCCTGCAGATGGGAAACCGGCAGCACGTCCAGCCCTTCCACGCAAGCTGCTTCCTTCGTGTTATCCGCAGGCATAAGCAGCGCACGAACGCCCTGTTCCCGAGCGCTGATGGCCATGGACAGCGCGCCGCGCACGCCGACCACATTGCCCGTCAGCGACAATTCGCCCACGGCGGCTATGCCGTCAAAGGCGCCCGGATCGAGCATGCCGCTGGACGCCATGATCGCCAGCGCAATAGGCAGATCAAACGCCGGGCCTTCCTTCTTTGTATCGGCGGGCGCGAGGTTGAGTGTCAGCCGGGCGACGGGAAAGAGCATCTGGCAGCTCGCCATCGCCGCGCGCACACGCTCGCGGCTTTCCTTCACAGCGGCATCCGGCAGACCCACGAGTTCATACATCGGCATGCCGTCCGTGCAGAATGCCTCGACCGTAACGCGATAGCCCTCAATGCCGGCAAGGCCCATGGATTGTACGCTGGCAAGCATAACAGACCCCTTTCTCGGGGACGCCGTCCCCAAACCTCTGCTGAGGGATATTGTCCCTCAGACTTCCTTCTTCGCTTCGCGATGCGCAAAGCGTCTTTCCCGTTCAGTAAGGGCGGATATTATCCGCCCGCAGATTCGTCCGCTTTATGATAATGCTCCCAGATCACCTTTGCCTGCGCGGGGCCGATGCCTTCGGCCTCCTGCAGCTCCTCGATGCTTGCCTCAGCGATCCGCTTGATCGATTTAAAATGCGTGAGCAGTGCGCGCCGGCGTGTCTTACCGATGCCGGGGATATCCTCCAGCGTCGAATGCACGCTGGCTTTCTGCCGAAGGTTTCTGTGATGGGTGATACCGAAGCGGTGCGCCTCATCGCGGATGCGCTGAATGAGATGCAGCGCGGGAGATTTTCTGTCCAGCAGGATGGTTTGCTCCTGATGGGGCAGATAGATTTCTTCCAGCCGCTCCGCCAGACCAAACATCGGAATATTGAAACCCTGCGCATGCATTGCCTCGCGGGCAAAGCGCAGCTGCTGTGCGCCGCCGTCGATGAGAATCAGATCCGGCAGGGCGGCAAAGCCCGTCAGTTCCGGCGCGCCATCCGGCAGCGTGCCGTCCGGGTTCAGCCTGCCCTCGTCAATCAGCTTTTCCCGTTCGTCCTTCGCGCGGGCAAGCCTGCGGCTCATCACCTCGTAATGCGAGGCAAAGTCGTTCGCGCCTTCGACAGTCTTGATTTTGAAAATGCGGTATTCCTTGGGTGCTGCCTTGCCGTCAATCGCCACGACCATCGCGCCCACGCTCTGATCGCCCTGCGTGTTGGAAATGTCATAGCCCTCGATGCGCCGCGGCACGCTGTCCATACCGATGACCTCGGCCAGCGCCGCACAGGCCAGCGTCGTGCGCTCCTGCTGGCGCGCCAGATGCGCGTTGCGCTTGGCAAGCGCGTCGGCGGCGTTCTTTCTGGCCAGCTCGACAAGCTTATGCTTCGTGCCGCGCTGCGGCTCATGCAGCACAACCTTCGCGCCCTTTCGCCCGGCGAGCACGCTGGCGATATCCTCCGCCTGCTCGGGCAGCTCCATGCACAGCACCTCAGAAGCAGGCATTCTGCCGTCATCGTAAAACTGCAGAATGAACTGCGCAAGGATCTGCGCGCAGCTCTGGTCGCCCGCGCCCTCGAGCGCATAGTTCTCCGCGCCGATCATGTGTCCGCCGCGTACATATACGATTTCCACCATAGCGTCCAGCTCGTCCGTCACGCAGGCGAGAATGTCCTGATCGCCGCCGCGAACGTTGATCGCCTTCTGGCGCTCCAGCAGATTCTGCGCGTCGCGGATCCTGTCCCGAATCTGCGCCGCCTGCTCAAAGCGCATATTTTTTGCCGCATCCATCATCTGCGCATTCAGGCGGTTCATCACCTCGTCGCTCTTGCCGCTGAGGAAGTCAATGACCTCCTGCACAACTTTGGCGTATTCCTGCGGTGTGGTTTTTCCCGCACAGGGCGCAAGACACTCGCCCAGCTGATGGTGCAGGCAGGGCCGTTTGTTCATGCCGGGTCTGATCGCCATGGCACAAGTGCGCAGCGGAAACAGGCCGCGCAGCACATCCATCACCTCGCGCACACCAGTCGCCCCCATGTATGGGCCAAAGTAGCGCGCCTTGTCCTTCTCCACCCGGCGCACCAGCTCCACGCGCGGATAATCCTGCGATACGTCAATACGCAGATACGGATAGTGCTTATCATCCTTAAGCAGGATATTGTACTGCGGCTTATGCAGCTTGATCAGGTTGCTCTCCAGAATCAGCGCTTCCAGATTCGTATCGCAGAGCACAATGTCAAAATCATCGATCCGCGACACCATCGTGCGGACCTTGATCGTGTGATCACGGTTCCTATGAAAATACTGGCTGACGCGGTTTTTGAGATTCACCGCCTTGCCGACATAGATGATCCTGCCCTCGCTTTTCATTAGGTAGCAGCCCGGACAGGTCGGCAGCTTCGAGATCTTCAATTCAAGCAGGTCGTTCATCCGTTTCACTCCATACTCTATTGGAAAGCAATTGGGAAACGATTGGGGACGCCGTCCCCAATCCCCTGGCAGGGACATTGTCCCTGCACCCATCCTGCAGCGCTGCAGCTGAATCCGTTTTTTTGCAAAAAGACTTACATAACAAAAAACGCGGGGCGGAACCATCTTCCGCTCCGCGATTACGCACGCGCGCTTACTCTTCGTCTTCGTCGTCTTCGCCGTCAAAGCGGGTCTGCACGATGGCAATCAGCTTCTCCATCAGGTCTTCTGCCGGCGGGACAAATTCTTCCATTTCTTCGCCGTTTTCATCGGTGAAGCTGTTAATCTTCATGATATAGACGCCATCCTCATCGGACTCGCCGTCCTCTTCCTTCGCGTCGCACAGCGCAGCAAACTCTTCGCCGTTGTAGAAGAAGTAATCCATCACTTCCAGCAGCAGCGTGTTTCCCTCGTCATCGACGAACTCCACGACGTCGCGCTCTTCCATCTGTTCCGGGGTCATTGCATTAGCCTCCTGTCCGCACGATGTTTCATGCCCATTCATTATACCCGCATTGCAGCAAAAATGCAAGACAGACACAATAATGCGCTCAGCCCAGCGCCAGATCCAGCGCCATCATCACTGCATAGCCAAGCGCTGCCGCAAGCGCGCCGTCTCGCTGCACGCCGCTTTCCGGCAGCATTTCCGAAAACACCACCCACATCATCGCCCCTGCGGAAAACGCCATCAACCACGGCATCACACCGCTGATCAGCGACGCAGCCAGCGCCGCCAGTGCGCCGGCAAGCGGCTCGACCACACCGGATAGCATTCCATAAGCAAAGCTGCACCGCCGGCTGAAGCCGCCCTGGCGAAGCGGCAGCGCAATGGCCGCGCCCTCCGGAATATTCTGGATACCGATGCCCAGCGCCACAGCCGCAGCCGAAGCCAGCGCCGCGCCGCCCGCCTGTGCGGCGCCAGCGAAAGCAAGCCCCACCGCCATGCCTTCCGGCACATTGTGCAGCGTTACCGCACCAAACAGCATGGCGCGCCTGCGCGCGCCATCATCGGCCTGCGCCTGCCTGTGCTCCATCCATATATCCAGCGCAATCATCAGGCCTGCGCCCGCGCCAAAGCCCGCAGCCGCCATCAGCCACGGAATACCGCCCGCAGCCTGCGCCTGCTCCGTTGCCGGCAGCAGCAGGCTGAATACCGCCGCCGCGCTCATCACACCACCGGCAAAGCCGAAGCACAGCCTGCCAGCACATACCGAAATTCTGTTTCTGAAAAAGAAAACCGCCGCTGCCCCCAGCACGGTCATCGCAAAGGTGAACATATTGCCGCCTACGGCAAAAAGAAAAGCCCTCATCGTATCACCCCGCATCAGCTTATGCCAAGGGATACGATGAGGTTCAAGGTTACATTTGGCTGTGCGGGCAGCATCCTCCACAGGAGGCGCAGCTGCCGGAGCAGGCATGGCTGCCCTATCTGCAGCAGCGGATGCGCGCCCGCCACCAGGCCGGCCACCCAACCCCGGAATGCTTCAATCCATCCAACCAGCGTATCGGCCAGCCACGGGCCGAGCGTGGACTGAGAGATATCGAATACAGGGAACATAACAACAGCAAAGATCAGAATGCCTGCTGCAGGATTGGTCAACAAGGCATCGATCTTGTCCTGAGCATTCTTGTCCCTGGTAAATACCTTTCTGCTTTCCACCCTGGAAACAATGTCACTGACGAAAGCGAAACGCTTCTTATCCGCCTCGACAACCGCCGCCTTGTCGGTCAGGTCGATATTGTCCTGAAATACGGTGCAGCCTGGCTCTTGCCCCTGAGGCCGACGGCCGCCTTCACAACGTCCGCAAAGCCATGATGGCCGGATGCGGTGGAAACCGTCTCCATAACCGGACGGCCCAATGCCTCGCCGAGTGCCTTCATGTCGATCTTCGTCCCCTTCTTTCGGGTAACGTCACCCTTGTTGAGTGCAACGACCACCGGCACGCCCAGTTCCATCAGCTGCGTGGTAAAGAACAGGCTGCGGCTCAGGTTGGTCGCATCCACGATGTTGATGATCACATCCGGGCTTTCGTTTTTCACATAGGCGCTGGTGACGCTCTCCTCGGATGTGAAGGGCAACATCGAGTATGCGCCCGGCAGATCGACCACAATCAGCTGCTCGCCGCCGGCATACGCCTTTTTGATGGTGCCTTCCTTCTTCTCCACGGTCACACCCGCCCAGCTGCCCACGTGCTCGTTGCGTCCGGTCAATGTATTGTACATGGTCGTCTTGCTGCTGTTGGGATTGCCGGCAAAAGCTATTCTCATCATAGGGTGCCTCCTCCTGCTTTTTCTTTTTTCAAAAGCGCATCATTATATTAGCTGGTTCTAACTCACATCTCAAAAGAAACCGGCTCTCCGGATTATCCGCCAAGCCGGTAAAACTCAGATCAAATTTCAATCGCCGAAGCCAGCTGCTTATCAATGGTATAGCGTCCGTCCTTAATGGATACGACACAGCCGCCGCGCAAATGCGACACTACAGTGACCAGCTCGCCTGCATAGCAGCCCAGCGAGAAGAGGAAAGCGTCCATCTCCTCATCATCCGTTACAACGCTTCTTACGATGTACTCCCTGCCTTCCTGAGCTTGTATCAGATTCATACGGCTTCCTCCATTTCCAATAATGTTATACGTGCCTAATGCCCGTGCATTTTACCATGGCAATTGATCTCTTACAATCTCTTTTTCACATTTTCCCAGAAGAGACGACTTTGTTAGTTTTTGCTAATATATAAAAAGTCATCAATTTTTCAGCTGGAGAGTTGTTTGCTGCCATGGATTATGATAAACTAACAGATAAGTACCGCCCGCACAGTGAAGCGCAGGCAGACAGGAGGCGATCTCATGGCCGTATCCGAAGCCATTGAAAACTATCTGGAAACCATCTATATCCTCTCACAGCAGCAAAATGAGGTGCATGCGATCGACATCTGCTCGTATCTGTCCTATTCCCGCCCGACAGTCTCCATCGTACTGCGCCAGATGCGCGAGCATGGCCTGGTTACTGTCAACGAGGAGAATCATATCTTCCTCACCGAAGAGGGCCTTGCCATTGCCGCGCACATGTATGAGCGCCACGAGCTGCTCACCAACATGCTGATGATGCTGGGCGTCAGGCGCGAAACCGCGCTTCACGATGCCTGCAAGATCGAACATGACCTCAGCGATGAGACGTTCGAGGCGATCAAGCGCCATATGCAGGCCTATACCGAGAATAACCGCAAATAATCCGTCAGCAGCCGGAAAAGACCACAATATCCCATAAATAATGAGAAGAGGACGCATGCAGCGTCCTCTTTTTCTTCCGGGCTCAGTTTTCAGTCTCAGTAGTTCGCCTCGCCGGCAAAGGCGCGGATCGCCTCGCTGCGGTTGCTGCCAAGCACCTCCTGCGCCGGACCATCCTCCACAACAAGGCCGTTCTCCATGTAAATGACGCGGTCAGCCACATCGCGGGCGAAGTTCATTTCATGGGTCACTACGACCATCGTGCGCTTCTCCTCTGCCAGCGCGCGGATGACGGAAAGCACCTCCTGCGTCAGCTGCGGATCGAGCGCGCTGGTCGGCTCATCGAAGCAGAGGATATCCGGATCCATGCACAGCGCACGCGCAATGGCCACGCGCTGGCACTGGCCGCCGGAGAGATTGCAGGGATATTCTGCCGCCTTGTCGGAAAGGCCCACTTTCTCCAGCAGCTCCAACGCTTTCTTTTCGGCTTCGGCTTTGCCGCGGCCCAGAACCAGCGTCTGCGGCGCAGTCAGGTTTCTGAGCACGGAGTAATGCGGAAAGAGGTTGTAATCCTGAAAGACCATGCCCATCCTCAGCATGAGCCTGCGCAATTCCCTGTCCTTTTTGTATACCGGCTTTCCGCCCTCGGTAACGACGAGCTGCTCGCCTCCGATGCGGATTTCGCCGCTGTCAATCGTTTCCAGATTGTTCATACAGCGCAGCAACGTGCTCTTGCCCGAACCGCTGCGGCCAATGATCGCTACAACCTCGCCGCGCGCCACGCTTACGGATACACCCTTGAGAACCCCGGTTTCACCAAAGGATTTCTGAACGTTGATTGCCTGAAGCATTGGAAAAACCTCCTTTCTCAATCCTTGTAGTAATCCATGCGCTTGGTCAGATAGCTGAAAAAGAGCGTGACCACGCCGTTCATGAGCAGATAGAAAAGACCTGCAACGAACAGCGGTTCCACGGAAGCCGTGCGGCTCGCCTCGTTTTTGGCAGCACGAAAAAGCTCCGAAACAGCGATGATGTTCGCCAGGGACGTATCCTTGACGAGCGTAATCACCTCGTTGGATACCGGCAGCAGCACGCGCTTGAAAACCTGCGGCAACACGACATTGAAAAACGCCTGTACCTTTGTAAAGCCCAAAACCTGGCAGGCTTCATGCTGACCAATGGGAATGGACATCATACCGCCGCGGAAAATCTCGGCAAAATAGGCCGCATAGTTGAGCGAAAACGCCAGAATAGTGGCCGCCATGCGGTCCAGATTCTGCCCCAGCACCATGGGAATGGCAAAATAGATCGCAAAAATCTGCAGCATCAGCGGCGTGCCGCGCATCACCAGGATATACAGCGAGATCGGCATGCTGATGATACGGCGTTTGGACATACGCAGCAGCGCAATGACCATACCCAGCGGGATGGAGAAGACCAGCGTGGCAAAAAAAATGGTGAGCGTATTGGCAAAGCCGCTCTGCATGGAAGCGATCAGCTTGAGCATCGCCTCAGGATTGTTGAAGTATCGCATATCTTCCTCTTACTCATGCATTGTATCAATTTGTAGTCGCGAAGCGAAGAAAGGAGTCTGAGGGTTCGGATTCTCCGAACTGGGGCAGGAGTGAATGACAGCCTGGCGGGCTGTCAGAGCTGTCCTGACCGACGAGCGTCGAGCGAGGAGATAGAAATCCCTCAGGCAGGTTCCGGGGCGGCCGCCCCGGCATTCCTCTGTCCTCCAGCGCGAGAATGAGGCTGTAATAGCGATTACAGCCTCATTCATATTGGAGGGAATTACTTCTTGTACTCGGCAGCGTACTTAGCAACGGTGGTTACGTCGTTGGCGAACCAAGCAGCGCGGATGGTATCGAGCGTTCCATCTTCCTGGATGGCGATGAGCTGCGCATTGATCGCATCTGCAAGCGTCGCTTCATCCTTGCGCACAGCGATACCGTATTCCTCGGCCTGCAGGATTTCGGGCAGCACAGCAAAGGCAGCTGGGTCAGCCTGCTGGGCGATATAGTAGTTGCCCACGACGGAGTCGATCAGCAGCACGTCAATGCCGCCCAGGCGCAGATCCATCAGCGCGGCGACAAAGTCATCGGACAGAGCGATCTCCGCGAGAGAGTCCTTGAGAGCCGGGTTGGCTTCCAGCACATCCACGGATGCAGAGCCCGCCTGCGTACCCAGCACCTTGCCGGCAACATCCGCCTGAGAAGCAATGCCGGAGTCGGCCATGACGACCATGATCTGCTCATTGGCCAGATACGGCATGGTAAAGAGCATCTGCTCCCTGCGCTCGGGGGTAATGGTCAGGCCGGACCAGATGCAGTCAATGTTGCCGCCGTTCAGTTCCAGTTCCTTGGCGTCCCAGGAGATCGGCTGCAGCACCAGCTCCACGCCCATGCGCTTTGCCACTTCCTTCGCCAGATCGATATCGAAACCGACATGCTCTCCATCTTCGGATACAAAGCCCATCGGCGGATACGCCTCGTCAAAACCCATGATCAGCTTTCCCTTGGCCATCACGTCGGCCAGGCCCGTGTCTTCCGCCAGCGCGCAGCAGGTGAGCAGCATCATGGCAGCGATGAGAATAGCGAGCATCTTTTTCATAAATCGTATCTCCTCTCGAAATACTTTAACAAGTTAGTGCTTTAGTGTGATAAAGTATAACACTGAAGAATGCTGTTGTCAATATGGTCGGCTAAAGAAACAAAGGTTATTTTTTCTTTCCCATTTTAAAATGGACGTGCATTCTTCCAATTCCGTGAGCGAAAACATGGCGCACCTGTGTCTATACAAATGAACACAGAAGACGGAGTACGCATGCAAAAATCGATGAGAAGGTGGGATGCCCGTTGGAAGGCAGTCAACCACAGAGGATTTGAAAGAATAATCAGAATCCAGCATCGTTTTGATTCGGTGCTGGGATTCATAAACATAAGAGATAGAAAGTACATTAAGGCAGCTTAATGCCGCCGCGAAGCGAAGAAGGGTCAAGGGATGAAATCCCTTGTCAGGGGCTTGGGGATGAAATCCCCAACGTAACCCAATCGAAGAAAAAAGCAAGAATCGGAGAGGGACCGAAGCCTGCCGCGACTATGCGAGTTTCCCGGGCGCCGAAGGCGACAATTACGATTCCGCTATACTTCTTAAGCGTGGTTTTTATTGAACGCGTAACCTGTTCGGTCAATGAAAAACGCACTGATGAAGTATACAGGAAGCTCAATTGTCGCCTAATGGCTCCGCTGAGCTTCTTGTTTATCCAGCGCTTCGCGCATGGAAACGTTGGGCTGCCGCCCAAAC
>JAFQIF010000214.1 GCA_017397695.1 Clostridia bacterium
TCGTTGCGCGGATACAAATCCTTTGACGGAACGCCGCATCCCGGCGATCTTCGCCACCGTATCCAAATCGGCTACACAGAGAACGTCATCAATGAAAACGGTTATCCCGAGCCGAAGGACGTGATTCTGTGCAAAGTGTGGGCATCCGCCATTGACGCAGGAAACCAGCACTATCGCTCCGCAGACGTCATGAACACCGAGCAGGTGGTCAACTTCACCATCCGCTACCGCACTGACGTGAAACCGGGCATGTGGGTGCTGTTTAACGGCGAGAAATGGGAAATCTCCACGCTGGGCGAGTACGCCTTCACCAAGGCATACCTCGGCCTCAAGGCTTCCGTTGCGAAGGGAGTGAGCGGCTGATGCGTCAGGTACAGCAGGCTCTCAAGGACATCGGCATTCCTGTGTATGCCGGTGTCTGGCGGGCTACTTCCATGCAGCAGAATCCTCCGCAGCAGTATGTGGTGTATTCCACCACGACCACGGAAGCCGCCCATGAGGATGATCATCCTTCGTTGTATCGCACCTACGTGTACCTGAATCTCTGGTCATCCGTTGACCCGACCGAGATGCGATACAAAATACGGCAGGCCATGTACGCTGCCGGTTTTGGCATGGTGGAGGAATCGGACAAGGGCTACAATCAGCCCGCCTACGACACCGCCACCGGTCAGTTTACCGTGCAGTGGACATGGTGCTTAAGAGAGCTGGTGTAGCCATGCCTATGAACACGGAAGGCTTTGCTGAGCTGATCGGCCAGATCGAAAAGATGGCCAACCGACTGAACACCGATGCCGAGGGTGCGCCCACGGCAAAGCGCATCCTGCAAGCCGCTGCCCAGCCCATCCACCAGCAGATGAAGGCCAACGCCAGCAGCGATCCTCAAATCATAGAAGGTAAGCTGCATGGTGCGCTAAACATCGGCAAGGTCAAGCGCCGCCGCAAGGGCGGTCAGCATATCACCATCGGCGTCCATCGCAAGGATTGGGACGATGAGGATTACTATCCTGCCTATGTGGAATATGGGCACGGCGGCCCCGGCCCCGCGCCCGCGCATCCCTATATCCGACCCGCATACGACACCCGTCAGGATGAAGCCTATGGCATCATCCGTGACGGGCTTCTGAATGAGTTGGAGGGAGGGCGCTAAGCCCGACTAACAAGCTGATTGCATGCAATCAGCGCAGTGTACCCAGCGACCGCGAAAGCGGTTGATGGGCGAAAAAAGAAGTGAGGTAAGAAAAAATGGCAGTTACTGCTTCTCCTACGGTTTCCTCGACCATCGGTCTTAAAAACGTGGTCATCGCTCCGCTGACGGCTGACACCGAAGCGGAATGCACCTATGGCGCGGTTCAGGCAGTTGCTGGCGCGATTGAAGCGACCATCACCCCCGAAAACGCCGATCCCGATGTTCAGTACGCAGACGATGTAGAGTTTGACGTGCTGTATCCTGACCCGGAGCTGAGTTTCTCCCTGAAGCTGGCCGATCTGCCGCTTTCTATTCAGGAAATGCTTCTCAACAATGCCATCGACGATAACGGCGTGCTGGTACGTTCCGCATCCGACAAGCCGCCCTATTTCGCGGTGGGCTTCAAGAGCGAAAAGAGCAATGGCAAGTACCGTTATGTATGGCTCTACAAGGTACGCGCCAAGCCCGTCACCGAAACCTATCAGACCAAGGAGGGCGACACCGTCACCCGCCAGACCGGCAGCGTGGAGTTCACCGCCATCAAGCGTACCCACGATGGTCGCTATCAGGCGGTGGCCGACGAGGGCGAGAACAGCTTTACCGCTGAAAAGGCCGCAACCTTCCTCGATACGGTCTATGAGCCGGTCTTCTCTGCGGCTTAATCATCTGCACAGCGCTCATGGGATATTCCCGTGAGCGCTGTGTTTTGGGGAGGACTCTATGTCACTTGAATCTGTAAAACGCAACGGGCACAACCTCGATCTGGGGCAGTTTGAGCTTGCCGGTGAATACGGCATCCCGCAGCTGCAGCCGGTACATTTGGACGAACATATTCGCTGGATGCGTTTCAATCACGCTCTGAAGGAACAGACCCGCGAGTGCCTTGGCGTGCATTTTTTTATCGATGATTACCTGTTCCTGCGCGTATGGAACGATCCTGCCCGGTACGCTCTGTTCCTGCGGAGCTTCAAGGCTGTCATGACCCCGGATTTCTCCCTGTTCGCCGATTATTCCCGCGCCGTGCAGATCTACAATCACTGGCGCAAGCACCAGCTGGGCGCATACTGGCAGCGCTTTGGCGTGAAAGCCATCCCGTCCATCAGCTGGGCAGGCAGGGACAGCTATACATGGTGCTTTGACGGGGAACCCGAGGGGAGTACGGTGGCAGTTTCCTCCGTGGGCACGATGAAAAATAAGGATTCCCGCAGGCTGTTCATCGATGGCTATCGGGAAATGCTGATCCGTCTTCAGCCTGAGAAAATCATTTTCTTCGGCGATGTTCCGGATGAATGCGGCGGTAATATTGAGCACCACGCGCCCTACTACGAAACCTTCACAAAAGAACTTGCTTTCTCTGCAAAAGAGAGGTAATGTCGTATGGGAGGACGAGGTGGACGCTCACACGCCGGTGGCGGCGGGCACAGCGATCAGAACGGCATTCCGCTTTCGCTGGCGAATCATGCGCAGTATGAGCAGCAATGGATACAAAACCGATTCCGCGATCTGACGCCAGCCCAGCAGCGATACATATCCCAGCA
>JAFQIF010000215.1 GCA_017397695.1 Clostridia bacterium
ATCCCTTGACCCTTCTTCGATTCGCGGCGGCTTGAAGCTGCCTTAATGAACTTTCTATCCCTTTCGTTAATCATGGAACTCCAGATTCAGGAAACTCGCCATGATACGGACAAGCCCCCTCGCCCGTTCCTTCGTCGGCATCTCGGCAAAGATTCTCACACGCGGTTCCGTGCCGGAGAATCGAGCAATAATCCATCCCTCCTCAAAATACACCTTGCAGCCGTCCCGATAGCTCACCTGCTGAACCGGCAAACCAAAGTCCGGCAGCAGCTTGCGCTCCATCAGCGTATCGTAAATCGACAAGCGGGACTGCGTCGTCAACGCCCAGTCGTATTCCGCCATGTACAGCGCGCCGAACTGATCCGTCAGTTCCTTGAGCAGCAGCGACAACGGCTTGTGCGTCACCGATACCATCTCCACCAGTAGCGACGCCGCATACAGACCATCCTTGCCGCTGATGTGTCCGCGTACTGTCAGGCCGCCGGAGGATTCGCCGCCGATCAGCGCATCGTATTCGTCCATGCCGGCAGAGATATGCTTGAAGCCTACCGGCACTTCGATGCATTTCTCCCCAAATGCCGCCGCTACGCGGTCCAGCAGATGCGTGGTCGCGATATTTCGCACCGCCGCACCCTTCCAGCCCTTGTATTTGAGCAGATAATAGTAGAGCAGCACCAGCACATCATTGGCCGATACATAGCGCCCTTTTTCGTCGATGATGCCCAGGCGGTCCGCATCGCCATCCGTGGCGATGCCCAGGTCCGCATGATGATCGGCCACGCTGCCCTGCAGATCGCGCAGCGTATCCGGATTGGGCGCAGGCAGATGGCCGCCGAAGAATGCGTCGTGGCGGTCATTGATCACGTCCACATCACAGCGCGCCGTAAAGAGAATCGTCATCAGGCCCGTCAGGCTCACGCCATACATCGGATCGAGCACAACGCGCGGCCTGCGCGCACGGATAGCCTCCATGTCGATCTTTTCCATAATGGAATCCAGATACGCATCGCGCGGATCGATAAAATGTACCCAGCCTGTGCGCAGCGCCTCTTCAAAAGGCATCACCTGAATCTCGCTGTCGCTGAGCGCATTCGCCTGTGCGCCGATGGATCCGGTCACATCCTCCGTAGCGTCGCGTCCTCCGCGCGTAAAGAGTTTGATACCGTTATACACCGCCGGATTATGGCTGGCCGTCACCGCTGCGCCATAGGGCAATTTTCTATCCTTGACGGTAAACATGATCTGCGGCGTCGGCGCAGCCAGATTCACAAAGCTCAGGCGCACGCCCTCGCCGGCCATCACCTCGGAAAACCAGATTGCCGCCTCGCGACTGAGAAAACGCCTGTCGTAGCCAATGCAGAATCCCTCGTCCTGCACGCCCTCCTGCTTCATGCGCCGCGCCACCGCGCAGGCCACGCGCCGGATATTCGCCTTGGTAAAGCCATCGCCGATGACCTCGCGCCAGCCGCCTGTACCGAATCTGATCATATGTACGCCTTTCCCGGGGCAGCCGCCCCGAATCCCGCCTGGTTCTTTCATCCCCAGACCTTATGTACGCTTCGCAACGTATACACTGCCGCACACTTGCTTCCTTCCCTCCGCGCAAAGCGAAGAGGACTGGCAATATCCCTCAGACGAATTTGCGCGGCAGCGAAAATACAAAACGGGAAACCCGCATGGCAGCGGGCTCCCCGTTTGATTATTTGAGATACTGTGCGTTGACGATGTCCTTGTCCGTGTTCAGCGGCAGACCCTGATCGAACTTGACGATGTTCGAATAGACATAATTCACCATGTTGATATGGTTGTCCTTCGTGTTGCCGCCCGCATGTGCGCTGGCGACGACATTATCCAGCGTCAGCAGCGGATGATCCTTGGGCAGCGGTTCGCGCTCATAGGTATCCAGTCCAGCAGTGGCAATTTTACCGGTGGAAAGCGCGTCAATCAGCGCAGCCTCTTCCACGATCGGGCCGCGCGCAGTATTGATAAGCATGCAGCTTTCCTTCATTTTGGCAAACTCATCCCACCCAATCAGACCGCGCGTGGTTTCATCCAGCGGACAATGGATGGAGAAAATATCGCTTTCGCGAAGCAGCGTATCCATATCGACAAAGCGATAGCCAAACTGCGCCTCCTGCTCATGCATGCGCACGATGTCATAATAGATGACATTCGCACCGAAAGCAGAAACCAGCGCTGCCACCTTCTTGCCGATATGGCCCAGTCCAAGAATACCCACGGTCTTTCCGCGGATCATGAACGAGCGGTCAAAATACTCCGTGCGCGGCCAATGGCCTTCGCGCAGGTTGCGGTTGATCTGCAGCAGGTTGCGGTATCCTGCCAGCATCAGCATAATCGCCAGCTCCGCCACGATGCCGGAATTGATACCCGGGCAGGTCGCAATCGGAATGCCGCGTGCCCCCCAGGCCGCCAGATCCACATGATCAAAGCCCGCGCCCCAGCGCTGCCAGAAGCGCACATTGGGGGTATGATTGATGATATCCGGATCAATATCCAGACGGGAAATGAGATATTCGCAGTCCGCCAGATTGCCGTAAGCCTCGGGGCTGAGCGCGTCGACAAGTTCAAATCCTTCCGGCACATTCTGATGCAGCGCATCGTATGCGCCCGGGAAGTAGATGCCGACCAAGCCAATCTTTTTCATGTGTATGCCTCCGCACGATCTGCCCGGCCATCCGGGCAAACCTTCCTATCAGATATGATAACAGAAAAGAAACCGGAGAGCAAGCGCTGCTCCCCGGTCTTTGTCTCTTTTTTGGCAATTACTCCATGATGCCGATCTCACGGTAGTAACGGGCAGCGCCTTCATGAATGGCCACGCCGGCGACGTCGTTGCAGGCTTCCTTCGGATCAGCTTTCTTCAGCGCAGCATGGGTATCGCACAGGTAATCCCAGTTCTCCCAGAAGATCTTCGTCATCTGGTAGACGGTCTCCTCATCCACGTCCGCCGTAATAAAGAGCGTCAGCTTGACAGCGGAGGTCGGCACGGCCTCATCCTGACCGGCGTACGTACCTGCCGGGATTTCGCCCGCAGCGTACCACGGGTAATCAGCCTTCAGCGCCTCAACTTCCTCGGCGGTGATGGGCATGAGCTTGGAATCGGTGGTCGTCATGATCTGCGTCACAGCAGAGTTCGGCGTACCGGCCATGATCCACACACCGTCGAGCAGCTTGTTGCTGACAGCGTCTGCAGCAGCAGAGGTATCCATATATTCAGCCTTGATGTCGTCAAGCGTTTTGCCCATGGAGCCCAGATGCACGATCGCCTCGTCCACGGTCGTAGCGCCTGCCGCGCCGATGGAGATCTTCTTGCCCACCAGATCGGACAGACCATTGATGCCGGAATCCTCGGTCACGACCACCTGATTCGGATTGAGGTACAGGCCTGCAAAGATTCGCAGATTGTCGTTGGCGTAGCCTTCGAAGGAGGCGAGACCTTCCTGCGCCTGATAGACGAGGTTCGCATTGGCGATACCGATCTGCGCCTCGCCGTCATACGCCTGATTCAGGTTGTCAATGCCGCCGCCGGACGGAGTCGCCACAGCGCGCATGCCCTCAATATTGTCATTCCACAGGCCGACTACGGTCGCGCTGATGGGATAAAACGTGGACGCCGTGCCCGCGGTAACGAAATTGATGTTCGCCGCAAACGCGCAGGAGGCGCTCAGGCACAGAGCCAGACACAGGACAGCCACAAGAATCTTTTTCATACGTTTTCTCTCCTTCTTAAAGGTTCATTCCGGATGCCGGGCTTATCTCCCGCGCATCTGTTTACCAAATCAGGCCGCTTCGGCGATGGGCTTTGCCTTGGCAAGCACCAGCTTGTCGATGACGATCTCCGCCGCAATGATCACAAGACCGAAAGCATCGGTCGCCAGCGACGGATTGACGAAGAGCAGACCGCCCACGATCAGCATCGCGCGGCAGACCAATCTCAGCACGGTTGTACCGCCGCTGTACTTGTGTACCGGCATACCCGCAAGACCCGCCGCCAGCGCCAGCACGCCCACGGACGAGGTAGCAAACGCACGGATGGTTTCCGCCAGCGCCACGCCCTCGGTGCTGCCATAGAGGAGCACCGGATTATTCAGGAAGAAGAACGGCAGGATGAAACCCGCAACGCCCAGCTTCATCGCAATCAGCGACGTCTTCGTCATGTTGCTGTCCGCAATGCCGGCGGCAACATACGAGCTCATCGCCACCGGCGGGGTGATGTTGGACAAACACGCATAGATCAGGCAAAACAAATTTGCCGCCATCTCGGTCGCGCCCGTTGCGCGCAGTACCGGCACCGCCACCACGTACACAATAACATATGCCGCCACGCCCGGCACGCCCATGCCCAGGATGGTGGACATGATCATCACCATCAATCCGCCCAGGAACAGCTGCCCCTCGCCCACGACCTTAAGAATCAGATTGCCGAAGTTCAGGCCCAGGCTGGTCATATTCACAGAGCCGATGATGACGCCGATAATGATGCAGCTGATGCCCACGCCGATGGCGCTGCGGCTGCCCTCAACCGTCGCCTGCAGGATGGTTTTCAGATCCATCCGCGTGTCCCTTCGGATCCAGGAAACGGGAATCGTGACGAAGATCGCCACAATCGCCGCAAACAGCGGCGTATAGCCCATGAACATGAGCGCCATGAGCACGACCAGCGGTATGAGCAGATGACCGCGTTCGCGCATCACCTTGCCTGCCTGCGGAATATTCTCCGGAGCGAGGCCGGAAAGGCCAAGCCGCTTCGCTTCCAGATGCACGGAATAGATGAGAGCGAGATAGTACAGAAACGCCGGAATCGCCGCCGCGAGCATCACCTTGGTGTAGCTGACCGCCATGAACTCCGCCATAACGAAGCCAACCGCGCCCATAATCGGCGGGGTGAACTGTCCGCCGGTGGAAGCAACCGCCTCGACTGCCGCAGCGAAATCCTTTTTGTAGCCGGTCTTCTTCATCAGCGGAATGGTGATCGTGCCGGTCGTCGCCACGTTGGCGATTGCCGAGCCGTTAATCATGCCCATCAGCGCAGAGGCGATGACAGCCACCTTCGCCGGGCCGCCCGGAGACCGGCCCACCAGCGTGAGCGCGATGTCGTTAATAAACTGGGAGAATCCGGAATACTTGAGGAACGAGCCAAAGAGGACGAACACAAAGATATACGTAGCCGAGACACCCGCGCCCGTGCCGAGGATACCGTTCGTATCCCAGACCAGCGCCTTGATCACACGCTTGAGCGTGAATGCGCTGGTGCCGAATGTACCGGGGATATAGCGGCCCCATACCGCGAAATACGACAGGAAGAGAAGCGCAATGATTGCCAGATTGCCGCTTGCTCGCCGCGCCGCCTCGAAGACGACCAGCAGACAGATCACGCCGATCCAGACGTCCGTTTGATTCAGCCGGCCTGTTCTTGCCAGCGCATCATAGCGCCGGAAGAGATAGCCAAAGCAAACGATGGTAACGGCAATGAGCGCCACATCCCATACCGGAATCGTCTTCCTGCGCCGGCGCTCCTTTTTGTAGGTCGGATAGAGCAAAAACGCCAGCGGCAGCAAGAACATGATATGCACTGTGCGCAACTTGACCGCGCCCAGCGTGCCCAGCGTGTTGGCCCACACCTGAAAAACGGCCCACACCACGAGCAAAACTGTCAACACTTTGTCCATCCCACCCATGAGAATACGTGTTCTGGACTCCGCATCCTTCTCTTCTATCAGGCGCTGCGCCCTGGCGTCCAACGCTTCAGAAGGTATGTTTTTCTCCTTTTCCGCCATTCCTTTCCCCTCCAAAGAGTGGTTTTTCGTCCTTGTCTCTTAATGGGTACAAGTGTAACACCGAGCAAACATTTTGTCAACATGCATTTTGAACTTTCTCATCTGTATTTGGCGCATTTATGAGCAGAGCAATAGCAGAAAAGAAAAAAGCCGCCTCCATGGAGACAGCTTCTTCTCTTACAGATAGATCACCGGCACGCCGCCCACCAGCAGGCAGGTGACATTCATGCGCTCAAGCAGCGCTCCGGTCACGTAGGCCTCCTCGCCATACACGTATACCTGCGCTTCATCGTCCATCAGGAAAATGACACCGCCGGAGGAACCCATCGCGCCTTCGCACAGGCCGTCCGTTCCGTCCGTCATCAGCGCGATCTCGCCCTCGCCATAGCGGTTGCGCAGCTGCCAGCTTCCCGCTCCATACGCGCTTTCGTAACCCAGATGTCCCATCACACCGCACAGCGGATAGAGCAGTTCTCCCACCTGTGTCTTACCTACAAGCAGCCGGACCGGTCTGTCATCCACGTACAGTTCCATTTCTTCCATAGCAAACGGCGCGGCCCCCGCATCGGGCACCGCCGTCGGCTCCGGCGTGGGAATCGGCGTAGGCGTGGGCGTGGGCGTGGGCACAGGGGTTGGCGTAGGCGTGGGCGTGGGCGTGGGCTTTACAATTGCATCCTCGTCAAACATCGCAGCAATCGTCGCCGGGCCTACCTTACCGTCTACCTTCTCCATCTTGTGGGCGCGCTGGAAAGCATACACCGCCGAGCGCGTGCCCAGGCCGAATACACCGTCGATCTCGCCCAGATAGTATCCCAGCTCATACAGCCTGCGCTGCACAAGGCTTACATCACCGCCCTCCATGCCGCGCCAGAGAATGCGCGCGCCTAGGCCTGCCTCATCCATCTCCTGCTGCGTTACCGCCTCCAGCACAAAGGGCGTTGCGGTCGGCTCTGCCGTCGCAGCGGCAGTCGGCGTAGGCGTATCCTTCACCTGTACACCCAGCATCACACCACCCTCGCCAAGCGCGCAGGCGGGCAGCAGCGCTGCCAGCAGCACGGCAGCCATTCGTTTGAGCATATTCATCCCTCCAGCCGTTTCTCTGTATGCATATGCGTATTTTTCCGTATCATGCATGCTCACAGAAAGAAACGATCCAGCATGCCCTTTTCATGCAGATGGAAACCGTGCATACCAAATCTATTTGCGCCTTCCACATTGCCAAGGGTATCATCGATAAACACCGTGCGCGCCGGTTCCAGCCCGTAGCGCTCGCACAGCAGCTGATAAATCTCTTTTTCCGGCTTGATCACATGCTCATAGCAGGAGATGATTCCGCCGTCAAACAGATCGCCAAAGTGATCGGCGAATTTCTCGCGCAAGCGCTCATAGCCCTGCATCGGATAATTGGAGAGCAGGTAGAGCTTCTTGCCCGCGCGCTTGCAGCGCTGCGCCGCGCGCCAGCCCTCCTCAATCGGGGTCTTGAGTTCAATCCAGCCCGTAAGCGCATGCATATATTCCTCCGCGCTGCCGCCCGCCTCCTGAGCCAGGCGCTCGGCGGCCTCCTGATAGGTCATCGTGCCGCGGTCAAAACACAGCCAGTACGGCCCCTTGTACACATGGCGAAGCATATGCTGCTGCTTTTCCTCATCACCGGGAAAGAGCTGCTCCAGAAAATCATCCGGCGCAAACTTGATAAGCACATTGCCGATATCAAAGACCACGGCGTCCACCTTGTGCCATGGCATCGTCTCATAAGCCAGATCAAAACGGATTCCTTCAGCCATTGCATTGTCCTCCTGATATCACTGTCTGCTGCTCATGCGGATCAGTTCGCGCAGCTGCGAGCGCGTTTCATCCTCGCGCAGCCGTCTGCATACGATTACCAGCCGGTCGTCGTCCAGGCAGGTGCTCAGCGTCAGCAGCGCATCGCTGGGTTCCACATCGATCGGGATCGCATACGCAGAGCGAATCTGCAGTTGGCGGACGTACGACTTGAATTCCGCATCCGAAGAAAATGTATCGTGCGTAAAGTAATTGAAGAAGCGCTTATCCTGCGGGCTGAGCGATACATCCAGCACAGCGAAGATCACGTACTGTTCCTTCTTCCACAGCGTATCGAAGTAAATGAACGGATGATTGCGCAGATAGGTATCGTCGTAAAGATACTGCGCCAGGCGTCCGAACATCGTACCATCCTTCATGTTATGGCCGTGCAGCAGCAGGTTCTGCGTCTTTTCCTTAAAGGGATGATTCACATCCAGGAAAAGCGTGCCCGAGGTATTCTTCTTCTTGTTGAAATCATGCGTGAGGTAATAATCATTGTCTCGATAGACGATCGGCAGATCCAGCACATCCGGAATCTGAATCCAGGCAACCAGGTCGTTGTTTTTTTCTCTCAGAGACGCCATCTCCGGCAGTGCCTCACCGCCGACCTGATGATATTTCATGCTCTTGACCGCATCCGGTGCCTGTGTCGCTGCGGGCGCGGGCTCAATCTCGCGCCGCTGCGCGGAAGCCCGCTCAATCTCCTGCTCAATTTCCTGCGCAATCTCTTCCGGCGTCTTCATATTCGCAGCAGGTACCGGCGTACCGAACGGGCCGGGCACAAAGTCCGCTTCTTCCAGCGCCTCCAAAGCCGACACCTCCGCCTGCGATGCGGTATCACCTTCCTCCATCAGCGCCGCACGCTGTCTGGCCAGGTCGTCATTGAGCCGATTGGTGCGAAAACTTCTCAGCATAATCGCGCCGATCTGATACGCGCTCACCAGCGCCACGCAGGCGAGCAGCACCATGGCGATGCCGCGAAGGGGGAGCCGCTTTCCCCTCAGGCACAAAGCAGCCTTCACAGCGAGATCGCGTACTTTTCGCGCGCCCAGCGCAAGCGCCTGCGCCGCAGCGCCCAGCAGCATAGCTGCCGTCAGCGCCCATTCTCCCGCCGCTTTTTTCAGCTTTTGCGTCTGCTTTCTGCCATCCGCCTTTTTGAACGTTCGGAGATGCTTCTTCTTAGCCGGCGCGGATACCGTTCGCTTTTTGCGCGCCGCTGTTTCAGGCGCAGCAGCCGTTTGCGGCTGTGCAAACATTTCCACCGGCTCCGGCGCAGCCGCTTCCTTCTGATCCGGGATTGGCGCTTCTCCGTTTTCCTGCAAAACGGTCTGCGATGCCTGTATCCTGCGGCGATGCACGACATGCGGCTGTGTATTGGGCGCAGCATCATCCTGCAGCTGCGCAGCCGGTCGCTGTACTTCGGGCGCTTCCTGTGTCCTTTGCGCCCTTCGTCTGTGTTCTCCCATGCGTGCATCCTCCGTATGATTCAGAATATGTTACAAATATACATCCTTATATAATTCTGTATCTTTTCCCTGTTTCCTGCCGGCTTGAAATCCGGAATCAAAATTAGCGCCCGATTTTGTCCCTGTTTCGCAGAAAGAACAAGGAATCTCCCCTCGGCTCTCGACTCGCCCCGGTCAGGGCGGCTCTGAGAGCCCACTGGGCCCTCATTCACTTCCGCCCAGGTTCGATTCCCCTCACACCTTAGTACCAAATCAAAAACTAATACAATTTCCGGCTATCGTTTTGCGATAACCCTTTCGTTTTGTAATGGGTGCGTTTGGTGCAAAAATAGCTCAGTGGGTGCAACGCCGGACTTTCGTTTTTTCTCATTGTTTGCGTACTTCCATGTTAGGATCTTTCAGTTTTTATCGCAATAGGCAACAGCGCCAATCATCATGAGTACAACACCCGAAAGAATCATGATCCACCTGAGTGGCATAATATCAGCCAAAGGGCCAAATAGGGCCATGCCAATTGGATAACAACTGGAATAGAGTGAACTCATCAGACCAAACACACGTCCCTGCATAGAATGATCTGAATTTGCCTGAAGCATGGTTGTAATGGTAGTTTGCACAGTAGTCAAAGCAATCCCATACAATAACATTAGGATGAGATACAATGCAAGATGATGGCTGATACCCATACCGATCGCCATTGCACCAAACACGCTCAAACCTACCGCTAATGTCAGTCTGCGATTTCTGAAACCTCCCCAAAGGCTCATAAGTAAACCACCCAGCATCATTCCGCCAAAGCCCACAAGCTCAACCGCAGTCAAATACCAGTATGTGTCTCCAAATACACGGCTTACCAGCAAACCTGATAAGTATCCTGCCGGTACAGTGAAGAATACAAACGAACCGTAGATAATCAGTGTTTTTCGAACGATCACATGGGAGTAAGCATAACGGAGGCCAACCCATACATCGGCTAAGACAGAAGATGCATTATGTGCTTCTTTCTGTTTGGGAAGATGTATAAGAGAGAATACGCCAATTCCGATAACGGCAGTGATTATATCAATCACCAATGTGGTGCGAAGTGTACTCATTGTCAGCACCACAGCTGCTGCCGCCGGAGTTCCAAACTGTACGACAGACTGCATTGTAGCGTTAATGCCGTTATAGCGCATGAGATGTTCTTCTGGAACAAGCTGCGGAATGACTGCATTGACTGCCGGGTTTTGAATTCCAGCACCGACAGAGCGAATGATCGACATGAACAACAATGAGATAAGCAGTACAGGCTCTGCTGCAATGTGCGGCATCATCATCATCATTGCTAATGTAACGGCAGCAATCAATGCATCCGCTCCAATAATGAGATGCTTTCTACTATAGCGGTCTGCCCAAACACCGCCAATGAAAGAAACAAAAAACTGCGGAAGATAAGAGCAAACTGAGAAAGCTGCTACCCATGCACCACTGTTTGTTTGCAAAGTCACATACCAAACAATTGCCATTTGAACAATTTGAGAACCAAACAATGTAATGCATTGACTGGCAAAAAATAGAATTATTCGCTTTCTCCAATGTACATGCGTTTCCATTATTCCTGTATATCCTCCAGATGTTTTGGTGGGAGTACAAAGCGCTGCGTCGGATAACCGAATTCTATCAGCAATTCTCGTTCGGCAAAGCCAAGCTGTTTCAATGTGTCTCGGTGGCCCGTATCCGCTTTATCTCCCTCACGATAAGTGGTCATGCTGACTTCTCGTCCAGGCAAATATATTTCTACAAGAGCATCCAGAAATAGCCTTTGGATACCCTGCTTGCGATATTGAGGCTGTATACCTAAAAAATCAATGCAGCCGGACTGCTCTGAAAAAGTCATTGCGCCAATCAGAATGTTGTCATCCCTTAAGACAAGTGCCCGCTTTTCATTTATGCACTTTGTTATTGCATTCAAATAATCGACTTCATTCATGACCGGATATCCGTCGATCACCAATCGCATTAACTCCATCCATGCAGTAAGATCAGTCTTTTCAGCAAAACAGATGTCATCCTTTGTAAATACTCTGTTTGCTATATTCCTATATAAAGAAAACCTTAATTGCAAAGGATAGAATGTTCCATTGTCGCGGTATTCAGCGGGCGGAATTTTATACATGGACTTAAAAGCGACAGAAAATGCTTGTTGACTTTCATAGCCGCAGATAAACGCAACTTCAATAATCGGTTTATCAGAAAAAACTAAAAGTTTTGCAGCTTCGGTCAATTGACGACGCTGCACATAGTCATGAATGGTCATTCCAACTGTGCTGGTAAACATCCGATGCAAGTGATATTTAGAGTAATGGACAGCTTCTGAAACTTTGTCCAGATCAATTTTTCCGTCAAGATGGTTTTCGATATACTCAATGACAGTTTCGATACTTACTACATTATCTTTCACGGATTGCTTCCTCCTTTCTACAGAGATATTCTAGCAAAACACATGATAGCTGTTTTCATAATTCTTGCTGTTGTATATATCATATTGGCCTTCATGTTATGCATAATGCACCCAAAGCAAAACGAAAGGGCTATCGACAAAACGAAAGCCCTATGATCAAAACGAAAGCTGAGCAATCGTTTTGTTATGCACCCACCGGGAAAAGTGGGTGCATTTTCTCTATTCGGTTTTCATGGATATTGTTACCCTGGGAATGGCGGCGAAAGAAGCACGCCTGTATTACTCATATTCCCGGGTGCATTTGCCATTTCGCATTAGGATTCTGCAAGAACATAAAAAGGACTGAAACCTTATATCAAAGTTTCAGTCCTTTTATGGTGGAGGTGAGGGGAATCGAACCCCTGTCCGAAAAAGCGACTGCCAAGCTTTCTCCGAGCGCAGTCTGCGTTTTAACATTCCCTCTCCCAGGCGCCCACAGACGGGCTCAAGGGTTCAGTAGCTTCATCATGTGGCCATGCTGCAAAGCTTAGGCATGGTCATGGCCCGCTAAATTGACGCCGGGAACCGGGACAGCGGGGATCCCGGGCCGACGCGCAGCCTAATTAGGCCGCGAGGCAATAATTGTTATTGTCAGTTAATTTTTAATTTCCCGGTTTTTACGTGTCCCGGGGACACGGCTCGCTTACCTGACCGCCCACGATCCCGTCGAAACCAGTACACCCCCGTGGGCTGTGCCCACACCCGCTTCCGAAGCATCTCTGCCAATTGCCATACTCTTGCGCCCGAGGCCGCAAGTATGCAATTTACAGGAAGTCGGAGCAGATGCACACAACACTACTTTATGTCAAAGCTTTCGCCCTGCATACTGGACTCTGACGATCCTCTTGGATCAGTCGAATTTGTTGTTGTTTCTCAGCGCGCGCTGCATCTCGCGCTTGGTGTCGCGCTCGGCAATGGAGTCGCGCTTGTCGTGCAGCTTCTTTCCCTTGCACACGCCCAGCTCCATTTTAAAGCGTCCATCCTTGAGGTAAACCTGCAGCGGAATGAGCGAATAGCCCATCTTGCTCGCCTCCTGCGCGAGGTGGCGAATCTGGCTCTTGTGTGCCAGCAGCTTCTTTTGCCGCAGCGGATCGGCATTGAAGATGTTGCCCTGCTCATACGGACTGATATGCATGCCGCACACGAGCAATTCTCCGTCCTTCACGATCGCAAAGCTCTCCTTCAGGTTCATGCGTCCCTGACGCATGCTCTTGACCTCTGTGCCGTGAAGCTCCATGCCGCACTCCAGCCGTTCCTCGACGAAGTAATCGTGGAACGCTTTTTTGTTTTGAGCCATGGGCTTGATGCCCTTTGCGCGTGCCATACGATTCCCTCCCCGTTTTGCTGCTGGCACATAGTATAACACAAAATGGGGAGGGATTCAAGATGGCTCGTTTTCCGCTCAGTTTTCCTCAGCAGCCAGCTGCGCAAAGCGCTTCGCCTCGGCCACAACCGTAGCGACCGCTTCGCGCCAGAACGCCGGTGTGGTCACATCGATGCCCACACTCGCAGTCACGTTCTCGATCGTATCGCTGCCAAAGCGGGAAAGCAGATCGCAGTACACCGGTACGAACGCCTGGCCCTCAGCCTTGTAGCGCGCGTACAGGCCGCGTCCGAAGAGGCCGCCGAACGCATACGGGAAATTGTAAAAATGTCTGCCGGTCGAGTAGTAATGGCTCTTGCAGGCCCACATGTACGGATGGCGCACCTCGGGATCCAGGCCGTCGCCGTAGCTCTGTGCCTGCGCCCAGAGCATCGCATCCTTGAGTTCCTGCACGCTGAGCGCGTGATCCGACTGTGCCGCAACCACCTTTTCCTCGAACAGGAAGCGGCTGTAGATGTCCACCATTACCTGCGTGTTTTCCGTCAGGCTCGCGTCCAGCAGCATCAGCTCCTCTGCGCGGTCTGCCTTTTCCATAAGCACGCCGGCGAGCAGCGTCTCGTTGAATGTGGAAGCCGTCTCTGCCAGCGGCATCGGGGTGTCGGTCATCAGCAGCGGCACGCGGTTCAGCATTCTGTTGTTGAAGGCATGGCCCAGCTCATGCGCCAGCGTGCTCACATCGGAGAGACTACCGGAGAAATTGGTCATCACACGGCTGATATTCTGCGCATAGCAACCCGCGCAGAACGCGCCGCCGCGCTTGCCCGCCTTGGGATAAACGTCAATCCAGCCCTCGTCAAAAGCCGTCGCCATCATATTGCTCATCTCGGGCGTGAATCTTTCGAAAACCTCCAGCAGCAGATCACGCGCCTGCTCGATGGTATAGGTCGTGGTGCTTTCGCCGATGGGCGCAAAGAGATCGTAGAACGGCAGACCGTTTTTGTGGCCCAGCAGCTTCGCCTTCGCCTTGAAATACTCGCGCAGCTCCGGCAGCGCCTCGCGGATCGCCGTCCACATCGCATCCAGCGTCTGTCTGCTCAGGCGGGAATCGGCCAGCGTCATGTCCAGTATGCCGTCGTAGCCGCGCAGCTCCGCGATCGTCTCACCTTCGGCCTTGATGGAATTCAGGCACACCGCCATCGGGATCTCAATCTTCTTGTAGCAGGCAATCTCCGCCTCATAGGCGTCGCGGCGCACCTGCGGATCCGGATCATACGCCTTGCCGCGCACAGCGGAAAGCGGAATCTCCTCCCCGCGGAAATTGGCCGTCAGCGTCGCCTCGAGCTTGCCGCGCAGCTGGGAGAGCGCCTTGCCGCCGGAAAGCTGCATCTTAAGCACAGGGCCTTCGAGCGCCTCATCCATCTGATGACGCGCGTTCTCGGCAAATTCGCGCAGCGCAAAGCCGCGGCGCGCAAGCTCCGGATCAGCCGCTATCACGTCGTCCAGGTTCTTAAGCGAAGCCAGATAGCGCGAGAAGCTGCTCTCGCACTGGGCAAACGCCATATGTACGCGGTTCATCGGCGTCTGGGCGGCATTTGCCTGCGGATGATCCGCGTCTACGGAGATGGTGAGCATGTTCATCATACCCACGCGCTCGCTGAGGTTGCTCAGCGCCTCCATCGCGTCCACAATCGCACGAACCTTGCGCGGTGCGTTTTCATCCGGCTGCTCAATCAGAGCGGCAAGCGCCTGCACGCGCTCAGGGAGCGCCTTCATGTCGCGCGCATATTCCGGATCGCTGTAATCCTTATAGAATACGGTCAGATCCCAATTGGTTTTCATCTCGATGCGCCTCCTTGCAGCATGCTATGCATCCATTATACACAGCCTGCAGGACGCGCACAAGGGAAGGAATCGGTAAAAAAGAGAATTGCGGCAAATTTCCCCTTCCAAAATTAGACGGTTTGCATTATAATTGATACAGGTATATTTATGCCCTTTTGTTTTCGTGCAATTCGGCATATGCGCAATTTTGAGAATAATTGGAGGATTGATGACCATGACCTATCGCGAGCAGTATGAGGCCTGGCTGCGCGACTTTGCGGATGACACCGCGACCGTCGAAGAGCTCAAGGCGCTTGAAGGCAACGAGAAGGAAATCGAAGACCGCTTCTACACCGAGCTGTCCTTCGGCACCGCCGGCATGCGCGGCGTTCTGGGCGCTGGCACCAACCGCATGAACCTGTACAACGTCCGCCGTGCGACCAAGGGCTTCGCCGACTATATCAACAGCCAGGATCCGGAATACGCCAAGCGCGGTGTCGTCATCGCTTACGATTCCCGCCGCATGAGCCCGGAGTTCGCCAAGGCTGCCGCTCTGGTTCTGTGCCAGGAGGGTATCAATGTCTGCCTGTTTGACGAGCTGCGTCCGGTTCCGGTTCTGTCCTACGCCGTCCGCCACCTGCATGCCATCGCCGGCATCGTCATCACTGCCAGCCACAACCCGCCGCAGTACAACGGCTACAAGGTGTACTGGGAGGACGGCGCGCAGATGCCGCCGGAGTACGCCGATCAGGTGCTCAAGATGATCCGCGCGTGCAAGTATCAGGACGCCGTGGAGATGGACGAAGCGAAGGCGCTGGAGAGCGGCCTGCTCAAGATCATCGGCAAGAAGGAAATCGACGACGACTACATCGCCGACGTCAAGACCCTGTCCGTCCAGCCGGAGCTGATGAAGACCGCCGGCAAGGAGCTTAAGATCGTCTACACCCCGCTGCACGGCTCCGGCAACAAGCCGGTTCGCCGCATCCTGGCGGAAATCGGCATCGAGAACGTCTACATCGTCAAGGAGCAGGAGCTCCCGGATCCGAACTTCTCCACCATCAAGGTGCCGAATCCGGAAGATCCGGCTGCTTTCGCCATGGCCATGAAGCTGGCTGACGAAGTCGGCGCGGACTGCATCTTTGGCACCGATCCGGACTGCGACCGCGTGGGCATCGCCGTCAAGGACAACGAGGGCAAGTACTACCTGATGAGCGGCAACCAGATCGGCTGCGTGCTGCTGTACTACATCCTCATGAGCCGCAAGGCGCTGGGCACCATCCCGGCCGACGGCGCTGTGGTCAAGTCCGTCGTTTCCACCGAGCTGGCGCGCAAGATCGCTGCGGGCTTCGGTCTGGTGACGTTCGACACCCTGACCGGCTTCAAGTGGATCGCTGAGAAGATCCAGCAGTTCCAGGACAAGGGCGACCATACCTTCATCTTCGGCTTCGAAGAGAGCTACGGCTTCCTGTCCTCCACCTTCGTGCGCGACAAGGACGGCGTCAACGCCTCCCTGCTCATCGCCGAGGCTGCCGCCTGGGCCCGCACCCAGGGCAAGACCCTCTACGACATCCTGCAGGAGATCTATGCGACCTTCGGCTACTACGTCGAGAACGTCGTGTCCGTCACCCTGCCGGGCAAGGACGGCGTCGCGAAGATGCAGTCCATCATGAAGAGCCTGCGCACCGACGCGCCCAAGACCCTGGCCGGCAAGAAGGTTCTGGCTGTGCGCGATTACCTCGCCGGCACCCGCACCGAGCTGGCGACCGGCGACGTGACCCCGGCCGGCCTGCCGAAGTCCGACGTGCTCTACTTCGAGCTTGAAAACGACGCGTGGGTCTGCATCCGCCCGTCCGGCACCGAGCCGAAGATCAAGCTCTACGTTAACACCAACGCCGCTTCCCACGCCGAAAGCAAGGCGGAGAACGACGCGCTGGTCGCGGCCTGTAAGGAGCTCATGGCCTGATCCGCTTAACCGTATAACAAAGGCGCTGCAGTGATTCTGCGGCGCCTTTTCCTGCGCACTAGGGATAGAAAGTTCATTAAGGAATCTTAAAACCGCCGCGAAGCGAAGAAGGGTCAAGGGATGAAATCC
>JAFQIF010000001.1 GCA_017397695.1 Clostridia bacterium
CCATCCTCAATGTCGTCGATCATCCGCTGAAAAGCAGGACGATCGAAGTTCGTTCCCGACCAGCCATCGTCGATGTATTCGTCCACCACGTTCAGACCATGCTCCTGCGCGTATTGGCGGAGCATCATTCTTTGCGTGCTGATGCTGCCGGATTCGCCGGACAGTTCATCATCACGGCTGAGTCTCATGTATAGTGCTGTATTGTATATCAGTTGTTTCAAGGAAATCCTCCTCTCGATCTTGAAACAACCCACGCTTACACAATACTTGCAATTCAAGTATAGCATAAGCGCAGGCGTTTTGGTAGTTCTTTTTATGCGGTTGAGCCGGCGCGGTGGATCACGTCTTCCATCAGCAGATCGAAGGGCTTTCCCTGCGGGGTGAAGTGCTCGGAGATCTTGATCCGGCAGTTTCGGATCATAAAATACTGCGTACCGTCATCGTCGGTGACGGTGGTGCCGGGATTCGTACCGGCGCGGGTGTCCTCGTTGATAACCTGGGTCATGGTTCCTCCAAATATCACATATGGCCGTCATGGTAAATCACCTCCCTCGGGCGTGATCGTGTTCTTTCTGGTCAGGATGATGCTCCTGTGTTTGCTTGTGTGTATTCAGTTGTTCGCGGAGAGAACGGCGCTCTTCGGCTGCAAGCTGACCACCCAGCTCGGTGTCAATCCTGCGTTCTGCTTTTCGCAACAGCTCAGGACGATAATGCTTGCCATAGGTTTCCTGCAAGCGTTGGGTAATGCTTTCCCGGTGCTCTGCGCGAATGCCAGCACGCTCTGCCTGTACTGCCGTCAGATCAGCAGCGTCTACCTCCGCTAATGTTGCATCGTAGTCAGCCCGGATGCCCTCCTTCTGTGCAGAGAGTTGTTCGTGTTGCTCAACCAGCCGGGTCATGCTGGTAGTTAAGTCCTTCTCCTGACGCGCCACACTCTTCATGTCACCGTCAGGAAGAGAAGCCAGCAGTTGCTCCTTGCGGAAGCGCAGCTCCTCGATGTCCTCGGTCAGAGCCGCGACCTCCTGGCTGATTTGGCTGGAACGGATGAATTGCAGCGGGCTGAGTTCGGCCTGTTCTGCAAGCAGAGCTTTGCGTTGAGCAGTCTTGGTCTTGATTGCTGTCTGAATGGTTTTGTATTCGGTTGTCAAGTTCCGTATGGCCTGCAGCCGCTCGGACAGGGATGACTGCTGCCCATCGTTGAATAGCAGTTGGTACTGCACCAGCACCACCGCATCCCGCAGACCCTCCAACAAGTCCGGCACACCTCGCTTGACTGCATCCATTAACCTCTGCACCTGCTTCTTCAAGGCACGGAGCAAAGCATTGTCTGCGCGAATCTGCCGGTTCATCTCGCACAGCACCGAAGTGCCGCCGCGCTTCTCGATCATGCGGGCAGCGACACTCTCATGCACGGTAGGCTGTTCATCAATACCGCGCTCGGCGTTGCTGCGGTGGTCGATGCGTGCCTCAGAGGCGGCCATTTCCAAATGACGGTTACAAGTCTCGGCCCATGATGCCCGCCAGTTGAGCAGCTGGCTCTCGCTGTTCCAGCGCTCCGTGATCGGATTTTGGCGTCCGTATCGGGTGTTCTTCGGGTGCTTGCTGGCTCGTACCAGCCCTTGTGACTCCGCTGCCGACGGTGCCATGTACACCTTCTTGCGCCCGACCTTGTAGGGATACTGCTTCTCCCAGCCGTCCAGCTTGGCTTGGGAAAATTCATCGGCGGTGAAACCGCGCTCCTCGTCGCCCCGGACGCACAGGTACTCTTTCTCGGTCTTGTACTGCCAGTCGCCGTGCTCGTCCAGCGGGCGCATGGTCAGCAAAACGTGTGCATGCGGGTTATGACCGGGTGGGTCGGGATCGTGCAGGGCGACGTCCGCGCACATACCGTCCGCCACGAATTGCTGCCGGATGTACTCTGTCAGCAGGGCGGTCTGCTGATCGTGGTTCAGCTCCATCGGGAGCGCCACCACGAACATTCGGGCGAGGCGGCTTTCCTTGGTGGTTTCGGCGGCTTCCACGGCATTCCAGAGGACGGAACGGTCTGCCCACTCCGCTGGAGCGTTATCCGGCAGGAACACTTCCTGCCAGACAAGCCCGCCCTTCCGTGTGTAATTGTGTCGTACGCCATCGTAGTCGTTGAGGATATTGGAGCAGCTCATGTAAGCTGCTGCGGCAACGGCGGATCGCCCCGTGCCTCGCGTGACAACCTTGGCCTGGATATAGAAGATCGCTACGGGCGATCACCTCCGTTTCTTCGTCGTACCTGCCTCGTCGTGCCCGCAAGCTGCCAGTGGCAGGTTGCGTCATGCCGCAGGACTGCTGCCAGTGGCAGGAGGACAAGGCGCAGGGTGTGATGGCTTGCAGCACACCCTGTCGCTCTCCGTAGAGAGCGAAATGCCCCCGGTGAGGTCAGCCCAAGGGGCTGACTAAGGCTGTTCAATGCCTGCATTGAATGGTCTGTACCCTCGGAAGCCGTCTGCGGGTTTCGAGGGCGAATCGCGCATGTTTGCCCGAAGGGATACCGCCGCCCTATGGGTGGCGAGTACATGCGCCCTTACGGGAGCCCCGGTGCCTGCGTTGCCCCGGTTGCCTCGGACTCCGTCGTACTTGCCGTCCCCAGCCTTCGTTCGAGTTCCCTTTCGATGTCGTCCAGCTCCATCGTACGGATCTCCGGGATCAGCTTCTCCAGGATCGCTCCGGTCTGAATGAGCCTGTGCGTCCGTTGCCTCCGTTCTCGGTCACGCTCCCGGGCCTGGGCTGCCTCCAGCCGGTGCTGTGCCTGTACGAGCTTCTTCTCTTCGGGTGTCATGGTGGTCATATCTCGCTTCATGTTCGTTCCTTTCTCGCACCGTCAGCCGCCGAGGAAGTCCCAGTCCACGTTGGGTTCTGGTGTTACTGCCGGTTCGGTTTGGTGCTTGTTTTCAGTTATTGGTGTTGCTTGAGGAATGCGTTCGTTCCAATAAGCCGGGAGCGTCCGGTCGAGGCTCGCTTCAACAGCGGTCACGATTCGCTCGACAAACTGTTCCTCGCGTTTGCGGGTTTCCAGATAAGGATCATCCTGGGTTTTGTAGTACCGTTCAAAGTAGTCATTCAGCGCGTCGATGGCTGTGTTGCTGTGGGATTTGAAAACGCGCTTGTCCATATGCTGCAGGTGCTCCCACGCCCTGCGGTGCTTCTCCTTGTTCAGGTTGAAGCGGAGGTTGGTGTTGCGGATGTTCGTCATGCTTGTCCCTTCCGCTGGAGCTGCGCGAAGCAGAGGGATTCATACCCCTTGGCTGTCGCGCAGAGGTCGCTGATGATCGTCACGCGCTCCTTGGGGTAGTCGCCGAAGTGCCTCACCAGACAGCCGCCTCCGCCGACGATGTACAGCCGCATGAGATCGTGATTGTACTCATACCGGCGGAGCGTGGCGAACAGGTCGGCCACATATTGCCGGGCAACGGCGGTGATACAGTCCAGATAAGGTTTGCTGATGTCTGCCGCGCCGGTGCGGAGTATCTGCTCGATAATCGAATCGTCGATCTTCACACCGAAGCCGTCCATGACGGCATTCCGCGCAGCGATGACGCACTGGTTCACCCCCTGCTTCTCCGTCCAGCTGCGGGACTCGGAGGGCTGACCGTTGACGAGGTAGAGGATGTTCATGGTGCCGTTGCCGATGTCAGCCAGCATAGTCGTGCCCTTCATCTCGCCAAGGCGGCTGTACAGTGCCGGGTAGCCTTGCGGGTACACGGTGCAGCCGACGAAGTGCACGCGGTAGGACTTTTCGCCGTAGCTGTACTGTACGTCTGTCTTGCGCATGAGGTAGGTGCGGAAGCTCTCGCGCTGGGCACGTACCCAGGTCATGGGCAGGCCGACAACGAGGTGCACATCGGCACGGGTGAGCCCGGCAAGGCTCAGCTCGCGGGCGACGGCCATGAGGGTCAGGATGTAGTAGTCCTCGTCCATGGACTTGTCGGCGATGAACTCCTTGTGGCCCTCGCCGATCAGGTAGTAGGTACCGGCGTATTCAAGGATGTCCCCGCCGAAGATGGGCTTGGTGGGGTAGGCTTTGACGCCGGTGGGGGTGATGGTGTTCGCGGTTTTCACGTTGCCGTAGCCGTGATCCACCGCGATGATGCGGATGTTGTGCAGGGTTCTCATTTGGGCTGCACCTCCCATTTGGTATTGGACATGTATCGTCCTCCTTTTGATGATTTGCCCGGCTGCAGCGAGTGGTACTGCTTTCGGGGCGATTTCATTCTAATTCCGAGGACAGGAAATTGCATTGAGCCCGAAT
>JAFQIF010000216.1 GCA_017397695.1 Clostridia bacterium
GCCATGGCGTCAAACTGCCTGTGAAGCTGACCGATTTCATCCTGACGCTTTTCATAGGTGGTTTGGGCAATGGCTGGCTTTTGCTGTGTCAGGCTGAATGTCTTCATCTTATCGATCAGAACGGTGAAGTGCCGAATAATGGCATTGACCAGCATGAACGACAGCACTGTAGACAGCGTCATAGCAAAAAACATAAAAAGCAGGAATGTGGCGATGGACAATGTGATTTTGTGCATGATATCATCATAAGAGACCATGCACAGATAATCCCAGCCATATTTATCCATCGTGCCACGCACGGAAAAATACCAATGATCATGCAGTTTGATTCTGCCGTGGCTCTCCGGCAGGGAAGAATCAACGGTTTTCAGCAGCTCAGCATTCATGCCGGCAGGTTGGTAAATCACCCGATCTCCGTCGCGGATGATAAAATAGGTTTCATCATAGCTGCTGGAAAAATCCGTCGCCTCTTTGACAAGCTTCTCCAGATCGATATGCAGCGTTAAAACGCCAAGAGGATACAGAGAAAAATGAAGTACTTCGCGAATGGAACGTGTGAGAAGCAGTTCGTTTTCCTCGGCATAATCGCTGATGACAGTCAGTGCACCATCGCGCTCAAAGGCCAGAGAAAGCACTTCATCACGCACCTTGGAAAGACCAACCTGAATCGGGGAACTGAACAGCTCGCTGTCGATGCGGATATCGCTCAGGCAGGCCTGAGAACGGTATTCCCAGTAATAGCTCTGGATGACGGACATCAGTTCCCGATAAGCAGACATGAGTGCCAGGCTGTCGTCCGTCCTGCGAAGGATGGAGAGCTGCTCCTGAACGGTAGGATTGGCAATGATGAGATTGGAAAGCGTTTCGGCATCGTCAAGGGTAGAAAGGATGGTACTGGAGGCGTAATTCAACGAATTTCCCATTGCGTTGGAGAGCATCGTTTCATATTGAGATAAGACATGGTTGAGGCCGATGATCGAGCCGATTAGGGTCAGAATTAGATTAACGCCGATGATGATGGCAAGAATCTTATTTCGAAGAGACCAGTTGTCTACTTTAGCTCTGATCAGGGTGAGCACAATACCACCTCTTCATCCATTTCTTTGGCATTTTTATTCTATCAGAGGGGGAAGTCTTGTGCAAGGGAAACAAGACAGCTGTGCGGCAGAAGCCGTTTTTTCAATATTCTAACCTCGGTTTTTTATATTTTCTCTTGTTAAAACAAAAACTATAATGAAAACAACAAAATCCGACACCCAAGACATGAGGAGGTATTCGGTATGAAGAAATTGGCTCTCTTTCTGGTGATGGCTCTTCTGGCCATGGCGCTTGTTCCGGCTGCGCTGGCTGAGGATCCGATGGTTGTTGCCTGGTGGGGCAACCAGACGCGCAATGAGCGCACCCAGGCGATCCTGGACATGTATGCTGCTGAGAACGAAGGCGTGAGCTTCGACCCGCAGTTCGTCGCTTGGGCGGACTACTGGAACAAGCTGGCGACTGCTGCCGCCGGTCATACCCTGCCGGATGTTGTTCAGATGGACTATCAGTATCTGAATCAGTATGTCGGCAGCAGCCTGCTGGTTGATCTCAAGCCGTATGTTGACAGCGGTGTGCTCGATCTGAGCGCTGTGAACGCGGGTATCATCCAGGCTGGCACGAGCGGCGAAGGCATCTATGCTGTCTGTAACGGCGTGAACGCTCCGTCCCTGCTCTACAATAAGACGCTGCTCGACGAGAACGGCATCACCGTGAAGGACAACATGACCATGGACGAGTTCATCGCCCTGTGCCGTGAAGTCTATGAGAAGACCGGCTATAAGACCAACATCGGTTACGGCACCGACACCATCTTCGATTACGTGCTGCGCGGCCATGGCAAGACCATGTTCGCCGATGGCAAGCTGGCGGTTTCCGCTGAGGATGCAGTTCTCTACTTTGGCCTGTATGAGCAGGGCATCAAAGAGGGCTGGCACGTTGGCAGCGAGGTCTTTGCTGAGACCACGATCGGTACCGTTGAGCAGGATCCGATGATCTATGGCTTCGATCCGTCCACCATGAGCTGGTGCGCGTTCTTCTGGTCCAACCAGATGACCGCCATGCAGAATGCTGCTCCGGAAGGCATGGAGATTGGCATCACCACCTGGCCGTCTGCTGACCCGGTGAAGTCCAACTACCTCAAGCCGAGCCAGTTCTTCTCCGTCACCGTTGACGCGAAGAATCCGGAAGCTTCCGTGAAGCTCATCGACTACATCACCAACTCTGTTGCCTGCAACGAGGTTCTCCTCGGCGAACGCGGCATCCCGGCTTCCTCCATCGTTGCCGACGCGATTGCTCCGCTGATGGATGCGAACAACCAGAAGGTGATTGATTTCATCAACAACGTCGTCTCCCCGAATTCTTCTGACGTTCCGGCTCCGAACCCGGACGGCTCCAGCGAAGTGTTCGCTCTGGTGGACGAGCTGGTTGAGCAGCTGTGCTATGGCGCGATCGACGCTGAGTCTGCAGCTGAGATGCTGGTTACCCGCGGCACTGAAATCATGAACAACCGTTAATTCTAATTAAATGATTCGGCGGGGACGTCGTGCATGGGACTGTGTGCCGCGGCTCCCCGCCGTTTTTGTACTCTTTGACCCAAGAATAAGGAGAATTGCCATGGCACAGATGACGCTTAAAGGCAAAAAAAAGAAATCCTTCAATGAATGGATCAACGAGGAAGGCGTAGCGGGTATTATCTGCACGATGCCGTTCATTATCGGTTTCTTCCTGTTTCTCGTTGTTCCGATGCTGATTTCCGGCTACTATTCTTTCTGTGATTTTGACATTCTTTCGGATCCCGTGTTCGTGGGCCTCAAGAATTTCAAGACCATGCTTACAGATGCGAAGTTCTGGACGGCGCTTAAGGTGACGTTCTACTACGCATTCATCTCTGTCCCGCTTCGTCTGCTCTTTGCACTTATGGTGGCCATGGTGCTGCTCAAGAGCACGAAGCTGACCGCCTTCTATCGCGCGGCGTATTACCTGCCGTCCATCATCGGCGGTTCTGTTGCGGTATCCATTCTCTGGAAGCGTATGTTCGCCATCAACGGCACGGTCAACATGCTGCTGCAGAGCATCGGAATCGATAGTCATCTGGCTTGGCTGGGCAACACGGATACGGCGATCTGGACGCTGATTATCCTCTCTGTCTGGCAGTTTGGTTCTTCGATGCTGATTTTCCTCTCTTCCCTTAAGCAGATTCCGGCGACGCTGTATGAAGCGGCACATGTCGACGGCGCGACTGGCGTGAAGAGCTTCTTCAAAATCACGCTTCCGCTGCTGACGCCCACCATCTTCTTCAATCTGGTCATGCAGCTCATCAGCGGCTTCCTGGCGTTCACGCAGTGCTACATCATCACGCAGGGCAAGCCGATGAACTCTACGCTCTTCTATACGGTGTATATGTATCAGCAGTCCTTCGAGTTCCGTCATGCTGGCTATGGTGCTGCGATGGCCTGGGTCATGCTGGTGATCATTGGTATCCTGACGGGTGTGCTGTTCCTTACCAAGAAATACTGGGTCTATGACGAGGGGATGTAATCATGAAAAAGAGACGTATGATTTCGACCACAGTATATCACGTGTTTGTCATGGGTCTTGGTATCGTCATGATTTACCCGCTGCTGTGGATGATTTTCAGTTCATTTAAGCCGACGAATACGATTTTTACCACCGCTCAGAATCTGTTCCCGACGGAGTGGACGCTGGAGAACTATGCCAATGGCTGGCGCGGCTTCGGTAAGGTTGGATTCAGCCAGTTCTTTGGCAACTCCTTCTTTATTTCTGTCATCGCGACAGTGGGTACGGTTCTGTCTTCTTCCATCGTTGCGTATGGCTTTGCACGCATGAAGTTCTTTGGTAAGAAGCTTCTCTTTGCTGCGATGCTGGTGACGATGATGCTGCCTGCGCAGGTTCTGATGATTCCGCAGTATCTGTGGTATCAGAAGCTCGGCTGGGTGGGTACATATCTTCCGCTGATTGTTCCGTATTTCTTTGCGACCCAGGGTTTCTTCGTGTACCTGATGGTCAACTTCATCAACGGTATCCCGAAGGATCTGGATGAAGCCGCAAAGATTGACGGCTGCTCCACGTACGGCATCTATCTGCGCATTATCCTTCCGCTGATCGTTCCTGCGCTGATTACCGCCGGCATCTTCTCGTTCATCTGGCGCTGGGATGACTTCCTGTCTGCGCTTCTGTATGTCAATGAGTCCGAGATGTATCCGGTCAGCCTTGCGCTGAAGCTGTTCTGCGATCCGGGTTCCTCTTCTGACTATGGCGCGATGTTTGCCATGTCCACGCTCTCTGTTCTGCCGGTCATGCTGATCTTCATTTTCCTGCAGAAGTATCTGGTGGAAGGCATTGCCTCTACTGGTCTGAAGGGCTAATTTGGATGATAACGAAGGGAGAAAGTATCATGATTGATCATGGAAATTTCGTTTCTGATGTAAAAATCGCGTATATCGGCGGCGGTTCCCGCGGCTGGGCGTGGACGTTCATGACGGATCTGGCTTTGGAACCGTCCATGAGCGGCACGATTCGCCTTTATGATATCGACGAGCAGGCGGCAAAGACCAATGAGATCATTGGCAATGCTGTTTCTGCGCGCGACGAGGCGGTCGGTAAGTGGAAGTATGAAGTCAGCAAGTCGCTCAAGGAAGCGCTCACCGGCATTGACTTTGTTGTGATTTCCATTCTTCCGGGTACGTTTGATGAAATGGCGTCCGACGTCCATCTGCCGGAGCGCCATGGCATCTATCAGTCTGTTGGCGATACGGCTGGCCCCGGCGGTCTGGTGCGTGCGCTGCGTACGATCCCGATGTTCGTGGAGATTGCCGAAGCAGTCAAGGAATATGCGCCCGATGCCTGGGTCATCAACTATACGAACCCGATGAGCCTGTGCGTCAGAACGCTGTATCATGTGTTCCCGCAGATCAAGGCGTTTGGCTGCTGCCATGAGGTGTTTGGCACGCAGAAGGTACTCAAGGCGATTGCCGAGCAGGCGCTGGGCGTCAAGGATATTCCGCGTCAGGATATTCATGTGAATGTTCTGGGCCTGAATCACTTCACCTGGTTTGACAAGGCTTCCTATCGCTGCCACGATCTGTTCCCGATCTATGAAGCGTTCATCGAAAAGAACTACGAGGAAGGCTACAACGATCCGGATAAGAACTGGGCGAACTCTGCGTTCAATTGCGCGCACCGCGTAAAGTTCGATCTGTTCCGTCGCTATGGTGCAATTGCGGCTGCCGGCGACCGTCATTTGGCGGAGTTCATGCCTGGCGATACCTATCTGCGTGATCCTCAGACGGTGAAGAGCTGGAAGTTTGGCCTCACCACTGTTGATTGGCGCAAGAATGACCTGAAGGCCCGCCTTGAGAAATCTGCGGAGCTTGCTGCAGGCAAGCGTGAAGTCGAACTCAAGCCGACTGGCGAAGAAGGCATTCTGCTGATCAAGGCGCTGTGCGGTCTTGGCAGGCTTGTGAGCAACGTCAATATTCCCAACACCAATGGACAGATTGCGAACATGCCCAAGGATTGCGTGGTTGAAACCAACGCTGTCTTCTCCCGCGACTCCATCGCGCCGATGTTTGCCGGCAGTGTTCCGGAGAATGTGTTGGAGCTGCTGACGCCGCATATCGAAAATCAGAGAGATACGCTTACCGCTGCTCTGACGCATGATGTTGATCTGTGCCTTGAAGTGCTGATGCGCGATCCGCTGATTGCGGGCAGAATTACACGTGAGCAAGGTAAGGCTCTGCTTGACGACATGCTGCAGAATACCAAGCAGTATCTGCCGGGCTGGAATATTTGAGGATAGGGCTTGCTGTATTGCGGATATGTGGCTCCTCCCAGGGACTCCTCCTTTTTATTTAGCATGAACGATATACAGTAGGCAAAAGGGGTATCCAGTGATGGATGCCCCTTTTAGCGTGTCAGTGCAGATAAGTGCAATGGGTGAGAAAGAAATGTGAGTGCACCCACCTCATCCTATATCCGTCCCTTGTATCACAATTTACGTCTTTAGCCATGAAATCCATCAGGTATTGATACAATGCCTGATGGATTTTTTTGTATTCAATCGGTATTTTTGAGCGGAAATTGAGTGGAATAAGCACAATTTGGGGTATTTGGAGCAGGTTTTGAGACGGTTGGCGCTGTTTTGCACGGTGGGTTTGTCCCTGGTAGGGGCTTGAGAGGGGAACGCGGCAGAAAAATATTTTTTGTGGAGAGAAATTTTGCACCCACCTGGGGGAATCGTCCCGAGTATGTTTGGACAAAAATGAAACCAGAGGAATTTGAGGATGAATATTAAAGCTATGATTCTCCTTGAGAAAACGTGCGTTTCTGTGCTAGAATATAGACAATCTGAATGCGGAAAAACTATAGCATGGCGATAAGGTTTGGTGAGATACGGATGCATTATACCATCAGTGAAATGTCCAAGCTGCTGGGCGTTACCACGCATATGCTTCGTTATTATGAGAAGATTGGCATTATCCGCCCGGTGGTCAATCCGGAAAACGGTTATAGGTATTATTCTGTGGTGGACACGCGCC
>JAFQIF010000217.1 GCA_017397695.1 Clostridia bacterium
GATGAACTGGCGCACGGCGTTCGCGCCGTCGACCTTCGCCGCCTCGTACAGATCAGACGGGATCGACTGCAGCGCCGCCAGATAGATCAGCATCCAATAGCCGATCCACTGCCAGTTGTTGGCGATGAGCAGACCCGTAAGCACGGTCTCTTCCTTGCCCAGCAGCATCGCCAGGCTGGACTTGAGGCCCATGAGCTTAAAGAGCGCCGGCAGCACATTGCCATAGAGCTTGAGCCACACAAAGCCCACAACCACGGCGCTGATGAGGCACGGCACGAAGAAGATCGTGCGCATGATCTTCTGGCCCTTGATGCCGCTGTCCAGCGCCACAGCCATGAAAATGGCCGCTACATTCTGGATGATCGTATTCCAGATGGTAAAGCGAAGCGTGAACCACCATGCGCTCCGGGCATACGGATCGGCAACGAGCTTGACATAGTTATCAAATCCGATAAAAGGCTTCTCCACCGTCATGCCGTTCCAGTTCGTCAGCGAATAATAGAACGACAAAAACATCGGAATGATCAGTCCGATGGTGAAGATGATCATGCCGGGCAGTACCAGCGAAAGGTACTGCATTTGCTGCTTACGCAGGCTCGGGCTCATTTTGCGCATGGCTTTCGCCTCCAGAATCGAGTAGATAAGAAAAGATTTAAACACTCAAGCAGAAAAGGTGACGTTGGGCTGCCGCCCAAACCTGCTCGGGGACACTGTCCCCGAACCCCTTCTTCGCTTCGCGCGGACAATCCGCTTTTTTTGAGGAAATAACGCCTGTATAGAGGGAAAGCGGGCGGCTCTCCTTGGGGAAAACCGCCCGCCGTATAGGTATAAGGATTACTTGCTGTTGTCGCGGCGCGCGTCGGAAGCCTTGAGGACTTCTTCGATGGTGAGGTTGCCCTGCAGATACTCAGCGATATCCTTGGCATTCTCCTCCTGGAAGCCGCCCCAGACCAGCTGGTTGTTGCCCAGGTTAACGTCCTGAATCATACCGGCAGCGGCGTAAGCGTCGATGTCGGTCTGGCTCGGGTTGGCGAAGGTCGGCGCAACGTCCTTGACCATCGGCGCGGTCATGGTGTGGTCATAGATGGCAACCTGCAGGTCCTTATCGGTGGCGATCACTTCGAAGACCTTGTTGATCGCATCCTGATACTCGGAAGCAGCGCTGGCCATGAAGGTGATGTTCGGCTCAAAGAGGAGCTTCGCATCGCCGGTCTGGTTCGGGAACGGGAAGATGCCGAAGTCATAGCTCTCGTCGATGCCCAGGAAGTTCTGGATGGACCAGGAACCGGACACCTTCATCGCGGCTTCGCCCATAACCATCTTGGCGTCGCAGGCGGTCTGCTCGAGGGAGAAGGTCTCGTCAGTCCAGGTATTGTCGTAGATCAGCTTGTTGTATTCGTAGGCGGTCTTGTACTCGGGGCTGGTCTCAAAGCTGACCTTGCCCGCGCGGAAATCATCGCCCCAGACAGCGTTCTTGTTGAACACGTCGTTGACAGCGAACTGCATGGTCACGTTGCCGATAGACCAGGTATCAACCATGTGAGAAGCGAACGGGGTGATGCCGTTGGCCTTCAGAGTCTCGATAACGGCGGCGAGCTCTTCATGGGTCTTGGGAACGGACAGGCCCAAGTTGTTGAAGATCTCACGGCTGTAGTAGACGCCCTGATACAGACAGTTGAAGGTCATGCCCAGCACCTTGCCGTCCAGGGTAACGCCTTCCTTCGCGGCATCGAGGATGGAGTCCATGTAGGGCTGCGCGGTCAGATCCGCCAGCAGGCCGAGGGAGCCGTAGGTGGAGACGTCCTGCGCCTTGCCGATCATGATGTCCGGCAGACCAGACTGCATGTACACCTGCATCTTCGGCTGGAAGTCATTGCCCCAGTCGACGCATTCCCACTCGAGCTTGATTTCCGGATACTTCTTGGCAAGCGCCTCGTCGATCATGTCTTCGATGCCCGCGTCAGTCGTGGACTGACCGGCCAGCACGCGAAGGGTGATCTCCTCAGCCTGCGCAAACGCGCACAGAGACAGCACAAGGGCCATCGCCAGCAGAAGGGATACAAACTTCTTCATAACAGTTTCCTCCTTGCGATATTTCGGGGTATAGTCCCCCTTTTCTGCTTATCAGCATACTATGAGTGAAGCAAGGAAAAATAGGATATTTTTGTCAGATTCACTTGGATAATTTTGTATCAAATGCTTCTACTGTGCCTGCGTACTGCTCTGGTCGCGCAGAAGATCCCACTGGGTAAGCACGCTGTCAAGTGTCTGCTCGCCGCGAAGATGGGAAAGCAGGAGTTCCGCACAGTCATACTGGAATGCCCAGATGAGCTGGTTATTGCCGATTGACGCGCTGACGATTCTGTCCTCCGCTCGATAACGCTCGATGTCTTCACGGATCATATCCAGCGAATCGACCTCAACGCCTTTGAGGCAGGTGTCTGTCTGTGTGAAAGCGCAGACCGTGCGCGCCAGTTCTTCGTCCGAAAGCAGCATTTCAAAGATTTCATCAATCAGCGCATCATACTTCGTCGCCGCGCCTTTCATGAACGTGATATTCGGTTCCGCAATCAGTTTGGCATCGCCCGTGCTGTTCGGGTACGGGAAGATGCCGATCTTCCTGTACGGCGCAACGGACTTGAGCGCCTGCACAGACCAGCTGCCACCCAGATACATGACGGCTTCTTCCCCGGCAAATCGCAGATCACTCTCGCTCTGGGTCACCTGCATCGCATCCGTCCACGTATTCTCATACTGGTAGGCTACCTTTTGCGCACAGCTGCGATATGCGGGATCCGTGAAGGATACTTCCCCTGCTCTCAGGCGGTCACCCCAATCGGGTTCTTTGGAAAAGACGTCGCCGATGGCAAACTGCATCAGGATATTGCCGGTATGCCAGGTTTCCTGAAAATGCGCCGCAAAGGGCGTCTGACCGACGCGATTGAGCCTATCCACAATCGCAGCAAGCTCCGCTTCCGTTTGGGGCACTTCAAAATTATAGCGCCAGAAAATATTCTTGTTATAGAGCACGCCCTGATACAGCTGATTATACACCAGACCGTAGAGCTTGCCATCCGCCATGCCGGCAGCCACAGCCTCATCCACCAGCGGTTCTCCCAACTCCTGCGGGAATACGCCCAGCGCGCCCATGGGATAGAACGCCTGAATATCCTGCGCCTTGCCGATGATGATATCCGGCGCCTCGCCGGAGGAGAGCATGGCATTGAGCCTCACAGAAAAGCGCTCGCCCCAGTCGACATTCTCCCATTCCAGTTCTACATTCGGAAACGCCTTTTCGATTCTTTCGTGAATCAGATCCGCCATACCGGGATCGCTGGTGGATTCTCCGGCGAGCACCGTCAGCAGCACCTTTTCCTCCTGCCTCGGCGTTTCAGGCGCAGGCACAATGGCGCATCCTGAAAGCGCTGCGCACAGCGCAAGCAAACCCATCGCCAGCCAGACTTTTTTCACCGCAATTCCTCCTCCCTGTATGTGCGCGGGCTCTTGCCTTCCATGCGCTTGAAGACCCGGCTGAAATACGCATAGTCGTCATAGCCAACCATCTGCGCGACGTCTGTGATGCTCATATCCTTTTGCGCAAGCAGCTTTTTGGCCTGCGTCATGCGCACCTGCGCCAGATAGAGCATCAGGTTGCAGCCGGTCTGCTGCTTGAACATGCGCGAGAGATATCCGTCATCCACATGGAAACGCGCAGCGAGCACGCTCAGAGAGATCGGCTCGTCATAATGCGCATCAATATACTCGCGCACGCGCTGCACGGTGCTGCGCATACCTTCGCCGCCGCTGCCGCTGTCCATCGGCGCAAAGCACTCATCCATCATCTGCTCAAGCAGACTGCGCAGCTGGTCAAGCTCCAGGCTGTCCACCACGCTGAGCATCAGTTCCTGCAGATTATCCATTGCCGCACGCTGCTCGCTGCTTCGGCTCTCCTCCATCAGATGCTGCAAAATCCAGGTAACGCCATTGACGCTGTGCATCAGCTCCACAACTGTCCAGTTTTCCTCACGGCAGCGGTAGATGCCCGTCTGCTCCAGCAGGCGTTCAAATCGTTCTCTCTGCTGCATCTTTGCCGCATGCTCCAGCTGATGCATCATGTCTGCGCCGATGCGCTGTATCATGGGCTTTACCTGTGCGCTCGCCGTAAATCCGATTTCCATGACGTCGCTGCATTTCATGGAGGACAGACATCTGCGCACTTCATCATATGCCCTTCTCAGATCCCTGAAGGAGAAATAGCTTCCGGAAACCATCGCCCGCGGCTGTACCTTGGAAAGCACACTCAGCTGCGCAAGTGTATCTGGCAGCTGTCCGCTCAGCACATCTTCATCCATTTCTGTAATCAGCAGAAAGTGATTGGCATGATACAGGTCATGAATGACAAGCTTGCTGCCCGAAGACACCATGGAAGAAAGCATCGTCTTGATCTTATAGACGGCCTCCGCCGCGCTTTGCGGCAGCTGCCCTTCGCCCAGATGCTGCATGAAACCCGGCAGGCGCACCAGAACCAGCCGGTAACTGGAAAAAGCAGATTCGTAATCATAGAGCTTTGCCTCTACACTCTGCAGCTTTTCCTGTCGCTTGGCATCATGCAGCCACTGGGAAAACTCGCGGTCCAGCACCATGGAAGCCGCAAGATTCAGCCTTGCCTGCTCCTCGCTGCGTTCACGCCGTCTGCGGGTCTGGGTCAGCACATGCTCCGTCGCCCGGGAAATCGCTTCCATCAGCTTGCTGCGATTGATGGGCTTGAGCACATAGTCCAGCGCGCCCAACAGCAGCGCCTTATGCAGATATTCAAAGTCGCTGTAGCCGCTGAGCACAAGAATCGCCGTGTTCGGCCATTTCAGGCGCAGCTGCTCCATCAATTCCACGCCGGAAAGGTATGGCATGTTGATATCGGTGATCACGATATCCGCAGGATTCTCCTGCATCTTGGCAAGCGCATCCTCGCCGTCTGACGCCATGGGCAAAAGCTCCAGCCCAAGCGCCTCCCAGTCGATGACCGTGCGCATGTTTTCCCGGATCCAGTATTCATCGTCCGCAACAAGCACCCGCAGTTTTTTATTCTCCATGATCCGTATCCTCCTGTATCAGTGGAATATGGAGCGTCACCGTCGTGCCCTCCTGCTCGCCGCTTTCCACTTCCAGGCCATATTCCCGGCCAAAGAGCAGCTTGAGGCGCGCAGCGATATTGAGCAGGCCGATGGATGTGCCTGCGCTCAGCGCTTTTTCAGGGTTCATCGTGCGAACCTTTTCAAGCATTTCCTCGGACATGCCCACGCCGTTGTCCGCAATGGACAAAAGAATTTCCGTCTGTGTTCTGCGCGCGCTGATGTGAATCTGCTTCTCTCCGCGCTTGTTGC
>JAFQIF010000218.1 GCA_017397695.1 Clostridia bacterium
ATTTCATCCCCAAACCCCTGACAAGGGATTTCATCCCTTGACCCTTCTTCGCTTCGCGGTGACTTGAAGCTGCCTTAATGAACTTTCTATCCCTTTTGATACGCAAAGGAGCCATCAGTGAACTGACGGCTCCTCATTTTATACGCTTTAGCGGCTTCCCTTGTCGTAAGGAATACCCTCCGCCTTCGGCGCGCGGGACTTCTTGCTGGTAAAGGCAAGAATGATCATCGACGCAATGAACGGGATCATATTGTACATGTTCTGTGTCCATCCCAGCGCCGCCATCATCGGAATAGAGCTGGCAATGTTCGCCAGCGACTTGAACAGCGCAAAGAACATCGCAGCGAAGAAGATGCGGAAAGGCTTCCACTGACCAAAGATCATGACCGCCAACGCGAGGAAACCTGCGCCGGAAACACCGACCTCAAAGTTCCAGCTGGAAACGGACGGGATAATATACGCCATACCGCCGATACCGCCCAGCGCACCGGAGATCAGCACGCCGATATAACGCATCTTGTAAACGTTGATGCCTACACTGTCCGCGGCCTGCGGATGCTCGCCGCAAGCACGCAGTCGCAGACCCAACCGCGTCTTGTAGAGCACAACGTAGGATAGAATCAGGATCGCAATGCCTATAAACAGGAAGACGTTGACCGTCAACGGGCCTATTTCGTAAACAAACGGACGGTTGCTGTAGTCCAGTTTCGCAGAAGCAGAACCGTTAAAGCCCTTGGCAATAACCATAGCCAGAGCGGTCGCCAGCATATTGAGCGCTGTACCGCCGATGGTCTGATCTGCGCCGAGATTAATCGACGCAAACGCAAGCAGTGCAGCATAGAGCATGCCTGCGATGGCAGCAGCAGAAATGGAGCACAAGACGATGGACAGCGCACTTGCACCCTCAGGCATGAGCTGAATAGCGATAACGCCGATCAGGCCACCAATAACCATGATGCCTTCCAGCGCAATGTTGATGATGCCGCTTCGCTCAGAAAACATGCCACCAAGCGCCACCAGCATCAGAACAACCGTATAGAGCAGCGTGTATTTCAGCAGCAGAAACATCAGGCGTCGCCTCCCTTCCCTACGGTCACACTGCGCGCTTTACCCGCGAGCATCACGCGGATTCTGCTCTTAAAGAGCATGGAGAACGCACACAGATAGATGATCAGCGCGGTGATGACGTCGGCAATCTCCTTGGTGTAGTACTGTGTGGAGAGCTTTGTACCGCCGACGGTGATATAGGAAATGAACAGCGAGGAAAAAACCGTGCCGATCGGATTGGAACAGGCAAGCAGCGCCGCGCTGATACCGTTAAAGCCGATCGCCGGCAGTGCCGTGGACACCTGCGGATTCCATTCTGCAACGGTCGAAAGATAATACAGACCGGCGCCAATACCCGCCAGAGCGCCCGCGATCGTCATGGAGAGAATAATATTGCGTTTATCATTGATACCCGCATACTGCGCAGCGTTCTTATTGAAGCCGCAGGCCTTGAGTTCATAGCCGAACGTTGTTTTATTCAGAACCACATAAACGACCAGTGCAAAGAAGATCGCAATAAAGATCGCGATGGTGACCGACTGCAGCTTACCAAAATGATCGCTCATGCCGCAGCTGGGAATCATCGACCCCTGGGCCACCTTACGCAGACTGAACGTTTTGGTCGTAGAAAGATCGTACATCGGGCTCTGGCCCTTGCCGTACATGATGTCATTGACCATGTAAAGGCCGATCCAGTTGAACATGATCGAGGTAATGACCTCATTGATGTTGAGATACGCCTTGAAAAAGCCCGGAATAGCGCCCCAGATGGCGCCCAGAACCATCGCAGCAAGCAGACACAGATACCAGGGCAGCTGCAGCACAATGGCGCAGTAGAGGGCGCCAAACGCGCCCAGCGTGTATTGTCCGGCAGCGCCGATATTGAACAGACCCGTCTTGAACGCAAAGCCGACAGACAGACCCGTCATAACCAGAGGCGCAGCATTGGCCAGCACCGTGCCCATGTTGCGTGGGCTCTTCAGGCCGCTCTGCAGAATGACCAGCAAACCATCGCCAATGGCATGCTCAGCATTGATGAGCGCCAGCACGACGGTACCCAGCAGCAAACCGATCACGATGCAGATAAGCGATGCGGCAACCGACAGGAATGCTTCCGACGAAGCGAGACGGCCGCCCAGAGACGTTTTTTTCTTATCCATAGCAGCTATCCCTCCTTATCCCTTGCGCTGCGCGCCGGCCATATACAGGCCCAACTCTTTCGCCGTGGTATGGCGCGGATCCAGCTCACCGACGATCTCGCCCTCATACATGACGAGAATACGGTCCGGCACCTCAAGCACTTCGTCCAGTTCCAGCGACACAAGCAGAACAGCCTTTCCGCTGTCACGCTGCCTGAGCAGCTCCTTACGGATGTATTCAATCGCGCCGACATCCAGGCCGCGCGTGGGCTGCACGGCGATAAGCAGATCATTGCCCAGATCGATTTCTCGGGCGATGATCGCCTTCTGCTGATTGCCGCCGGACATGCTGCGTGCCGTAGTTACAGCGCCCTGACCGCTGCGCACATCGTATTGCTCAATCAGCTTGTCCGCATATGCGCGGATCTCGCCGAATTTGAGGAAACCCTTGCTGGAGAACTGCTTATCAAAGTAGCGCTTGAGCACCAGATTGTCTTCCAGCGAATAATCCAGCACCAGACCATGCTTATGGCGGTCCTCCGGAATATGGCTCAATCCGCTGAGATTTCGCTCGCGAATAGACAGGTGGGAAATATCCTTATCGCCCAGGTAAACGTTGCCGCTCTCCGCCTTCATCAGGCCTGTAAGCGCGTAGACCAGTTCGCTCTGTCCATTGCCATCGATACCCGCAATACAAACGATTTCGCCACGGCGAACATTGAAGGATACGTTATTGACCAGAGGCTTGCCGTACTTCTTGCTCTTAACCGTCAGGTTCTGCACGGTCAGGATGCTCTCGCCCAGCTTCAGAGGCGTCTTCTCCGTGACCAGCTGAACTTTGCGTCCAACCATCATTTCGCTCATTTCTTCCTTGCTGGTGCTCGCCACATCGACTGTACCGACGTAGCGACCCTTGCGCAGAACGGTACAGCGATCTGCAACAGCCTTGATCTCGTCGAGTTTATGCGTAATGAACAGGATGGACTTTCCCTCAGCAGCCAACCCCTTCATGATCTTCATCAACTCATCAATTTCCTGTGGCGTGAGTACAGCGGTCGGCTCGTCAAAGATCAACACTTCGTTATCGCGATAAAGCATTTTGAGGATTTCCGTACGCTGCTGCATACCGACGGTGATATCCTCTACCATGGCGTCCGGGTCAACCTTCAGACCATAGCGCTCGCTCAGTTCAATCACCTTGCGGCGCGCTTCCGCCTTCTGTAGGAATCCCAAGCGCTTGGTTGCAGGCTCAACACCCAGAATGATATTATCCAGCACCGAGAAAACCTCGACCAGCTTGAAGTGCTGATGCACCATGCCAATGCCCAGCGCGTTGGCGTCGTTCGGATCCTTAATCCGCACAACTTCGCCATTCTTGCGGATCTCACCCTTTTCCGGCTGATACAAGCCAAAGAGCACGCTCATCAGGGTTGACTTACCCGCGCCATTTTCGCCCAGCAGCGCATGTATTTCGCCCTTGCGAAGCTGCAGCGTAATATTGTCATTGGCGATGATGCCCGGAAACTCTTTGGTGATGTTCAGCATTTCAATGATGTAATCGCTCAAATTCATCACTCCTTTGTCTTTCTGCTCCTTTGATGTTTATTATACCGTATTTAGGCGGGATTTAAAAGCGAAAAGTTAGCACACCTCACCAGAATTCGCCAAAAGTTTTAGAGAGTTCTTTGAATAATTCATTCTCATTCGCCTTTGTATTTTAACATAATTTTACACATTATATTAAAGTTATTACGTAATTGTATATATATTTTAATGAATTTTATATATTTATGTTATTAATTGTTTCATCTTTATTAAATCACAGAAAAGTTATTGATCAACACGCATTATTCATGTATAATTCTGACTAAAGTTAGCGATTCTCATCGAAATCATAGAGTCGCTTTCAACCAATCCTTTTTCGGTTTCTCGTCCCAACCTATTAAGGAATTATGAATCCTACGGGATTCACATGTAAGGAGGCGCGTCCTATGTTTAAGGCTGCCATCGTTCTTGGTATCGCAGCTGCCTATCTCTTCGCTACGTTCGGGCTTTCTATCTTTGTCGGCGCGTTTATCCGCTATTGCAATGCCTGAAGTGCAGAGAGCATATCCAGCTAGCAAAAGAGCGCCTTCCCCCGGCGCTCTTTTGCTTTGTCCCAGCCCATATTGATTCGCATCGCCTGCCGTGCTTCATTCAGCTTAAGAAGATCTTTGCAAAGCAATTTCCCGCATCATAAAAAACGCCTGTCCAATTAGACAGGCGTTTTTTCTTTGATTTACTTAACCCAGGAGCGCTTCCCACTCCTTTTGCTTAAACCCTACCAACACGAGATCGTGCCTAACCAGCAAGGGGCGTTTAATGAGCATACCGTCCGAGGCAAGCAAATCCAGCATCTCTTCCTCGCTCATCTGCGGCAGTTTCTCCTTGAGCCCAAGCGCGCGATACTGCAAACCGCTGGTATTGAAAAAGCGCCTGAGTTCCAAACCACTCTTTTCTTTCCAGGCAACAAGCTCCTCACGAGAGGGATTCTCCTCCTTGATATGCCGAAGCGTATATGCTGCGTTGCGCGCATCCAGGTATTTCTGCGCCTTCTGGCAGGTCGTACATTTGGGATAACAGACAAAAACCATGTTCTTCTCCTCCATACCAGCAAAGGACGGCGCATCCACGCCGCCCTTTCTGTTTTAAATCTTTTCGATAATCTCCAGTACATCCTCGATCCGCTGTCTGGGTACCAGCGGCGACGGCTCGCCCTTCTTCGCGCAGTTCAGCAGATGCGTCAACTCCCGCAGGAACCATCCGCTGCTGCCCAGGTTGATGCCGCAGTCCACCTGTATGGGATCGGTCACGTCGAATTTTGTCACTGTACCGTCTGCTGCATAGCCCGTCACACCGTTATGGTCACAGACCAGCATGCCGCGCTCAAAATACACGCGCCAGCGTGCGGTGAACGGGATCGCGGCATTGAACCACGCCGCCTCGGCGCAGACGTTGAGTCCATGATGGTAGATATACTGGAAGCGATACTGCTCGGCATACGCCTTTCCCTCGCCCGCACACTCAGTGAAGATGACATCATCAGGCTTGCCAAACATGCTCACAATCACATCCAGATCGTGGATATGCAGGTCAAAAGGCAGCAATCCGCTCTTCTCCTTATCCAGCAGCCATCCTCCCTGCGACCAGGCCGGACAAGCCGTCAGGCGCTCAAAACAGCCGTCCAGCGGCTTACCATAGCGCTTATCGGCAATAACCTCGCGCAGCGTCTCAATCTCCCGGGTAAACTGAAGCACCTGCGCAACATAGAGCTGAACGCCTTTTGCGTCTGCTGCATCATACATCGCCTTCGCATCCGCCAGATGCAGCGCAATCGGCTTTTCGCAGATCACATGCTTGCCCTGCTCAATGGCCTCAAGCACGAGCTGCTTATGCAGATAGGTTGGCGCGCAGACGTCCACCAGATCGATGTGCTCTTTCAGGCAGGCTTCAGCAATGGTTCCATAGATCGGCAGATTCCACTTGGCTGCTGCAGCCTTGTCGTGATCCGTCCTGCCGACACAAGCAGCGACATTCGCATCGTCAATATGCCGATAGTTCATGTAATGGCAGGTACCCATGCCGCCAAGGCCGACGAGCAGAATATTCATGTCCGTCCTCCTTTACAGCGTATAGCCCAGCGCAATCAGGTAATCGGCGCTGTCCTTCACAGCCTGATTGACCTCTGCAAGATCCTTCGGACCTGCAGCCGTAAACTCAATTTCGATCGAGTACGGGCTATCGTTGCCCGCATCCTCGAGCTGCTGAAAGAACCTTGGGAAATCAATCCAGCCCTTACCGACTGCCGGAAAATCCCAGACATTCTTTTCGCCGCCCTTATCTTTGAGATGAACATACGCCACATCGTCGATGCAGTCCTTCAGATCTTCACAAGGATCGACGTCGCCATAGAATACGACATTGGCCGTATCGTAATTGACCTTCACACGTTCACTGCCCACAAGGCGCACGATTTCGGCCAGCACGCTGCCCTTGCCATGCTCCTTGCCATGTGTTTCCAACACGAGCTTGAGGTCATACTGCTCCAGATATGGCACGAGCGCAGCGATATACCCGGCAACCGTCTTGTTATCGGCCACGGCGTTATCCTTAAGATGCGCCTCGCCAATGGAACTGACGATGTAATCGCAGCCGAAGAACGCAGCCAGACGGATGTTCTTCACAAAATCGCCGATACGCTCAGTATCCATCAGGTTGCAATGACCGCTCATGGAGAAAGGCTTGAGGCCAGCAGCAGCAAGCTTATCCTTGACTTCGAGCAGGCGCTCGAAGCTCTGATCCGGGAATACATGCTCTGTCCAGCCCTTGGTGGCTGTCAGTTCGATATACTTGAAGCCCGCAGCAGCAATGCCCTCGATAGCCTCTTCGATGGTGAAGCCATGATAGCAATTGGAGTTGACCGCAATGATTCTGTTCATGGGGAAGACTCCTTTCTTTTTGGGGCCGCCGCCCCAAACCCTGCCTGAGGGGCATCGCCCTTCAGACCCTCTATTTCGCTTCGCGCTGGGTTTAAGGTGCTTTGCTAAGGGCGAACTGCGTTCGCCCTCAAGCAATTCAGCATATGGCTCAGCAGTTCACCTTAACCAAGCAGCCCTTCTCGCTGGACTCAATCGCGCCGAATACCGCACGCATCGCTGTCAGCGCGCTCTCTCCTGTGATATAAGGAACGGTTTCATCCTTAATACAATCGATAAACATATCGATCACGCCGGAGGCCGTCTGATTATCGTTAGTCTGGATCTGATCGACGTCGTAATACTCGACTTCGCCGGATTTCTTCACCAGGACAAGCGTATGATCCGGATGATCATAAATACGCAGCACGCCCTCCGTGCCCCACAGCACTGTAGAGTTATCCTCCGCGCCATAGTTAGTCCAGGAGACGGTCATCGTGCCCATCGCACCGCCGTCCATCTTGTAAATAACGAAAGCGTTATCATCAACCGTAATCGGGCTGCCGTCGGCAAACTTCTTATCCAGCACGGAGAGCATAGCGCTGACTTCGATAATCGTCTGACCGGTCAGATACTGCAGCAGGTCGGTCTTATGCACGCCCAGATCGGCCATCGCGCCCATCGCCGCGCGCTTCTTATCGAAGAACCACGTATTCAGCCCCGGATCGACACTCCAGGTTTCCGGGCCGCCATGGCAGAATGCCGTCTTAAAGGTGAGCACCTTGCCAATCGCACCGGCATCGATGAGCTCCTTCGCCTTTTTGTGTGCGCCCGCCAGACGCTGGTTCTGACCGATCATCAGTCGCTTACCCGCCGCCTTCGCCGCAGCCACCATAGCTTCGCTATCCGCAAGCGTAGTTGCCATCGGCTTCTCACACAGAACATGTTTGCCGGCCTTGAGCGCAGCGATGGTAATTTCGGCATGGCTGGTGTTCGAGGAGCAGACGCTCAACGCCTCGACATCAGAAGCGAGCAGCGCTTCAACGCTCTCATACGCCGTCGCACCATACTTTTCGGCCAGTTCCTTCGCGCGATCGAGGTTGATATCATACAGCGCGGTAATCTGACAATCCGGATTCGCCGCGTATTCAGGCAGATGACGCACTTGGCCAATCTTGCCGCAGCCGATCAAACCGACTTTAATCATAAATATCGCTCCTTTTCTTGGGGCTTCCGCCCCAAACCCCGACTGAGGGACACAGTCCCTCAGACTCCCTTCTTTGCTTCACAGCGGTTTGAAGCCGCTTAGCTGTTTTTCTCTTTCTTCTGCAGCAGCACCGCCGCGACGACGATGAAGCCCTTGAACGCCTCGCGCAGGAACGGCGGAACGCCCATGAGGTTGAGCAGGTTATTCATGACGGCGATGATCAGCATGCCGAAGACCGTGCCAAGGATCGAGCCCTTGCCGCCGGACATACTCGTGCCACCGACAACAACCGCCGCGATAGCGTCCATCTCATAGCCGCTGCCCGCGTTGGCATAGTCCATAGAGCCAATACGCGCCACCTGAATAATCGCCGCGATGGAGACCAGGAATCCGGAAAGCACGTAGACCATAGAAGTGATCTTTTCCACGTTGATACCAGAGAGGCGTGCCGTACGTTCGTTGGAACCAATAGCATACACCTGGCGGCCAAACGTCGTCTTCTTGGAAACGATATGAAGGACAACAGCGATGATCAGCCAGTAGAAAATCGGCAGCACAACCTGACCGCCAATCTTCGTATTCGCGATCTTCAGGAAGTCGGTCGGCACCTTGACGGCTGCAGTCTGCATGACCTGCTGGGTCACGCTTCGACAGATCTTCATCATGCCCAGCGTAGCGATGAAGGCTGGCAACTTCTGCCTGGCCACCAGGAAGCCGGATACGCCGCCAAGCGCACTGCCCATGAGCATCGCTGCCGCGATACCAATGGCAAACGCCGGAACGCCGGTGATGCCCATGCCGGTAAGCAGACCATCCGGATACTGATTGACGCAGACCATCAGCACCGCACCGACAGCAACCAGCGTAGAGCCGACAGCAAGGTCAATGCCGCCGGAAATGATGACAAAGGTCATGCCCAGCGCAACAATGCCGACGCTGGCGTTATTGCGCAGGATGTTGATCCAGTTTCGAGACCAATGGGAAAACCAGGCACCGAAGCTGTCAAAATCAAAGCCAAGCGCAAGGGTCTGCAGGATGATCATCAGCACGAGCACGCATGCGGTCGAGAAGAGCGGGTTGGTCCTCCACTGCTGGACCGCCTTTTGCATAATCGTCTGTTTTTTGTCGTTCGTCCGCTGTGTCATGGTTGTTTTCTCCTCTCTACATCATCAGCCGCCGGTTGCCAGGCGCATCATTTCATGCTCGTTCATGGATTCGCCGCTGACCTCGGCGCGCACGCTGCCATGGTACATAACCAGCGCACGATCGCACAGGCGGATGATCTCCTGCGCCTCGCTGCACAGCACAACCACCGCAACACCCTGATCCGCCAAGCGGAGGATGATCTCATAGATTTCCTCTTTTGCGCCAACATCAACGCCCTGCGTCGGGTTATCCAGAATCAGCAAAGCCGGATTGGCACTGAGCCACTTGGCCAGTACCACTTTCTGCTGGTTGCCGCCGGAAAGGCTGGTGATGGAGTCACTCTCTTTCTCCATCTTGATATGCAGATCCTGTCGCTGTTTCTTAAACTGCGCCAACTGCTCCTTCGTCTGAATCAAGCCAAATTTCGTCAACCTGGGCAGCGTGACGATGGAACCGTTTTCCAAGATGTTCATATCCTTGATAATGCCGTTCTCCTTGCGGTTACGCGGCAGATAGCCGATCCCAAGACCAAGCGCCTGCTGTGTGGATGTAATGGTGACGGGCTTACCATGCATATAGATCTGGCCCTGCACCTTTCCCTGCGCACCAAATACCGCGCGGAACAGCTCGCTGCGTCCGTCGCCGAGCAGGCCCGTGACGCCAAGCACTTCGCCCGCACGAACACTGAGGCTCACATCACGGAAATACGGCTCCTGCGTAAGACCTTCCAGCCGGAGAACTTCCTCGCCCAATTCAGCAGATTTCGCCTTCTGACCGGTATGTACCTCGTGGCCGACCATGTCCCGAGCAATTTCGGGGATCGACGTATCCTTCACATAGCCATCGGCAACCATTACGCCGTCGCGCAGCACCGTATACCGGTCGCAGATCTCCATGACCTCGCGCAGCTTATGCGAAATAAAGACCACACCGACCTTCTGTGTCTTGAGCGTACGGAGCATATCAAAAACGCGCTCGATCTCCGGATCGGTGAGCGACGTCGTCGGCTCATCCATGATGATGATCGAAGCATTCATCATCAGCGCGCGTGAGATTTCGACAATCTGTTTGAAGGACGCATCCAGCGAGGAAACCATGGCGCCGGGATCGATATCCAGCTCCATCTTCTCAAAGAGCGCCTTCGTTTTCTGGTACATGGCCGCGTGATCCACAAAGCCGAATTTTGTCTTCAGCTCACGGCCGATAAACATGTTTTCGTAAACGGGAAGATCGTTGATCAGGTTCAGTTCCTGATGAATAAACGCGATACCCGCGTTGAGAGACTGTGCGGGATTGGCAAAGGTGACGGCTTTTCCGTCCAGTTCGATGGTTCCCCTGTCCGCAGGCAGAACACCGCCGAGGATATTCATCAGCGTTGACTTGCCCGCGCCGTTTTCACCCAACAGCGCGCAGATTTCACCCTCGCCGAGATGAAAATCGACGGCCTTGAGCACGTCGTTGGCGCCAAAGGATTTGACAATCCCTTTCATGGTCAGATTCATGCGTTCACATCCGTTCCTGTGAAGTCACTTGTTCTTTTCGCGATGATGCAAAGCTTCCTGAGGAAAGAAAGGGCCATGGCAAAGCCACGGCCCTTTTGATGATTCAGAATTAATAGACGGTGTTGGCCGGGTCAAGATACTCGTCAACGTTCTCAGCAGAGACGATCTGGGACGGGATAACCTTAACAGCCTCGACGGTCTCGCCGCCAACGACAGCGATGGCAACGTCCATGCAGTCCTTGATCATCAGCGGGCTGTAGAGCGCAGAAGCCGCGCCGATCTCAGCAGCCTTCTCCTTGATGATGCCGAAGTACTCCTGGCAGCCGCCGCCGCCGGTGATGGCCTTGATCTCAGTACGGCCGGCGTCGTCGATCGCCTGCAGCGCGCCGATGGAGGTCTCGTCATCCAGAGAGTAGACGGCGTCGATCTTCGGGTTCGCGGTCAGGATGTCAGCCATATCCTTCAGGCCGTCCTCGCGGGTGAACGCGGTGGCGTACTCAATGATCTGGACGTTCGGAGCGATTTCGGCCATGGTCTCGTTGAAGCCCTTCATGCGCAGCTCGGAGACGGAACCGGAAGACGGAACCGGCAGCGCCACAACGATGCCCTCGGTGCCGATCTTGTCAACGATGTACTTCGCACCGCCGACGCCCATGGACTCGTTATCGCCGGTGACCTTGTAGATGCCCTCGGCCGGGATGTCCATATCAAACGCAACAACGGTCAGGCCGGCGTCGATCGCGCCCTGAGCCGCAACTTCCATGCCGGTCCACTGCGGAGCGATAACCAGAGCCTGAGCGCCCCAGAGCATCGCCTCGTCGATCTGAGCGGTCATCTCTTCAGCGTTGGAGCTGGTGTAGAGCTTGTACTCGATCTTGCCAGCGGCCTCGAGTTCCTTGCAGTACTGCTCGGCATTGTAGGTGATGCCGCCGACCCAGCCGTGGGTCACAGCCGGAACCAGCACGCCAAGCTTGACAGCTTCAGCCTGCGCAAACGGGATCATGCCCAGGCACAGAACGAGCGCCACAACGATAGCCAGAATCTTCTTCACAACAGTTTCCTCCTTAAAATATAGTTGTGTTTTCCGGTATCCGCCCCGGAAAGGCCTATGCAGACGAAAGCAGATTTCCACTTCCCTTCCTGCGATATTTGTATGATAGCATGTTGTTTGCCTTTTGTCAATTTCCATCATTTATTTTCCCCCTTTTATATTCGCATCTTCCATACATTCCGTTTTCTTTTCGCCCAAATTGGCCGAACCGATGCAAAAAACCGTTTGAAATTTGACGTAGGCATTTCGAAATCATTTACATTCTCCCCCGGGCAATGCTATAATGCATTATATGAATATTGCATCATCCGGTGGATCCCGACGACACGGAACACCATGACAGACAAGGAGGATACTGCATGAAACTCGGTTTTGTCAGCGCCATTCTCGATGGATGGACCTTTGAAGAGATGATCGACACGGCCAGCGAAATGGGCTACACCTGTGTCGAAGTTGCCTGCTGGCCGGTCGGAAAGGCAGAGCGCCGCTATGCTGGCGTAAGCCATATCAATGTCGACGAACTCGACGATGAGAAAATCGCCTACATCAAGGATTACTGCGCCAAGCGCAATGTAGAAATCTCTTCCCTGGCCTTCTATCCCAATACCATGGATGGAAACCCGGAAAAGCGCGAGGCTGCCGTGGAGCACCTCAAGAAGGTCATCTGCGCCAGCAGCAGACTGGGCGTGAATATGGTGACCACCTTCATCGGCCGCGATCAGACCAAGTGCGTGGAGGAAAACCTCGAGCTGGTTAAGGAAATCTGGCCGCCGATCATCGCTCTGGCCGAGGAAAAGGGCGTGAAGATCGCCATCGAGAACTGCCCGATGCTCTTTGGCCGCGATCAGTGGCCGGGCGGACAGAACCTGATGACCACGCCTGCCAACTGGCGCAAGGTTTTCGAGATTCTCCCCTCCGACAACCTGGGCATCAACTACGATCCGTCCCATTTCGTCTGGCAGATGATCGACTACATCCATCCGCTCTACGAGTTCAAGGACAAGATCTTCCACGTACATTACAAGGACATCAAGCTCTATCCGGACAAGCTGCGCGAGGTCGGCATCATGGCCTATCCGCTGGACTTCATGAGCCCGAAGCTGCCGGGTCTGGGCGATGTAAATTGGGCGAAGTACGTCAGCGCGCTCACCGACATCGGCTATGATGGCTATACCTGCGTGGAGGTTGAAGATCGCGCCTTTGAGGGCAGCCGTGAAAAGGTGCTCGATTCCCTGCGCCTGTCCAAGCGCTATATGGAGCAGTTTGTCATCTGATTTCTTCATCACAGACAAAACGAGAGGAAGGATTTCTCCTTCCTCTCGCTTCTTTTGGTTTTACATCTGCACACAAGTCACCACTTCTGATGTGTTGCTGTCGATCACCAGAATCTGAATATCTATCCCCTCTTGCCAGGGGCCAAATTCTGCGGCAACAGCACCACCTTGCTCCAGGCGCATGGGCTGCTGCGCATCGCCTGCGCTGTAAATCACCGTGCCAAAGGACGTATCCAGCAGCGCGCTCTGCGCATTGCCTGCATACTCCCGGATTTCGCCCGTTCTACGGTCGAGCATCAGGAAATACGCCTCGTCCGTCCACAGCGCATCTTCCAGCCCGGAAAGCGGGAACATGCTGTTGGACCACTTTGCGTAGGCATCCTCTTCAAACACATGCTCTCTGGCGATATTGTGCAGCAGCGTCAGCAGCTGATCGTTCCAATACAGCTCCGCCTGCGGCCTGACGGCGATACATGCGCTGAAGCTGTCATCATGCAGAAGCATCAGCAGATTTTCCAGCTTATCCTGTACCCGGATATGGCTGGCCTTATACGCCAGATACGCCTGATAGTCCTCATTCCAGCCGCTGTAGCGCGCATCACCGCGCCTGTCCTCTACATCATAATGATCTATCAGATAACGGCCGAGGTAATCTGTCACCTTCTGTGCACCGGATGGATTGAGATGGGATGAAGGATCAAAACAGTCCGTATTATAATCCACCACCTGATCCAGACTGACAAAATCGATGAAACTTACGCCGTATTCTTCCGCAATCGAGCTTACCGTATTGGCCGCCATCTGGTCATCCGCATCCGAAGGAAAAGGCAGGAACGTCAGCAGTACTTCTATTTCCCTCTGCTGACACTCTTCAATTATACGCCGGATATATTCAAAACCCCAGCCGTATTCGTCCACAGCGCGATCAGGATCGATCAGATCGTAATCCTCCGGAACGGCCACACCGATCGCCATAGCGCCGCCCTTCTGCTCATCCGGTTCAATCCGGAAATCACTCTCGCCCAATTCGTTCCATCGCGAATGATACTTGCCCAGCGTAAAGTAGTATTCCCATTTCATATCCATATAGCGATTGCCCACATCGTCCATCGCCTCCGGATCATTCATCAGATCTTCGATTGCCCGGATCTTATTGCGTGAAATCGGATAGCAATCAAACGCCGTATGCGCGTCGCTGCTGCTGCCGATCAGCTTGATGTTCTTATCCACATCCTTGATACCGACCACCACGACCTTGGGACTGGCGTAATCCAGGGCGTTCACCAACGTCCAATAGGATACCGGAATCGTATTGCCATAGCTGGAAATATTATAGGCAGTGATACCGTACTTTTCCCACAGCTCCATCGGAAAGACTGCATTGACCATATGACTGTCGCCAACAAAGAGCACTTCATGCTCTTTGGCCTTATCAAAGAACGGCTTGAAGCGCGATATGCTCTGCTTGCGCTCCAGAACATTGGTTGCTGCCGCAACGCAAACCGCCAGCACGATGCAGAAGAGAAGCGCCTCCAGCGTGCGAAGAATATGCTTTCTTTTCATGCCTTCGCTCCCGTCAGAACTGATAATAGATAAACGACGCTTCGTCAAAACCCGAACCGTACATGCCGAAAACCAGTACCGCCAGCGCACCGGCAATCAGGACTGCCCAGCGCAGAGGCAGGCGCCTTTCGCTAATCCAATCTCTGATCACCAAACCTCGCTCCTGCACAACGGAGGCCGCAAACAGTATCGCCGTACACACAGCCAGCAGCGCATAATCCGCCGCGCCGATACCCAGGCTCAGCAGCAGATCAGCGTTCAGCTCAGCCATGCGCAGATCCGCAACCGTCGAGCAAAGCATGCGCAGCGCATCCGCGCCATGCGCGCAGCGATCAAAGAACCATCCGATATTGACGATCAGGAATGTTCGCAGCACACGCAGCACATGGAAACCCTTCGAAGCCGCCAGCCCGGCATGCGCACCCTGCCAGCGCTTGTACGCAGGTTCCATGAGCGCGGAGAACGCGAGAATCAGACCATTATACAGGCCCCAGAGGATATAATTGCTCGTAGCGCCATGCCACACGCCGACCAGAAGAAACACGAGAATATTACCCAGCGCCGCCGGCAGCGCGCGCGCCACACCGCTGCCCAAACGCGGCTTAGCCCAACGGGACAGCGCGCTCATCGGGCTGGTCAGCGCAAAGGGATAAAAGACGTAATCGCGCATCCAGCTGCCCAGCGAAATATGCCAGCGCCGCCAGAAATCGCCCAGAGAGACCGCGAAATACGGGCGTCTGAAATTCGGCGCAAGCATAATGCCCATCTGTTGGGCAATGCCCGTTACCAGATCGATGCCACCGGAGAAGTCACAGTACTGCTGCAGGGAATACAGCAAAACACCCAGCACGGCAACAGCGCCGCCATACTCTCCTGTCTGCGCGCTGAATATGCGGTTGACCACGGGCAGCGCTCTGTCCGCGATGACCATCTTTTTCAGCAACCCCCAAAGGATGAGCAGAAAGCCGCGCTGCAGGTTATTCCAGTCAAAGGCATGCGGCTGCAGCAGCTGCGGCGCAAGCTGATCGTAGCGGCCGATCGGCCCCTGTATCAACTGCGGGAAAAACGAGATGAACAGCGCCAGCTTGAAAGGATTACGCTGCGGCGCATACTTGCCGCTGTATACATCGATGAGATATCCCATCGACTGGAACGTATAAAACGAAATGCCAAGCGGCAAAAGCAGGCCCAGCGGCGAAGCGCCGAACCATCCCAGCAGATCATCGGTGTACTTAAGCACCGCCAATACCGCGAAATTCAGCACAAGCACAAACACCAGCCAAATCCGCTGGCGCTTTTTTGCCTGCGCTTTCACCCGCTTTTTTTCTTCGGCAGAAAGCGCCGCTTTCCGCTCCTTCAGATACTCCTTCGAACGCACGGCGACGCGGCCGATTGCCAGCGCGCCCAGCCAGGTGGTCAGCGTTGTCAGGAGAATAAACGGCAGCGACACAAGCGCGCGGGACGCATAAAAACCATAGCTGAACAGCAGCAGCACAATCCACCGCATCCTGCCCGGGCAAATGTAATATGCGGCAGTACAGGCAAAGCCGTAACCAGCGAGTTGAAACAGCGACATACTTTTATCCCTTCATCATTTGATTATCCACATTTTATCAGAAGATACGCCGTCATACAAGCATTCTATGCAATCCAGTACCTTTCCCCCGCACAGGTTTACAAGCCAAGCAGCTTCTGCGCATTGCCGCCGAGAATGGCGCCTTTTTCCGCCGGCGTCAAAGGCAGGGCGCGTATCTGTGCCACGCACTGCGCCTGATCGCCCCACGGGCTATCCGTGCCAAAGAGCACGCGCTGTGCGCCAAACGCACGGACAATCCCGCAAAACGCCGTTTCGCCGAGCATATGCAGCTGATCCGGTTCTTCCACCCCTGGCGCAAGCGGCGTAAGATCGCCCAGCGAAAAAGCCGTATCCAGCATCACGGACGTATCTGCCAGCGCGTCAATCACGCGCTCCCAGCAGCGCCAGCCACCCATATGCGCGCATACCAACGGCACAGGGCCAACCTGCCTGAGCGCATCTGCTATCGCCTCCGGCGCACAGCGATCCACACCCGGAAAGCCGATATCGTAGCCCGCATGCATGAGCACGGTCAACCCCAGTTCGCCTGCCCGATCCAGAATGCGCAGGTAGCGCACATCCGTGATATCGACATTCTGATACACCGGATGAATCTTGATGCCCTTGACACCCGCCGACGCAAGCCGCGCCAGTTCGCAGCGCATATCCGGCGAATCCGGATGAATGCCGCCGAAGTACACAAGGGTATTCCTTCCGCCCAATTCAATAGACAGATCGTTGATCGAGGTCGTTTTAATTGGATTGGTGACAACCGGAAGAACGACGGTATAATCAATCCCCGCGCGCTTCATCGAATCGCACAAACCCATTTCTGTACCGCTGCTGAATGCCACCGTTCGGCTTGCACGCTGCAATTTATCGATCGCAGAGGCCGCAATTCTTTGAGGAAACGTATGTGAATGAAAATCTACGATCATTTATCACCACTCCTTTGCACAGCAATACTGTACGCCGGCAGATAGACGGTGTCAAGTTTTTTCTTGTTCAACATCGCAAAGATATATTGACATTTTGTTGACATCACATGTGTAAGCTGGTAAAATAGACAGCAAATGCGAAGCAAAGGAGTTTTTGCTGTGTTATTAACCGATTACCTGGAGCGAAACGCCAGATTGTGGGGCATGGAAACCGCTCTGGTAGAAATCAATCCTTCCGAAGAGCGCGATCAGGCCACCACCTGGCGCGAGTTTAATCTGATCGAGAGCGCCCATCCCGACGCCCCATACCGTCGTGAGCTGAGCTGGACCGATTTCGACCGTCGTGCCAACCGCTTTGCCAATCTGCTGCTCAGCCGCGGCATCGCCAAAGGAACAAAGATCGCCATTCTGATGATGAACTGCCTGGAATGGCTGCCTATCTATTTCGGCATTCTCAAAGCCGGATGCATCGCCGTACCGATGAACTTCCGCTACTCCAGCGATGAAATCAAGTACTGTCTGGAGCTGGCCGACGTCGAAGTTCTGATCTTTGGCCCCGAGTTTGTCAGCCGCATCGACGCGATCGAAAAAGAACTGACCGGCCTTCGCTTCATGTTCTACGTGGGCAAGAACGGCCCGGTTTATTCTGAGGACTGCATGCGGCTGATGACATTCTGCTCCTCCAATCCTCCGCCCGTTGCTCTGGCAGAAATGGACTATGCTGCGATCTACTTCTCCTCCGGCACAACCGGCTTCCCCAAAGCCATCCTGCACAATCACAGAGCGCTGGCATATTCCTGCGAGGTGGAGCAAGCGCATCACCATCAGCATCGCGACGACGTATTTCTGTGTATTCCGCCGCTGTATCATACCGGCGCAAAGATGCACTGGTTCGGCTCGCTGTTCTCCGGCAGCAAGGCTGTTCTGCTGCGCGGCGTGAAGCCCGAATGGATTCTGCGCGCGGTAAACGATGAGCGATGCACCATCGTGTGGCTGCTGGTGCCGTGGGCACAGGATCTGCTGGACGCCATCGACGCAGGCCGCGTGCATCTGGATGATTACTATCTGGATCAGCTGCGCCTGATGCACATCGGCGCGCAGCCCGTGCCGCCGAGCCTGATCAACCGCTGGCTGAAGGTCTTCCCGCATCACCAGTACGACACCAATTACGGCCTGTCCGAGTCCATTGGCCCGGGCTGCGTGCATCTGGGCGTGGAGAACGTACACAAGGTCGGCGCCATCGGCAAGCCAGGCTATAAATGGGAAGCAAAGATCGTCTCCCCGAACGGCGACGAGGTCACGCAGGGCGACGTGGGCGAGCTGATTGTCCGCGGCGACGGCGTGATGCTTTGCTACTATAAAAATGAAGAAGCGACCAACGAGGTGCTCAAGGGCGGCTGGCTCTATACCGGCGACATGGCCCGCATGGACGAGGACGGCTTCATCTATCTGGTAGACCGCAAAAAGGACGTCGTCATCTCCGGCGGCGAAAACCTCTATCCCGTGCAGATTGAAGATTTCATGCGCGGCTTTGACAAGATCAAGGACGTCGCCGTCATCGGCCTGCCTCATCCGCGTCTGGGCGAAATCGCTGCAGCCATCGTGGAAATCAAGGAAGGCTTCACCTGCACCGAGGAAGAAATCAACGCTTTCTGCGAGGGGCTGCCGCGCTACAAGCGCCCGCGCAAGGTCATCTTTGATACCATCCCGCGCAACCCCACCGGCAAGATCGAAAAGCCCGTTCTGCGCGAAAAATACTGCCAGGGACGTCTGGTCGAGGCACAGATTACCGGCTGATTGCAGGCGCAATCATACACCCAAATCTTTAAGCACAGGGGATGTTCCTTATGGATCTGTTCATCAAGCTCGCAATGCTCGTCGTATTCTTTGGCATGACAATTGGTATTGGCCTGTATTGCCGCAAGCACGCCACGGATGTAAACGGTTTTGTTCTGGGCGGCCGCAGCGTCGGCCCCTGGCTGACAGCGTTCGCCTATGGCACCTCCTATTTTTCTGCGGTGGTATTTGTCGGCTATGCCGGCCAGTTCGGCTGGAAATACGGCATCGCAGCGACATGGGCAGGCATCGGCAATGCGCTCATCGGCTCGCTGATGGCCTGGGCCCTGCTGGGCAGACGCACCCGCGTTATGACACAGCACCTGCAAAGCGCGACCATGCCCCAGTTCTTCAGCACCCGCTTTGACAGCCCCGCGCTGAAAATCGCATCCTCTGCGATCATTTTCATCTTCTTAATTCCCTACACTGCGTCGCTCTACAATGGTCTGAGCCGCTTGTTCGGCATGGCGTTTGACATTGATTACAGCGTCTGCGTCATCGTGATGGCCGTGCTTACGGCCATTTACGTCATTGCCGGCGGCTACATGGCCACCGCCATCAATGACTTTGTGCAGGGCATCATCATGATCGTGGGTATTGCCGCTGTGATCGGCGCAGTGCTCAAGGGACAGGGCGGCTTCATGGCAGCGCTGGACAAGCTTGGCCGGGTATCCGATCCTGCCGTCAGCAGCACGCCCGGCGTGTTTGCTTCCTTCTTCGGTCCGGACCCGGTCAACCTGCTGGGCGTTGTGATCCTCACATCCCTGGGCACATGGGGCCTTCCGCAGATGGTACAGAAGTTCTACGCGATCAAGAGCGAGCAGGCGATCAGCAAGGGCCTGGTGATTTCCACGGTCTTTGCCGCGATTGTCGCCGGCGGCTGCTACTTCCTGGGCGGCTTTGGCAGGCTCTTTTCTGATCAGGTGGATGTCGCCGCACAAGGCTACGACGCGATCATTCCCGCGATGCTCTCCGGTCTTTCTCCCTTCCTGATCGCCGTCGTGGTCATTCTGGTGCTCTCTGCTTCCATGTCTACGCTCTCTTCGCTCGTGCTCACGTCTTCCTCTACACTGACGCTGGATTTTATCAAGGGAACAGTCGTCCATGATATGGACGAAAAGAAGCAGCTGAAAACCATGCGCGCGCTGATTGTCGTATTCATCGTCATTTCCGTTATCCTCGCTCTGGTACAGTACAATTCCAACGTGACCTTCATCGCACAGCTGATGGGTGTGAGCTGGGGCGCGCTGGCAGGCGCCTTCCTGGCGCCATTCCTCTACGGTCTGTACTGGAAAGGCGCATCCCCCATCTCCGTGTGGGTCTGCTTCCTGTTTTCCACAGTGGTCATGCTGGCCAATATCTTTGTGAAGTCCAGCTTCCCACTTCTGCTGCAGTCGCCCATCAACGCCGGCGCGTTCTGTATGCTCTGCGGCCTGATCATCGTTCCCCTGGTCAGTTTCTTTACGCCCAAGCCGGACGCCGAACATCTTTCTCAGGTCTTCTCCTGCTATGACCGAACCGTTACGGTTGCAGTTACCGACTCGATCGGCGATCAAACAGAAGAAAAATGAAGTGTTGTGTCAGTTATCGTTCATTTCATCTTCCAATTTCGCCCATATTGTGATATAGTAACAAGCATCCATATTGAAGGGGGACACTCTCCATGAAACAACTGATGCTGGGCAACGAAGCTGTTGCCCGCGGACTATATGAGGCCGGATGCGCATTCGTATCCAGCTATCCCGGCACGCCCTCAACGGAAGTGACAGAGGCCGTCGCCAAATACAAAGAGGTATATGCCGAGTGGGCGCCCAATGAAAAGGTTGCCATGGAATCGGCTTTCGGTGCATGCCTTGCTGGCAAGCGCAGCTTCTGCGGCATGAAGCATGTAGGCCTGAATGTGGCTGCAGATCCGCTGTTCACCATCGGCTACACCGGCGTAAACGCCGGCATGGTCATCTGTGTGGCGGACGACGCAGGCATGCATTCCAGTCAGAACGAACAGGATTCCCGCCACTATGCGCGCGCGTCCAAGATTCCGATGCTCGAGCCGTCCGATTCTGCCGAGGCGCTCGCCTTTACAAAGCTGGCATATGAGCTCTCCGAGCAGTTTGACACGCCTGTGCTGCTGAAGATGTGCACCCGTATCGCGCACTCCCAGAGCGTAATCGAGACCAGTGATCGTATTGAGGTTTCCAAGACCTACGAAAAGAACCCTCAGAAATACATCATGATGCCCGGAAACGCCAGGAACCGCCATCCCGTGGTGGAAGCGCGCACCAAGGCGCTTGCCGACTGGGCAGAAAACGCTGACATCAACCGCGTTGAGGACGGACATGACCACAGCCGCGGCATCATCACCTCCTCCACTTCCTATCAGTATGTGAAGGAAGTATGCGGCGACCGATATCCCGTACTCAAGCTGGGGATGATCTGGCCGCTGCCGGAAAAGAAGCTTCTCGATTTTGCCGCGTCCGTGGATGAGGTAATCGTCGTCGAGGAGCTGGACAGCTTCATTGAGGCGCACTGCCAGAAGCTGGGCATGAAGGTCACAGGCAAGGACCTGTTCCCCTGCATCGGCGAATTCAGCCAGAATCTGGTTGCGCAGAAGCTGGGCATGACCGTACCCGAGAACGGCTGCAAGGTGGAAGACGCCATTCCCGCGCGCCCGCCTGTCATGTGCGCAGGCTGCCCACACCGCAGCCTGTTCTACACGCTGGCCAAGAACAAGATCACCGCGCTGGGCGATATCGGCTGCTACACGCTGGGTGCAGTGCCCCCGCTGGGTGCGCTGGATACCACCATCTGCATGGGCGCGTCCATCTCCGGCGCGCACGGCTTCACCAAGGCGCAGGGCGGCGCAGCGGACAAGAAGACCGTAGCCGTCATTGGCGATTCCACGTTTATGCACTCCGGCGTCACCGGTCTGATCAACGTGGCCTACAACGAGTCCAACACCACGGTTATCATCGTGGATAACTCGATCACCGGCATGACCGGACACCAGCAGAACCCCACCACCGGGTTTAACCTCAAGGGCGATCCCTGTACGAAGATTGACCTGGAGACGCTTTGCCGTGCCGTGGGCATCCGCCGTGTGCGTGTGGTCGATCCCTATGACCTCAAGCAGACTGAAACCGCAATCCTCGAAGAGCTCGCTGCCGAAGAACCTTCCGTCATCATCAGCCGCCGCCCTTGCGCGCTGCTCAAGTATGTCAAGCACAGCAAGCCTGTGGTCGTGGAGAGCGATAAGTGCCGCTCCTGCCGCCTGTGCATGAAGATCGGCTGTCCGGCCATCAGCATGAAGGACGGCAAGGCAACCATCGACAACACGCTGTGCACCGGCTGCGGCGTTTGCACCCAACTGTGCAAATTCGATGCGCTGCACGCAGCGAAGGAGGATTGACCATGAAAACGAAGAACATCATGATCGTCGGCGTAGGCGGCCAGGGCAGCCTGCTCGCCTCCAAGCTGCTGGGCCGCCTGCTTCTGACCAAGGGCTACGATATCAAGGTATCCGAAGTACACGGCATGAGCCAGCGCGGCGGCAGCGTCGTAACCTATGTACGCTTTGGTGAAAAGGTCTATTCCCCCGTCATCGATAAGGGCGAAGCGGACTACATCGTCTCTTTCGAACTGCTGGAAGCCGCACGCTGGACGGAATACCTGCGCGCAGGCGGCAAGCTCGTAACCAATATGCAGCAGATCAATCCGATGCCTGTCATCACCGGCGCTGCGCAGTACCCGGACGATCTGGCTGCCAAGATGCAGGCCAAAGGCGTCACTGTTGATGCGATCAACGCGCTTGAGCTGGCCGAACAGGCAGGCTCCGCCAAGGCGGTCAACATCGTGCTGATGGGGCATCTCTCCCGTAGCTTCGACTTTACGCTGGAAGAGTGGATGGACGCCATAGAGAAGTCCGTTCCGGCCAAATTCCTCGAGCTTAACAGAAAAGCTTTCCTGCTGGGCAGAGAAGCATAATACACCTATTCTATCTATAGAAAGAAGCGATCCCCATGGCAAACTATTATCAGCCCGAAATCGAAACCGCCCCGCGCGAACAGATTCTGGCCTGGCAGAACGAGCGTCTGGTCAAGCAGGTGAAGCACGTGTGGGACAACGTCCCCTACTATCGCGCAAAGATGGAAGAAAAAGGTCTCACGCCGGAGGACATCAAGGGCGTTGACGACCTGCACAAGCTGCCCTTCCTGACCAAGAACGACCTGCGCGACGCCTATCCCTATGGCCTCAAGGGCGTGCCGCTGAGCGAATGCGTGCGCATTCAGTCGACCTCCGGCACCACCGGCCGCCGCGTCGTCGCGTTCTACACCCAGCACGACATCGACCTGTGGGAGGACTGCTGCGCGCGCGCCATCGTCGCCGCCGGCGGCACGAAGGAGGACGTCGTTCAGGTGGCCTATGGCTATGGCCTGTTCACCGGCGGCCCCGGCCTCAACGGCGGTTCCCATCGCGTAGGCTGCCTGACGCTGCCGATGTCCTCGGGCAACACCGAGCGCCAGCTGCAGTTCATGACGGATCTGGAAGCGACCATCCTGTGCTGCACGCCGTCTTATGCGGCCTATCTGGGCGAGTCCATTGCCGAAGCGGGGCTGCGCGACAAGATCAAGCTCAAAGCAGGCATCTTCGGTGCGGAAGCATGGAGCGAGGAGATGCGCCACGACATCGAAAAGAGCCTGGGAATCAAGGCTTACGATATCTACGGCCTGACCGAAACCTCCGGCCCCGGTGTTTCGTTTGAATGCTGCGAACAGACGGGCATGCACATCAACGAAGATCACTTCATCGCAGAGATCATCGATCCCGAGACCGGCGAAGTGCTGCCCGAAGGAAGCAAGGGCGAACTGGTCTTCACCTCCATTACCAAGGAAGCCTTCCCGCTGCTGCGCTACCGCACCCGCGATATCTGTGTGCTCAGCCGCAAGAAGTGTTCCTGCGGCCGCACGCATGTGAAGATGAGCAAGCCGATGGGCCGCAGCGATGATATGCTCATCATCAAGGGCGTCAATGTCTTCCCCTCTCAGATCGAGACCGTGCTGCTGGAGCAGGGCTATCCGGCAAACTATCAGCTTATCGTCGACCGCGTCAACCACAGCGACACGCTCGAGGTACTGGTGGAAATGCAGCTCAACAAATTCTCCGACTCCCTGGCCGATATCCACGACGAAGAAAAGAAGCTCGTTGCCGCGCTCAAGACCATGCTGGGTATCTACGCCAAGGTGCGCATCGTGTCGCCCAAGAGCATCGTCCGTTCCGAGGGCAAGGCTGTTCGCATCATCGACAAGCGCAAGATCTAAGGAGGCATGCATATGGTTCATCAGATTTCGATTTTTCTGGAAAACCGCGCCGGACAGCTGGCCGAAGTCACCCGTGTGCTGGCTGACAACGGCATCGACCTTCGCGCCATCTCCATCGCCGAAACCTCTGATTACGGCGTACTCCGCCTGATTGTCGACGACGCCCAGCGCGCCACGTACATCCTGCATGAGCATGGCTATATCATCTCGATGACGCCTGTCAGCGTCGTTTCTGTTCCGGATGAAATCGGCGGTCTTGCCCCGGTGCTCGAGGCGCTGGCCGCGGGCAAAATGGACGTGGAATACATGTATTCTCTGTTCACGCACAAAGACGGAATGGCGTATATGGTTTTCCGCATTGAGGATGAAGCAAAGTTTGCCGAACTGCTCAGGCCATATCGCATCAAGCTGGCGGGCAAAGATGAGCTCGGTCTCAAATAAACACGCATCTGATATGCCAAAGGCCCTCTCCCCAATGGGAGAGGGCCTTTATCATGCAAACCATTGTATCCGTCCACCCGTTATGCCCTGCCCGCGCAGGAAAACAGATCGATCTTCCTTTCCACAGCGTCGCGGATAAAGTCCTTCTTGAGATTGCGCGCCTTGAGGTAATCCATCCCCTGGCGCAGCGCCTCCGCCTGTCCTGCCATACCCGCCAGACACAAATCGGTGAAGATATTCACCTTGGCAATGCCGTCGGCGATGGACTGGCGGAAATCGTAATCACTCAAACCGGAGCCGCCATGGAGTACCAGCGGGACATCGACCGCCGCACGGAGCTCGCGCAGGCGCTCAAAGGAGAGCTTCGGCGCGGTCTTATAGGCGCCGTGCGCCGTGCCAATCGCCACAGCCAGCGCATCCACGCCCGTATCCGCCAGATACTGCTTCGCTTCTTCGACAGTGGTATAGCGGCTTTCATCCTCGCTGTTGACCGCGCTGCCCACATGACCGATCTCGCCTTCGACCGTAGCGCCGAAGCAATGCGCAATGCGAACGATCTCACGCGTCTGTTCGATATTCTGTGCGTAAGGCTTCACCGATCCATCAAACATGACGCTGGAAAAACCCAGCTTGAGCGCTTCCATACAGCGTTCAAACGTAAGGCCGTGATCATAATGCACGACAACCGGCACACTCGCCCGTTTGGCAGCTTCGACCGTAGACGGGCCGATAAGCGCCAGCTCGCCGTAAGGCAACAGAATCTCCGCCGTTCCGATAATCACCGGCGCGTGCTTTCTTTCCGCCGCCTCGATAACCGCCTCCAGCGAATCCGTATCCACCGTATTGAACAGGCCTACGGCATAATGATTCTTCTGCGCATCATAGAGCACTTCATTGAGATTGACCAGCATCTTTTTTCCTCCTCCGACCTTTGAATGACGTCAGCCTTACAATTCGTTCTTTTCCCACTCATCCATCATCCTCTGCAGTTCGGCAAAGGATTTCATGCCGCTGATGGAATCCGGCGCGCTGAGATTGGCCGCTGCAGCCGCTGCGGCAAATCTCAGCATCCATTGCGGATCCCGGTTATGATAAATCGCATAGAGGCATCCTGCGCAAAAAGCGTCCCCCGCGCCTACGCTGCCCTTGATATAATCTCTGGAAAGCTTCAAAGAAGGCTCTATGAACAATCCTTTTTCCGCATCCAGACAGAATCCGCCCTCCGGACAATGCAGAATCACACGTTTTTTCACGCCTTTGCTGAGGATGAATTCCAGCGACTTGACGACATTTTCCTGATTCAACGTTCCATCCGGATAGCGCACATCCAGCCCCGACACCGAGCCGCCCTCATACTCGTTCATAATCGCATAGTCACAGTAGCGCAGCGCGGGGATCACCTTCTCCTGAAACAGTCCAGCTTCGCCGCTGACCACATCAATCGAGGTCAGAATCCCCTGCTGCTGCACATCGTGCAGATAGCGCGCCATCACGGTTCCGTACTCAGCGTCAGGCGCATCAAAAGCATCCAGCAGAAGGATATAACCAATATGCATCAAATCGCAATGAAGCGCCTGCGGCGGCATATCCTCCGGAGAAAACTCCGCATTGGCGCCTCGATAATGGAAGAACGTCCGCTCTGCGCTGTCTGCCGCGCTCATGGCGTCACTGAAGCTGGTCTGTTTCGTTCGGGAGAAGCTGACGCCGTCCGTATCGATCCCCTCTTGGCGCATCACATCCAGCACAAACCTTCCTGCTTCATCATCGCCAACCCTGCCGACAGCACGAAGCGGGATGTCGCTCTGTATACGCCTGATATCAATAAGCGTATTGGGGACGCAGCCGCCGACTGCGCGCTGAACGTCATAGATATCCGCCAGCTTGCCGGGACGCGGATACGTGGATACCGTTTTGACGTAATCGGTAAGGATATTGCCCGCAATGGTGATGCCTTTGCTCATACGCTCGTCCGCTCCTTTTTCCTCAATTCCGCGCATATTTTCTTTCCGTGATCTGCCGCCGCATTCTCTGTTGTTTCCAGTATATCATCCACGCTGTTTGGTGTAAAGCAAAGAACCCACAAACCCCGACCATAAACAGATTTCTGCTTGTCATCAAAAAGACGCCGCCTGCAGGAGATTCTCCCGCAAAGCGGCGTCCAAAGGATTCACCGATATCCGGAACAAACAGCATCAGGCGCTTTGCTCCGACTGATTCTGCTGCTCCTGCTGCTTCATTTTACCCAGTTCTTCCTCCTCAAGCACGCGGTAGGCCACCTTACCCACCAGCGTCTTGGGCATCTCTTCCCGGAACTCGAGATCGCGCGGCATGGCATACTTGGCCACATGCTTGCGGCAATGGTCCAGGATCGCCTGCTTGGTCTCCTCGGTTGCTTCCACGCCGGCAGCCAGCTTCACAAACGCCTTCACACGCTGCATCTTCAGCGAATCCGGCACGCCGATCACGCAGCTCATCTGCACAAACTCGTGAGCGTCGAGGATATTCTCAATCTGCGCCGGGTAGACGTTGTAGCCGGAGGTGACGATCATGCGCTTGGCCCTGCCCTTGAAGTAGACAAAGCCCTGTTCATCCATCTTGCCCAGATCGCCAGTGTACACCCAGGTCAGGCCGTCCTCATGGGTGCGCAGGGTCTGCGCGGTTTCTACCGGATGATGCATGTATTCCTTCATCACCGTCGGACCGGCCAGCAGAATCTCGCCCTCCTCGCCGTAGGGCAGCTCATGATCCGTGCCCGGCTCCACAATCTTGATATAGGTATCCGGGAAGGGCAGACCGATAGAACCTTCCTTGAACATATGGGAAGGCGTCAGGCAGCAGGCCGTCACCGTCTCCGTCGTGCCATAGCCCTCGCGCACCTGCACACTTGCCTTATGATCGTAGAGGAACTTATCAAGCTTCTTCTTGAGCTCAATAGAGAGCGAATCGCCGCCGGAGAACACGCCTTTCAGGCAGCTCAGATCCGCGCCGTCCATGTCCTTGAGGCGCAGCAGCGCCTCATACAGCGTGGGCACGCCGGCCACAAAGTTGCAGCGCTTCTTCACCAGATCACGTGCATAGGTTTTGGGCGTAAAACGCGGCACCAGAATACAGCGGCCGCCATGGGTCAGCATGGTATGGATGCACACGCCAAGGCCAAAGCCATGGAAAACCGGCATTGCAGCCAGCATCTTATCGCCCGGCCGGAACATCGGATTGGCTGCAATCACCTGCTCGCCCAGCGCATTGAAATTCCCGTTGGTCAGCACGATACCCTTGGTGGTTCCGGTAGTGCCGCCGGAATAGAGAATCACCGCCGGATCATCCTTGGCGCGCTTCACGCGATAATCGTAGAAGCAGCACTTGCTCAGGCGCATGAATTCCTGCCAGCGGATGACAGGCGCGTCTGCCGGAATCTTCTTGATCTTGCGTCCTTCGGTAAGCATATAGCCCGCGCGGATCGGCTGCGCCAGCGCATCACGGATGCTGGCGATAACAATATTGACCACCTTGGTGTTCTTTCGGATCGCCTCAAACTTATGATAAAACTGATCCAGCGTGATGGCTGTTACGCTGCCGGACTCGTTGAGATAAAACTCAATCTCCTTTTCTGCCGACAGCGGATGAATCATATTGGCGATACCGCCTACCATATTTACCGCATAGAACAGGCAGATTGCCTGCGGGCAATTCGGCATGGCAATCGTGACCTTGTCGCCTTCGCGGATGCCGATGGTTTTGAGCGCTTTTGCGCAGATTTCCACATCGCGCATCAACTCTTTATAGGTTGTCGCCTTGCCCATGAAATCAAATGCGACGAAATTAGGATACTGCTGTGCAACCTGCTCCAGCATCTCGCACATAGATCCCTCAAAGTAATCCAGGTGCATGGGCACCTCGCCCATGTAATCCTTCCACGGCGTTTTTGCGGTAATCATTCGTATTCTACCTCTTCGTCAAGCGGCCTCTCCAGCAGTTCCGGGTTCTCCAGCAGCTTCTTGAGCAGGCGGACGGTCTTGGAATAGTAATAGCCATCGGCCAGGCGCTCATCGATCGTCAGGCCCAGATCTACGCTGTCGCGCATGGTCACATGACCTTCTTCATCATAAAACGGACGCTTCTTCAGGCTTCCGATGGTGCAGAACACAGAAGTCGTACCCCAGTTATTCAGGTGATGATAGCCGGCATTGAGCTTGATGGAGCCCAGATTGCTCAGCACCACGGAGGAATAATACGGATCTCCCTTGATCAGGGCATACGGTACCCATCCATGGCGATCCAGCCAGCGCAGCAGCGCACCCACCAGCAGGATCAGGCAGCGCGGCGCCTTGCTCACCAAAGCCACGCTCTTCATGCCATCATCGATCTTGTCGCTGCGGCAGAAGGACACCTGACGGTAAATCTCGTCGTGAATGGAATCGATGGTGTCGCTGCTCTTGGAATGGATAATCGCCAGCGCTTCCTCTCCATGATCCGCAAAGATCTTCTTCACCGTGAAGGCCGCCGAAACCTCATTGCGCTGATACACCGTCTGGTTGGCGATGAAGCGGTTCATCTTCGGGCGAAGCGTAATCGTTTTGAGCATCGCCGTAACCATCACCTGAAACAGATTATACTGATACGGCAGATCACCGGTATTCTTCTTCTCCAGATAAGCCATGACATTCGTCAGATCGATACACTCGCTGATAAACGCCTCATTATCACAACGGTTCGGATACATCAGCGGCATGACCACATGCATCGGATGGATGTTTTTCAGGAGCTTTCCGTCTTTTCTGTCGCCGAATTTCTTTCCCATATGCTTCTCACTTTCAATATGCTGCTTGAAATATGCGCCCATATATATTTATACAAGCCTATATAGAATACCATTCATTTATTTCGTTTACAAGACAGTCAGTCATATTTGACCGAACAATTAACTTAAGTTAACAAAAAACACCCATAGAAAACCGGTCATTCATAAATATTTCTTAATTACAAAACAAAAATCCCCCGCTCAGCCTGCCGAACGGGGGATCCTGATCATCATTGCATTACACAACCTTGCCCGGATTGAGAATACCCTTGGGATCAAAGGCTGCCTTGATGCCGCGCATCAACTCCATCTGCGTCTCGCCGACCGCCTCCATGAGGAACGGCTTTTTGGCATGTCCGATGCCATGCTCGCCGGACACGTCGCCGCCCATGGCGCGCGCAGAGGCGTACATATCATTCATCGCCTTTTCCACGCGCTCTTTCCAGACGCTCTCCTCCAGAGCGTCCCTGCATACATAAACATGCAGATTGCCATCGCCGGCATGGCCAAAGGAACAGATGCGGATATCGTACCGCTCACTGATCTCGCGTGTCGCGCGAACAAACGCTGCGATTCTGTCGCGCGGCACAACGACGTCGCATTCATCCATGGCGCTGGTACTGCCCTTAATGGCCTCCAGGAATGCGCCGCGCGCACTCCAGATGCTCTCTTTGCGCTCATCGGTATCTGCCATCAGCACATCCTTTGCACCCAGCCCCAGCGCCAGATCGGTCAGCGCGTCCATGGACGGCCTGAGCGCATCCATGCTTGCGCCATCAAGGCGGACCAGCAAATAGGCGTCCGCGCTGTTATCCGGGAACTGCTTGCCCAGATATGTCTCTGCACAAGAAATGACCTCGCGTTCCATGAACTCGACCGCCGTCGGCTCGCAGCCACAGGCAAGTACTTCCGGTACAGCGCTGATGCAGGCATCCAGATCGTCAAAGGGAATCAGCAGAGAAAGATTGGCTTTAGGCTCGGGAATGAGCTTGACCGTCATGCGGGTCAGGAAGCCCAGCGTGCCTTCTGATCCGATCATCAGATCGACAAGGCTGTAGCCGCTGGAGGACTTCACGTTCTTGCCGCCCATCTCCACGATACGACCATCCGCCAGCACCACCTGCATGCCCAGCACATAATCGCGCGTGACGCCATAGCGCACGGCGCGCATGCCGCCGGCATTGGTCATCACATTGCCGCCCATGGATGCGGTTTTCTCACCCGGATCCGGCGGATAGAACAGGCCCGTCCCCTCCAGCGCCTTGGGAAACTCCATGAGCAATACACCAGGCTCCACCGTAGCCGTCATATTCTTGACGTCCACTTCGATCACATTTTTCATCTTTTCGCTGGAAAGGATCACGCCGCCGTGGATCGCCACACTGCCGCCGCACAGACCGGTGCCCGCGCCGCGCGGCGTGACAGCGATCTCCTTGTCATTGCAATAGGCGAGCACTTTGCTGATCTCATCGGCTGAAACGGCCTGAAGAACAGCTTCCGGCATAAAGTGACCGTATTCAGTCATCTCATCGTGATCGTAATCCGTGCTGATCGCTTCGCCGCTGAACACACGACCGGGCATCAGCGTTTCAAAGAATCTGAGATCATCCGTATCTACGCGCTTGAATGTCCTCATGCTTTCGCCTCCTTCAGCTTTTCAATCAGCACCGGCACAATTTCATAAAGGTCGCCGACGACAGCCACATGGGCGGTATTGAAGATCGGCGCATCCTTATCCGTATTGATGGCAACGATATGCTCGCTGCCGTTCATGCAGGCCGTAAACTGAATGGCGCCGCTGACGCCGCAAGTGATGATCAGCCTGGGTTTCACCGTACGGCCAGAGAGACCAACCTGCCGTTCATTGGTCGTCCATCCCTTTTCTACCAGCGGACGCGTCACGGCCCAGTCGCCGCCCAGCAGCGCCGCCAGCTCTTTGATCATATCCAGGTCAGCTTCCTTAACCAGGCCTCTGCCGCCCACAACCAGAATTTCCGCATCCGAGATACTCTGCCCCGCCGCGACAGGCTCCACGGACACACAGGTTACGCGGGACAAGCCTGCCTCCTTGGGCAAGGGAAAAATCCGGATTTCACCGGTTGCTTCTTCCCGGCGCACCGGGGCATCCATCACCTTATAGCGCACGGTTGCAAACTGCGGCCTGGTATTGGTAGTAACGATCTGCGCCATGATATTGCCGCCAAAGGCCGGACGAATCTGCACCAGATCGCTGTTTTCGCGCAGCTCGAGCTTCGTACAGTCTGCCGTCAGACCAGTATGGAAACGGGTGGCCAGACGCGGCGCCAGGCTGCGGCCCAGAGACGTTGCGCCGACGAGCACAACGCTCGGCCTGCTGCGGCGGATATAATCCGCCACGCAGGCAGCATAGACGTCCGCACGGAAATAGCCCAGCTGCGGGTCGTCATACACGGCGATTTCACTGACGCCATAATAGCGCAGTTCCTGCGCATAGGCCGAAACGCCGTCGCCCACAAGCACAGCCTTGACCTGATAACCGACGCCTTTTGCCAGTTCATGCGCCTTGCCGATCAACTCCAGCGCCACCGGATGCAGTCGCCCGCCGCTGACCTCCGCGAAGACGAGAATATCCTTCCATTGGGATTTATCAACGGAATCGACCTTTGTCTCCAGCTTGATGATCGCCTTTTCCGGGCAATTCTTGACGCAGATACCGCAGACCTTACAGGCGGCGTTCAATTCCGGCTTTCCATTCACCATATCGATCGCGCCGAACGGACAGCTGCTCTGACATTTGCCGCAGCCTGTGCACTTACGCTCCAGAACTCTGATCTCTGCCATCTTTGAACACCTCCTTATCCGATAAACTTCCACTTACGCAGGGTTTCGTACAATTCCTCACCCGCATGTTCGCCCTCAATCAGCACGTGCTCCACATGCTGATCCGGCGGGAAAATCCGCTCCACCTGTGTGGGGCTGCCCGCCAGGCCATAATGCGCCGGATTGGTATCCAGGAAGCTGTCGAGGCCGACGATATGAATCTCTCTGCCAGCAGTTTCCCTCGCAGTCTTGAGGGACGGCAGGCGCGGCACATAGATATCCTGCTCCACGGTAATCAGGCATGGAAACGGAATATGCACCGTCTCCACGACATCCTGAAGCTGCTGTTCGGCGTTCACGCCGTCACCCTCCATCTCGATGCCGGATACCCACGCTGCGTGTGCAATACCCATATGTTCAGCAATAGCCGGTCCGACCTGCGCCGTATCGCCGTCAATGGTCTGCTTGCCGCACAGGATCAGATCAAAATCACCTACAGACTGAATTGCCTGAGAAAGCGTATAGCTCGTAGCCAGCACATCCGCACCGCCAAGACGGCGATCGGAGAACACATAGCCTTCATCCGCGCCCATCATATACGCTTCGCGTACAACCGCCTGCGCCTGCGGCGGGCCCATCGTGCCGACGGTTACCTTACCTCCATGCTTTTCCTTCAGACGCAGGGCCGTCTCCAGGGCAAACAGGTCATACGGGTTCATCTTGCTGGCAATGCCGTCACGCTTGAGCACACCAGTTTTTTCATCCACCTGTACCTTATTGGTCGACGGAACCTGTTTGATGCATACAAAGATGTTCATAAGGTTCTCCTTTCACGTGTTTGCGCTGCTGATATCGATTCAACGCGCGTTGTCGCAGACGCTTTGCATCGCGCATGGTTATTCGCCGCATTCAGCATTATTGTTGCATATATGATAACACCTGCTCACATGCTTCGTCAATGCTGCACAAACGCTCAAATGCATGAAACGCACAAATGTTTGTACGTTTTTGTTTTCGATTGGAGCCCAATACAAGAACAGGCAAACACTTTGGCACGGAGCAGTTAAAGGAAATCACAAACCCTGATAAAGCAGAACAGACGAAACAGGAAACACAATTTCCAATCTGAATCAAAAAACAGGCAGGTAAACCACTGCGGCGGATCAAAATAATACACAGAAGAATTTATACAGCAAAACAAGCGTTTCAATGCATAGGCACATCATCTTCATGCAAATCAGATCCACATATTGACAGGAGAGAACATGATGAAATACCTGATTTCGCCCCATAAAGCACAGTACAAGGCAAACCTGCACTGCCACAGCACGCTTTCAGATGGCTGCCTGACGCCGGAAGTACTCAAGAATCTCTACAAGGCACGCGGCTATGACATTCTCGCCATCACCGATCATGAGCGCCCGCGCAGCCATCAGCAGCTCGCTGATCCAGATTTTATGATGATCACCGGTTATGAATGCTATATCCGCCCGGACAAGCAATGCCGCTATGATCCATACGATAAGGAAGTGCACCTGAACCTCTTTGCACGTAATCCGCACAACACAACGATGATCTGCTATAACGAAGCATTCTGCAAATACCTGCAGCGGGACAACGCCTTTCATGAAATCACTGCCCGGGCAGGCAGCGAGCGTCCGCGCGAGTACTCCCGCGAATACATCGATGAATACATCCGCACTGCGAAGGAAAACGGCTATATCGTCGCCTACAATCATCCGTATTGGTCCATGGAGGCCGAAGAAGAGATCATTGCGCACGAAGGATGCTTCAGCATGGAAATCTGCAACTACGGCTCCTATGTCATCAATGGATTGGAATACTGCGGCGCACTGTACGACAGAATGCTGCGCAGCGGCAAGCGTGTTTTCTGCCACGGCGCAGATGATAACCACAACTTCTTTCCGGTCGATCATCCTAACAATGATTCTTTCGGCGCGTTCACAATGCTCATGCCGGAAGATTTCACCTATGACAGCGTGATCGCCGCAATGGAAAAAGGCGAAATGTATGCTTCTATGGGGCCGACGTTCAAAGAGGTTTCCATTGACGGCGGCAAAGTGCATGTAGAATGCTCCGAAGTATCCCATATCTATCTCTATGATGGCAGCAAGTCTCCCGGCAGGCTGCACGCCGCACCGGGGATGTCTATGACTTCCGGCGATTTTGAAATCGACAAGGATGCACGCTATATCCGTGTATCCATTCAGGATGCACAAGGCCGCCGGGCCGATACACGCGGTTTCTTCAGAGAGGAAATCGATTTTCCCCCGCTTGAAAAGCAAGATTGACCCGTTCTTGATCGACGCTTCGTTTCGCAATCCATAACCGCCACGCCAATACACCTGATTCCCCCAAGCAAAGCAGCCCCATCATACTCAGGCTTCCTGAAGATGGGTCTGCTTTTGCTTTTGCTTTTCCATTTACATGATACCAGTTCTCTCTAATCATCTGGATCCTTGTGTTGTTTTCTCCTGCATCCGAAAACAAGCGACTCTGAACTCCCGACAATCCATCCTGATTTTACGCATGCCCATCACTCCTTAGCTAAACAAAAAAGGTAGACCCATCATCAGGAGCAAATCCCAAATGATGTGTCTACCTTGATATCCTCAGCTATATAAAGCTTTGGGCATAAGTCTTCGCCAGTTTTTCTAGCTATTCCTTACTTCGCCAGCGCCTGAGAAACCGCAACGGCAACGGCGACGGTCATGCCGACCATCGGGTTGTTGCCCGAAACGATCTTCAAGATTTTGGCCTACTCTCTTGCGTTCAATTGTAGCTGACGTCCCTGCCTTTTTCAATCCCCATATACCTTGCGCTTACCTCGCCATGTTTCAGCGTGCTCGCCTTCACTTATATAGGTTTTTACGCTCGGGGACATGTCGGGGACACGCTCTCTTAGCGTTCGTTTTCGGGGTCAAATCTCACCCATTCCTCCATTCCTTATCCATACATGGTATTGAGGATTTCTACCGACTGTTTTCTCATTTCGTCAGTGGCATGGACATATACCCTGCGCGTCGTTTCTTCACTCTTGTGTCCCAGCCTTCTCTGAATTTCTTTGCTGGATACCCCCGCCTCTTCCAGCTCCGTCGCATGCGTGTGGCGAAGGCTGTGAAAATCAAAT